>JAEWWJ010000100.1 GCA_023396415.1 Bacteroidota bacterium
ATCATAGGTATCACAACTGATGTGAAGACGATGCTAAAGAGAACGATGGAAAAGGTGACGTTCATGATAAATTCACCACCGGGAATGCCTCTTTGCAATGGAATGGTAGCCAAAACGGCGGCGGCCAACCCTTTTGGGAAAATGGCTGCCATAAGAAACATATCGCGTTTGTCGGTTTCATCGGCTGATATTGACGCTCTTACAACAGGAATACGCAAGAAAAACAACACAACGGTGATGGCCAATCCGATGAGCAACGGCATGAGGTCAGTTAAACGAATGGAGATACCAATATACACAAAGAAGAATGTTTTGAGCAGGAATACGATTTCGCTGAACAAGACCTTTTCGGTTTCGTTGAGCGATTCGGCTTTGTTGGCAATAATTTTTTGAATGGCCGGTGCGGCCAACAAATCCATATTGGCCAAGCCAATTCCGAAGGCAAGGGCTGCAATAGCGCCACTATATCCCAATAACTCGCTGATGCCGAAGATGATAAATACAAATGCCGGGGTAGTAAAAATGGAGTTTTTAATGGTCCGAACCTTGTGGAGAATCATGGACCAAAAAATGGAACCTACAAGGCCAATGATCGTTGCCAGAATAAAGGAGGCAACAACCTTTCCGATCATCAACCCAACTTTCAGTTCGCCCATCTCCACGGCTTCTAACAAAGCCAAAGCAAAAACGATACACAACACATCGCTAAATGCCGATTCAAGTATGAGGATTGTTCCATTCTTTTTACCCATGTTAAGTTGTCGAACCAAGGGAATGACTACTGCCGACGAGGTGCCTCCAACAATTGAACCCAGCATAAAAGCCACCAATGGCTCTAAATTAAATGCCTGCCAGCCTATAAGGCCGACTACAATCATGGTAGCGAAAAAATTTACGTTGGTAAGCAGCGTAGTGCCTTTGACGGAGTTTTTCAGCTCTTCCATTTTAAGTTCTGTTCCTCCTTCAAAAAGGATGGTAACCAAGGTAATGGTGGTAAAAATGGGACCCACCATACCAAATGATTCTAATGTTACAATTTTAAGTATCGGGCCAATAATTAACCCAATTACAATCAACATCAGTACATCGGGGATGCGTTTACGGCTGAAGATTTCAGCGAAAATATGCGCCAGAAAAACCAATAATCCGACGGCAACTACGGTTACAGCTATATTCATAAAGTCAAATTTACAAAACAAATATAGGTCTTTAAATGAAACAACTGTTGAATGTGACAAAAGAGCTCGCTGCAAGACAAAACTTTTGAGGTTCATCGGCTTTTGTAATGAACGTTAATGGTTTTTATACAGGGTGTTTTATTGAAAGAGTGTGAAACTCTTTTTCGTATTGAGCGCTTTTGGTTTGAAAGGAGGAAGTACAACCAAAAAAACTCTTTTGCTTTATAACTTTCTTTTGAATAGAAATTTCAATTTTTTTTTTCGCTTTTAACCCATTTTCTTGAACAATTATCCACAATGATCGTTTAAGCTTTAAACCAAATTATTAAACAAAATTGAAATGAAACGCAAAAAAGTAATCATCATCGGCGCCGGTTTTTCCGGTCTTTCCTCAGCCGCCGTTTTGGCCAAAAATGGTTTTGAGGTGGAAGTTATCGAGAAGCATGACATGGCGGGAGGCCGGGCACGGAAGTTTTCCGAGCAAGGATTTACTTTCGATATGGGGCCGAGTTGGTACTGGATGCCGGATGTTTTTGAACAATTTTTTAACTATTTTGGAAAAAAAGTCTCCGATTATTACCAGCTTGAGCGTTTGGACCCTTCATATTCAATATATTTCGGTCCGGGCGACAAGGTTGATTTGCCTGCCGACACTCAAGCTCTTTATGCGCTATTCGAATCTATTGAAAAAGGAAGCGGAGTCAAGTTGAAGAAATTTCTCGAAGAAGCTGCATTTAAATATGAGATTGGTATCAAAAAGCTGGTGTTTAAACCTTCGAAAAGTATTTTGGAATTTGCGGAATGGGACATTATGAAAGGTGCGCTGAAAATGCACATTCTGCAATCGTTTCACAGCTATATCCGCAAATATTTTACCCATCCAAAGCTGCTCAGAATTCTCGAATTTCCCATCCTTTTTCTAGGTGCCACTGCCCAAAAAACCCCTGCCTTGTATTCATTGATGAATTACGGCGATATGATGTTGGGTACTTGGTATCCGGTAGGAGGCTTTTTTAAAATCATAGAAGGTTTTGAAAGCTTGGCAAAGAGTCTTGGTGTGAAATTTTCGTACAACGAAGAGGTCAAGTCATTTGATATTTCTAAAGGAAAAATAAACGACGTAGTTACCGACAAAAGAACAATTTCGGCTGATTATGTAATAGCAAGCGCTGATTACCATCATGTTGAACAATATATTTTGCCCGAAAAATACCGCACCTATTCCAATGAATATTGGAACAGCCGAACGCTTTCGCCCTCCTCATTGATCTATTATTTGGGCATCAACAAGAAATTGGATCAAGCTTTACATCATACCCTTATTTTCAACAAAGACTTTGAAAAACATGCCGAGCAAATCTACGAAACTCCGCAATGGCCTGAAAATCCTTCGGTTTACTTGAGCTGTACCTCTAAAACCGATCCCACCACTGCGCCTGAGGGCATGGAAAACCTGATGATTCTTATACCGGTAGCTCCCGGCCTCAACGATAGCGACGAAGTGAGGAAGCATTATTATGATTTTTCTATCCAACGCATTGAAGAAACGTTAGGTATTCAGTTCAAAGACAATATTGTTTATAGTCGTTTTTATTCCAATCGCGACTTTGCCACTGATTACCATGCTTTTAAAGGCAACGCATACGGTTTGGCCAACACCTTGATGCAAACAGCCATTTTAAAGCCATCCATGTTTAGCAAAAAAGTAACCAACTTACTCTATACCGGTCAGTTAACCATCCCGGGTCCGGGAGTTCCGCCAACTATCATTTCCGGACAAGTAGCAGCCAATGAAATCATCAAAAAAAACCGATAATATGAAGGCGCTTTACGACGATGTCTCTTTCCGCATCAGCAAGCTGACAACCAGAGCTTACACCACTTCATTTTCGCTTGGAATCAGGTTGTTTGATCACCAGTTTCACGATCCGATTTATGCCATTTATGGTTTCGTGCGATTGGCCGATGAAATTGTGGATTCTTTTCATGGGTTTGACAAAGAGCTACTTATGGCTGAATTTCGTAGAGACACCCAATTGGCCATCGAGCGAAAAATTAGTCTGAACCCCATATTGAATAGCTTTCAAGAAACTGTTCATAAATACGGCATCGAGTGGGCGCATATAGATCGTTTTTTGAAAAGCATGGAGATGGATCTCGAAAAAATCGAGTACAATCAAATGCTCTACGAGGACTATATTCTTGGTTCTGCCGAAGTGGTGGGATTGATGTGCCTTCACGTTTTCAGCGAAGGCAACAGCGAAAAGTACAAACAGTTGAAAAAACCTGCCATGAGATTAGGCTCAGCGTTTCAAAAGATTAATTTTTTTCGAGACCTGAACAACGACCATGCACACTTGGGACGAACCTATTTTCCGGGTCTCGATCTCAATATTTTTGATGCCTTAGCAAAAAAAAATATTGAAGCTGATATTGAAAAAGATTTTAAAGAAGGTTTAAATGGCATTAAAATGCTGCCTGCTGGTGCCCGTTATGGCGTTTATGTAGCTTATATCTATTATTACAACCTCTTCAAAAAAATACGTAAAGTAAAGGCACAGCGTCTATTACAAGACAAACGCATACGTATTCCAAACAGTTCAAAATACTTATTGTTGGTCAGTTCCTACTTTCGCTACAAGCTCAACCTACTTTAAAATGAGATTTCTTTTAATGTATTTGTTGATGTCGGTAAGCGTTGATTTTTCAGCGCCTTTGGATGAATCGAGAAAGTTGTTTTTTCAATTTGACGACAACAAGCAGGCCTCCAAGCAGATGCTTGCACTTTTGCAAGACATCAGCAATCCATCACCCCTTGTTGAAGCCTATATGGGTGTTGCGATTGCAGCCGGTGCCGACCATGAGCTAAGTCCGATAGCCAAATACAGACGCTTTTCGGAAGGCAAAAACCTAATCGAAAAAGCGATCAAAAAACAACCCGACAACGCCGAGATTCGAATACTCAGGCTCAGTATCCAAACTGCTGCACCGGGTTTTTTAGGCTATCGTTCAAATTTAGATGAAGACAAAAAAATGCTGATCGAAGCTTTGCGCAGCAGCAAGGGCAGTTTTTCGGAAACTCAGTTTCGATCTAAAGTTTTGGTATATTTGTTCGAGAAAGTAAGTCTTACCACAATAGAGGCAAGCATTGTAAATCAGTTGATTAAAAAACAAGAATAATGACATCATTAACTTCTAAAAAAGAATTTGTTGTTTTGGTGGATGCCAATGACAATGACATTGGAACAATGGAAAAGATGGAAGCCCACGAAAAAGCTGTTTTGCATCGTGCATTCTCAATATTTCTCTTCAACACCAAAGGCGAAATGCTGATTCATCAGCGGGCATTTTCCAAGTATCACACACCCGGTTTGTGGACCAATGCTTGTTGTTCGCATCCACGCCTGGGCGAAACTTTGCAGCAGGCCACCAGCCGTCGCCTGCGCGAAGAGATGGGAATGGAAGCCGAAATACATAAAATCTTTCATTTTTTATACAAAGCCGATGTGGGTCAAGGTTTGATAGAGCATGAGGTTGATCATGTTTTTGTTGGAGCTACTGATGTGTTGCCCAACATCAATCGCGAAGAGGTTGAAACCTATGCGTACATCAATTTGGACGAATTGCGGACAGACATTAAGCTGCATCCCGAAAAATACACAGCCTGGTTCAAGATTGCTTTCGACCGCGTTGAAGAATATTATAAAAATAAATCCTTATAGGTATGATCGCTTGGTATTTTGCAACCCTTTTAGTGCTATCGGCATTTCTGTTTATGGAATTTGTTGCTTGGTTTTCTCATAAGTATGTGATGCACGGTTTCTTGTGGATTTTGCACAAGGATCACCACATCCGCGACGGACGTAAATTTGAATGGAATGATGTGTTTGCAGTTATTTTTGCTGTTCCAAGCTTCCTTTTTATCTATACCGGCTGGGCCGATGGCTTCGACTGGAAGTTTTTCATAGGAGCAGGCATTGCTTTGTACGGATTAGCATATTTCATTTTTCATGATGTGCTGGTGCATAGCCGATTGCCATTTCTTTCAAAGCTCAGCAATAGATATTTACGCGCAACCATCACCGCTCATTTGGAGCATCATAAACCAAATGCGTTTTACAATTACGGTTTTTTATTGGCGCCCATGCGCTATTATAAAGAGGAGTGGGCCAAGGCAAAAAAGGTAAACTAACACTAAAATAAAAAAGAGAGCCATAAAATATGGCTCTTTTTTTTTAATTGAAGTATGAGAAATACTTGTTGAGCTTGCTTGATGGAAAGATTACAGTTTTAAAGTTAATCCAAGATTTAGCAAAGCAATTCCATAGCCTACCTCACCGAAAACTCCAAATTTGTCGCCAAAGTGATAGCGGGCACCCAAAAATCCTGAGTAAGCAATACCACCAACTTTTGGTTCGGGAATTCCGTTGAGCGAACCATCGAATTTGGCTGATGCAATGTTGTAGCCCAACATCACACCGGCATAGGTATCCAATTTTTCAACCAAGGCCAGATGATAGGCGCCACGCACACCAACGATGATGTAGGTATATTTCCATGACCAAGTATAAACTTCTTCTTTAAATGAAGAATAACCAACATATCCGCCAATGCTGATGTTGTCATTGAACCCATAATCGAGCGAAAACGATACAGGAGGAAGTTGAACAGAGCCTAAGCCAAAAGTGGCGCCCAAACCAATGCCAACGTTGACATCTTTTTGTCCCTTTTCAAATTGGGCTTGCGATACACTCATGAAGCCAAAAAAGGCCATTGCGAGAAGAATAAATGTTTTTTTCATTTTGATGATTTTTGTTCTTGCCTACTCTTTTTAAAGCTTTTCGGCTACCGCTTGCTTTTGAATCTCATTGAATAGTGATATCCCTTCGATTTCAAAAGCAAAATTAGACCCGAAAACAGACCTATTGCCTACGGTAATCATCGTAAACAGCAGGAAAAACAGCGTATTTTGAACTTATGCTTTAGGCAATTACCATCAGCTTTTTTTGATCTACCAGCAGTAGAAAAACCCGATCGAAATTCTTATGATACATAAAATGAAATGTTTGCGATGATAATTCACAAGCTTCAGCTACCGACAGCGACGGTAAAACTATAAGGAGCCAACAGGCTTTGAGTTTTTTCGACCGATAGAGGCCGAGTTTTTCCTCTTTCTTGTCGAGGATCATTTGGATGGTGTGCGGCCCAACAAGCCAGCTTTTCTGTTGGGAGTTCGTCGCGTTAAAACTGTCCTCATTCACGTATAGGGGCAACAGACGGGTAATTTCGATCCCCACAGTGCTGTGTTTTGTTTTGATTAAAAAATCAGGCGACTCAGATGCCAATACTTTTCCTTTGGGAAAATCACTTTCTAATTTCCTGAAAAGGTCTAAATAAAACCGCTCTTCCAACTTTTCTTTTCCTTTGTGTTTCATTTGATCTGAGTCTGATTCCACAAAGTTAGGCTGATTCTCAATGTGAAGCCCCCACAATCAGAGTACACACAAGTAAATTTTATCATAAAAAAAGCAAGAATTGAAGAATCATTCCTGCTTTTTTAAATTTTTATTCAGAATTTCGGTTGAGCAATAATGCCCTTAAAGTGTTTTTCTGATGTCAAGATAGCCCGGGTAGGGGAGCGATGTTAGCCCCACCTGCACATAAGGCTTTATTTTCACGAGTAGCTCCACGGGTTTGCTGCTGCTGCCGGTAAGTTTGAAACCAATATTCGTCATTGCATCAGCGCTTTGGCTCGATAACGCTTTGAACAGCTCCAATTGCACAGGCACAGCCACATCGGTATTGCTGTTGGCACCAATGCTGTATCTTTGGTTCATCTGGCCCGAAAGCATCTCCACGCCATCGAGAAAAACACGGTAATCCATGCGGCTGAGTGCAGCGGTTTTGGTGTTGGGATTGTTCACCTGAACCACCACATTAAAGCTGAGCGGCATATTTTTTTGAAAAGCAGCGTTAGCCAATTGTATCAACTGACCGCTATTAAGATCGGTTGATTTCATGCCCTGGCGCAATTCAATGCCGGCCAAAAAAATAGAGTTTACACCCTCAACTTGAAAAGTACATTGCTGTAAACGGCCTACCTCTGCAGCTTGGTTTAAGATATCACATGAAGGTAAAACGCTGATTAAAAGGAATAAAAAACCGATAAAACGAATTTGCTTTTTCATTATGCCGAAGTTTTATTTTGTCGTTTACGTTCTGTTTCATCAAGGATGATTTTCCGCAAACGGAGCGAACGAGGGGTAACCTCGAGATATTCATCGTCTCTGATGTTTTCCATAAACTCTTCCAATGAAAAACGGATGGCCGGAATAATCAGCACCTTTTCATCGGAGCCCGAAGCCCGCATATTGGTTAGTTTTTTGGTTTTACAAACGTTGACCACCAAATCGGTAGCGCGATTGTTTTCACCGATCACCTGGCCGGCATAGACCTCCTCGTTGGGATGGATATAAAATTGACCGCGATCTTGCAACTTCCAAATAGAGAAAGGAATGGCAGTTCCTGTGTCGAGTGAAATGAGTGCACCATTGTTTCGTGCGGCGAGTTCGCCTTTCCAAGGTTCAAAAGCTTTGAATCGGTGCGCGATGATGGCTTCTCCTTCGGTTACGGTCAACACGTTATTTCTTAATCCGATGATGCCTCTCGATGGGATATTAAACTCAATGTGCATACGGTCGCCTGTGGGGTGCATCTCGATCAGTTCACCTTTTCTCATGCTCACCTGTTCAATCACCTTGCCTGAAAAATCTTCAGGAACCAATACCGTTAGGGATTCAATGGGCTCGTGCTTTTGGTTGTCAATCATTTTGATGATGACCCTTGGCTGGCCCAATTGAAACTCATATCCTTCGCGACGCATGGTTTCTATCAAGATGCTGAGGTGCAAAATACCACGTCCATACACCATTAATGCGTCCGGCGAATCGGTGTCTTCAACCCGCAGAGCAAGGTTTTTTTCGATCTCTTTCATCAAGCGATCGCGCAAATGGCGTGAAGTGACATATTTACCTTCCTTGCCATAAAAGGGGGAGTTGTTGATGGTGAACAACATACTCATGGTAGGCTCTTCAATTTGGATCGGTGGCAGTCCTTCGGGTTTTTCAAAATCAGCAATAGTATCACCAATGTCGAAATCTTCAATCCCCATCAGGGCAATAATATCCCCTGAATGAACGGGCGTTTTAATGCGTTCTTTGCCCAGACCCTCGAAAGTGTAAAGCTCCTTAATGGTTGATTTGGTGATGGTTCCATCGCGTTTTACCAATGAAACGGTCATTCCTGCTTGGAGGGTTCCGCGCGAAAGACGACCCACGGCAATACGGCCTACATACGAGCTGTAATCCAGCGATGTGATTTGCATTTGAGCCGTTCCTTCCACCTTTTGGGCTTTTGGAATATGGGTTAAAATTGTGTCTAACAAATAGGAAACGTCGGTTGTAATATTCTCCCAATGGTCTGACATCCAGCCGTTTTTCGACGATCCGAAAACGGTGGGGAAATTCAGCTGATCTTCGGTTGCGCCTAAGTTAAACATCAGGTCGAAAACCGATTCCTGCACTTCGTCGGGCCGACAATTGGGCTTGTCAACTTTGTTGATGACCACAATAGGTTTGAGTCCCAACTCAATGGCTTTTTGCAACACAAAACGCGTTTGGGGCATGGGGCCTTCAAAAGCATCAACAAGTAAAAGCACACCATCAGCCATATTAAGCACCCGCTCTACCTCGCCGCCAAAGTCAGCATGGCCGGGCGTGTCAATGATATTTATTTTGGTTTCTTTGTAGCGAACTGAAACGTTTTTCGCTAAAATCGTGATTCCTCTTTCACGTTCGAGATCGTTGTTGTCGAGCAGTAAATCTTCTACCTCTTGGTTGTCTCTAAAAAGTCTAACTTGGTACAACAAACGGTCCACCAAGGTTGTTTTGCCATGATCCACATGGGCAATAATTGCAATATTTCTGATTTCGTGCATATTATGCTTTTAAATTTGAGGGGGCAAAAATAGTTTAAAGTTCCAAGCACGGCGGTAAAATTTCATTATTTTTGCGCTCCACCGCCTTTGATTAGCATCCGTAAACCCATGATCTGCATCCACAAACGCTCTACCGATCCATTTTTTAATATCGCTGCCGAAGAATTTGTAGTTAAAAATATTGATGATGAAGTATTTATGTTATGGGAAAACACCGACTGTTTGGTTGTAGGCAAGCATCAGAATACGATTGCAGAAATCAATTTCCCTTTTGTGAACACCCATCACATTCCTGTTTTACGTCGTATTTCAGGCGGAGGCACAGTGTTTCAAGGCAGCGGCAACATGAATTATTCCTTCGTTACTCATGTGCGCGAATCGGAAAATAAAGTTGATTTTGAAAAAGCAACCGCTCCTTTGGTTCATTTTTTAAAAACTTTGGGCGTAGAGGCGAAGTTGAGTGGCAAAAGCAGTTTGACCATAGGCGACAAGAAAATTTCGGGCAACGCTGCCCATCTTCATCGGGGAACCATCCTGCATCATGGCACTTTGTTGTTCGATGCCAACCTCGATTTGGTGAACGAAAGCATTCATGTTGTTCACGGTAAATATTCCTCAAAAGCCATCCCCTCCAACCGCGCTGAAATCACTAACGTGAGGCCTTTTTTAAGGAACGATATGGATTTAACAACTTTTGTGAACCGCTTTGAAGCCTTTGTAAAACAGGAAATGGGCATTGTTGACGAGCGAACCTTTACATCTGACGAGCACGACCGTATTGCGCAATTGGTGAACGAAAAGTACCAGCTCTGGGAATGGAATTATGGCTATTCGCCTGATTATTCATACTTTACTGAGTTGAAACTGTTGTCGGAAGTCATACCTCTTCAAATCTTTATTACTAAAGGCCGCATTGTAAAAATAGAATCCACTGATCAAAGCCACCTCATTGAAGAATTGAAACGCCATCTTTTGGGCCTTCCGGTGGAAAAAAATCACCTTGAAAGCGCCCTTCTTAAAAATATTTCGGGAATTCATCCCATTTTTGCTAACCAATTAGCCCTTCAATTGTTATAAACAAAATAAATTATATCATTATGCAAGTTAAAACCATTTTCGATCGCCTTTGGAGCGACTATACCCAACAAAATCCTGCTGTTAAAGACGTACACGATTTGTTCGTTCAACGCGGAGAAATAGTTGAAAACGACCACGTTGCCTTACGTACCTTTGATGATCCGCGCATCAACATTGATGCTTTGGCGCAGGTTTTCATCAAAGCCGGATACGTTTACAAAGGCGATTATCATTTTGAGAGCAAACACTTGTATGCAAAGCATTTCGAAATGGAAGGCCAGCCGCGCGTGTTTATCTCGCAACTGATCACTGCCGATTTTAGTCCTTTCCTGCAACAAAAAGTGAAAGAATTAACAGATTCTATTCCGTTAGAAATTCTCCATTCCGATGCGTTGATTTACAGCGGAAATGTTTGGGGTCAACCTTCCTATGAGGTGTATGAGCAACTGCGTAAGGAGTCGGAGTATGCAGCGTGGTTGTATGTCAATGGGTTCTGCGCCAACCACTTCACGGTAAGTGTGAACCATTTGATAACCCTAACTACCCTTGAAGAGGTGAACCAATTGTTGAAAGACAATGGCTTCTTGCTCAACGATTCGGGTGGCGAAATCAAAGGCACCCCGTCCGAGTTGCTTGAACAATCGAGTACACGGTCTGAAATGATTCTGGTGAATTTTAGCGATGGCGCGCAAGAAATTCCGGGCTGTTACTATGAGTTTGCCCGTCGGTATCCCGATGCCGATGGAAAACTTTACTCCGGCTTTATTGCCAAGTCGGCCGACAAGATTTTTGAAAGTACCGACAAAATAAGATAATCGCTTAATGGCAGTGAGAGGAAGGTGTTTTTCGCGCCTCCCACTGTCGTTAGAAACAACTCATTCCATGCGCGAATCGAAAATTTACAAGGCCTTAGAAAAGTTAAAAGACAACTTTCAGGGTGATATATTTGTTGATGATGCCACAAGGTTGATCTACGCTACCGATGCTTCCGCTTATCGGGAAAAGCCATTGGCCGTTGCTATGCCAAAAAACGCCGACGACATTCGGAAGCTCATTGCTTTGGCACACGAAACAAAATGTGCTTTGGTGCCACGAGCTGCCGGAACTTCGCTTGCCGGTCAAGTAGTTGGAAACGGTATTGTTGTTGACATTTCGCGTTATATGACTGCCATTCTTGAGTTGAACACCAATGAAAAATGGGTGCGTGTTCAACCGGGAGTGGTGCTCAATGAGTTGAATAAATTCCTTGCGCCGCACGGCTTGTTTTTTGGCCCTGAAACTTCTACCGCCGATTATTGCATGATTGGTGGCATGGTGGGCAACAACGCCTGCGGTGCGCACTCCCTGGTTTACGGTAGTACCCGCGACCATACGTTGGAAATAAAAGCCCTGTTAAGCAATGGCGAAGAAGTGCTTTTTGGTCGGCTTACCAAAGCTGCTTTCGAGGAAAAAACCAAACGCGAAGGCCTCGAAGGCGATTTGTATCGAAACATTAATGAAATGCTTTCGATTCGGGCCCATCAGGACGAAATCAGAAAAGAATATCCCGACCAAAGTCTGCATAGGCGAAACACAGGCTATGCCATTGATCTGCTGCTCGAAACAGAGGTTTTTACTCCAGACGCCGCAGCTTTCAACTTTTGCCGACTTTTGGCCGGTTCGGAAGGTACTTTGGCGTTTACTACCGAGGTGAAGCTGAATCTTGTTGCCCTTCCGCCTTCATCGAAAGCGCTGGTATGCGTGCATCTTGAAACCATTGCTGATGCCTTGAAAGCCAACCTTTTGGCATTGAAATATGCGCCCGTTGCAGTGGAACTGATGGATAAAACGGTCATGGATTTGACCAAAGAAAATATAGAACAAAACAAGAATCGCTTTTTTGTTGTGGGCGACCCCGGCGCTTTGCTCATTGTTGAATTTGTTGAAGAAAATATGGCGCTCATCGAGGCTAAAGCCAAAGCCATGGAGGCCGAAATGCGGGCTGCCGGCTATGGATACAGCTTCCCTTTAATTATAGGTGGCGACATCAACAAGGTTTGGGCCTTGCGAAAGGCCGGCTTGGGTGTTTTGAACAATATGCCCGGCGATGCAAAGCCTGTGGCAGTGATTGAGGATACGGCAGTAAATCCCGCCTTTCTTCCCGAGTATATTGCCGATTTCGATCGGATGTTATTGAAATACGGCAAAAATTGTGTCTATCATGCCCACATCGCCACCGGCGAGCTTCACTTGCGGCCTATCCTCAACCTGAAAGATCCCAAAGATGTTGAGTTGTTCCATACCATCGCTTTGGAAACAGCCAAATTGGTGAAGAAATACAAAGGCTCACTCAGTGGCGAACATGGAGATGGCCGATTGAGAGGTGAATTTATCCCCTTGATGATTGGCCCCCTCAATTACGATCTTATCTGCAAGGTGAAACGTGCCTGGGACCCGCATAACATCTTCAACCCAAATAAAATAGTTGACACCCCTCGCATGAACACCATGTTGCGATATACACCCGGACAACCTACCCGCGATATTAAAACTGTGTTTGATTTTTCTAAAGATCAAGGGATTTTGCGGGCTGCCGAAAAATGTAACGGAACAGCTACCTGTCGCAAAACCGAGGTGATTGGAGGAACCATGTGCCCTTCGTACATGGCCACACGCGACGAAAAAAACACCACACGGGCAAGGGCCAATTTGTTGCGTGAGTTTTTAACCAACAGCAACAAGAGTAACCCCTTCGATCATAAAGAAATTTATGAGGTCATGGATCTTTGCCTCTCCTGCAAAGCCTGCAAATCTGAATGTCCAAGCAGTGTGGATGTAGCCAAACTGAAAGCTGAGTTTTTGCAGCATTATTACGATGCCAATGGCGCTCCTCTTCGCTCAAAAATCATTGCTAACATCAGTAAAGTGAATGCTTTAGGTAGTTTAGCTCCTTGGTTCACAAACTTTTTTATGACCAACGGACTGATCGCTCCAGTCCTGATGAAAACGATAGGCTTTGATGCAAGACGAACAATGCCAACGCTTTACAAGACAACTTTGGATCGTTGGTTTAAAAAGAATAAACTACAATCGGCAACTCATAGAAACTTAGGGAAGGTTTATCTTTTCAATGATGAATTTACCCGTTTCAATGATACTGAAATAGGAATTAAGGCGATTTTGCTCTTGCAAAAGGTGGGTTATGAAGTTGTTATCCCCGAGCATTTGGAGAGTGCCAGAACCTATTTGAGCAAAGGATTTTTGCGTAAAGCAAAAAAAATCGTGAATAGAAATCTCACGCTGCTCAGCGGAAAAATTACAGCAAACATCCCGTTGGTGGGTATTGAGCCATCGGCTATTCTCAGTTTTCGCGATGAATATCTCGAGCTGGCTGAGTCTCATTTACAAGCTGAGGCAGAAAAAATTGCCAAAAACGCCTTTACTATCGAAGAGTTTCTGTATCAGGCCATGAAGCAGGGAAAAATCAGTAGCGAAATGTTTAAGCCCACACAACAAGAAGTGTTGTATCACGGCCACTGCCAACAAAAATCTATCGCAAGCACCAAAGAAGCCCTGGCCATTCTGTCCTTGCCCAAAGGATGGAACGTAAAAGAAATTCCGTCAGGCTGTTGCGGAATGGCTGGTTCGTTTGGCTACGAAAAAGAGCATTACGATGTTTCGATGAAAGTAGGAGAACTGGTGTTGTTTCCTGCCGTAAGAAAAAGCAGTAAGACTACTTTTTTGGCCGCATCGGGAACCTCCTGCCGCCATCAAATCAAAGATGGAACGGGACGAAAGGCACAACATCCGGTTGAACTGCTTTATGATGCTTTGCTGTAATGTTAAAACGGATCTTCAACAACACAAAACCTGCACAGGCATGATGATAAGCGAAGGCCTTTGTGCCGCCTGTTTATCCAACACTTGGTCGGTGATGATTCGGCAGCAAGAACTTTCGACAGATGAAATTCAACAATTCGATGAACAAGTCAATGCCATCATTGAAAACAATGCCGATTTAGGGGCTCCTGAACTTCAGCGGCGCTTGTCGTTGATGTTCAGACAGTTCACCGGTATCCATGATCCTTATCTCGAGAAAAAACAGCAAAGCAACCGGCAAGCAAGCTTGCTTTATCCTATTTGGAAAGAGAAGGTGGCGCAGTCCGACAATCCTTTTGAAATGGCTTTGCGGCTTGCTTTGGCAGCCAATATTATGGATTATGGTGTGGCCATCAACAGGGATATGGATGCTACCATCGCGCGTGTTTTCCAAACTCCATTGGCCATTGATGACAGCGAAAAACTAAAAACCGCCATCAAAAATGCCAAATCAATTCTTTATCTCGGTGACAATGCCGGTGAGATTTATTTCGACAAATTGTTTATCGAAACGATGCATCATCCGAATGTCACTTTTGTGGTTCGCGGAGGATTGGCTCTCAACGATGCAACCATAGATGACGCAGCCGAAGTTGAAATGTCATCCTGCGCCACAGTGATTACCAACGGTTACGATGCGCCATCCACCCTTTTGGAAAAATCCGGTGTGGATTTTAAACAACATTTTGAGCAAGCCGACCTCATCATCTCAAAGGGTATGGGAAACCTCGAAGGCTTAATGCGCTGCAAAGACAGCCGGATTTTCTTTCTTCTGATGGCCAAATGCGAAGTTATAGCGAATGGTCTTCGGGTTGAAAAAGGAAGTTTTGTTGTTGCTGTAAATCCTTATCAATAAGTTAGTTGAGGTGAAGCGATTGCCCCTTATTCTTGAATGGCAGTTTCTAACAATATGATTTTGTAATTATCAACGACACCTAGTTTTATCCATCCCAGTTTTTCTTCATTTGCGGATTTTAACTTCAATCCAATATAGGATAAAGTATTGTTTGGTATAACGTTACTATTATAATTATGTGTTACAAAGTAGGTACGTACGGTGTCATTCGTCATATCAGGATAAGGACCGTCAATCGTTGTACTATACCCTTCTGTCAAAACAAAATTCTTGGATTGATATAGATCTGATTGATGAATAACATCACTGTCATCCAGGTAATTGACCTTGAAAACATTCGTTTGAATTGAAAAAACAGAATCATATTCATTGGTTCGTATTTTGGAATAAGTTTGATAATATTGAATAAACAATGGCGATCCATTTTCGCCATAATAAGAATGAACAAAAGACTTGTAAAAAGTAGTATCATTTAATAATTGGCCTTTTATAGTACAATTTTCCGACAAACATGCAATGGAAGCAGTAGGATGTTGACCCATACCCGGCGATCCAATAATCTCACTTTTCAATTTATAATCATTGATGCCATCCTTGTTTATATCCATTTCCAAAACGCTGGAAGTATTATAGCCGCCAACAAGCAAGGTGTCGTAGCTGTTTATTATCATCTTATTTGTTTTGCCCATTTGAATGAAGTTATTTTTTTCTTCTTTTTTACAGGCGAAAGTAACAACCAATACGAGCAAATAAAGTAGGCAATTCTTTTTCATTTTCCTTGACATTTAGTGATCTGAACTTCCATTGCTTTTTTTACGCATTAATGATGTCAAAGTTACGTAAACAGGGCCCTTCAGTCCGTTGTTCTTTGACTGGAGGCCTGTTTGAATTGTTTTTTCTTTATTAAATCAAGATATAGCTGTTCAACCTGATCTCGTGCCCAAGGTGTTTTTCTTAAAAATTTGAGACTCGAGTTCAGTGATGGGTCATTTTTGAAACAATTGATGCGGATTTTCATTGATAGTTTTTCCCAACCGTAGTAATCAACTAAAGCCTCGAGTATGGCAGCCAATTTCAGTCCGTGAAGCGGATTGTTGACTTGTTTGTTTTGATCAACATTTTCTGTATCCATTTTATATGATTAATTACGTTCTATATTTGCTATTTATCATTTCTTTTTGATGGTTAGGATGTGCTTCAATGGCAAATTTAATGATCAGTGTAAATAGTTTAGGGCTATAAGTGCACGGAATGATTTTGGCGACCAGATGATGCATTCCGAAGTTTTAGATTATGGGGTGGCTTAACCCCCAAAATCATTTATAGATTATTCCGCTTCTTTGGATTGCAGCAGTTTTTCAATCGGATTTTCTCCATTCCATGTACCTACAGCCTTTAATGGACGAAAACGGGTAAACATTTCTTCCGAAAAGCCTTCTTTATCGCGGGTAATCTCCATCGCTTCGCCATGATAAGTGTTTAGGGCAAAAAACCGCAAAGCCTCTTTGTTTTCCCAAATACTAAAAGTGGCCTGTTCCATCAGTGGCAGTTCGCCAATGCCTTTTGTAAAGATAAGCCCTTTGGTTTCTTTAAGTTCTTTACTTACCCGAGGTGTCATTCGCCAAAATGGAATCAAAAAACCCGGGCGGATGGAGGCCCGCGAGAGCGTTGCTATGGCTTCAACATCAGAGCTTTCGGTGTTAATTTCCCAGCCGCTAAAGCCCGACCAAGAACCTTTGGTGTGAATGGCTTTCAAAAACAAGGTGTACTGTTCGGTGCTATGGGCGACAGATTGATTGTAAAGCGCACTTTTAAGAAAATCTTCGGCATCAGAAATGTCGCGCCAAACCGTCAAAAGGCCATAAACACCAAAGTCGGGGACAATGCTGTAACCAGAGCCACCGCCTGTGCCAAGGGGTTTGAAAAAAAGCATGGATTTATTTTTTGGCATGACGCTGTAAATCCTGCCCATCATGGACATTCCCCAAACGCGGTTGAAAAAGCCTTTGTAACGGAAAAAAGTCAGGGTTGTTATTTGATGCATTATATTTGATTTGAACATCTTAACTACAATTAAATCAACGAATTGTTCGCCGTTTTGTGACGTTAATTTCATTATTTTGGTTTTTAGTGCCGCTTAAAGTTTGAAATGTTCTCAAGTCCGGCTTCTCCATGCCAACATCTATCACCACCTCTGTCAACATTTTTGCTCCATTACACGGATAATTTATACTTTTATCGGCCATGGGCGGAGGCTGCTTAAAGTTTTTTTGGAAGCAAGTTGGTAATTTTATTATATGAGATGTGAAAAATATTTTGGTTCATTTCCGGAAAAGAAGTTGGTTTGCTTTCGTGGTGCTGGGAGGGGTTGCCCTTCTGTTCAGTGCGTATATTGGTGCAGCCGAAACGCGACCCAAAACCGTTATTGACAGCCTCAATCATCGTCTCAGTTTGGGCGTGCGCGATTCAATGGAAAAGCTACAACTCTATAAGGCATTGAGTGTTTCGTATTGGAAAGTGTCGCCGGATAGCAGTATTTATTACGGTAACCGCTCGCTACTTTTGGCCGAAAACTTGAACATCGAAGAGGAAAAAGCCGATGCCTTACACAATCTGGGGGTAGCTTATTTTTATTCAAATTCATTTGAAACTTCGCTCGATTTTCTTTACCAATCCTTGGCCATCAGAGAGAAAAAAGCCGATCAAAACAAGATCGCCACCACCCTCAACAGCATTGGCAATATCAACTACGCCCTTAACAATGTGAGCAATGCCTTGGATTATTACAACCGCTCGCTCGATCTCACACGCAAGGCAAACAACACCAAAATGGAGACCTCAATTTTGATCAATCTCGGCAGTTTATATGCCACTGTGGGCCGCTGGGATACTGCATTTTTGTTGTTGAACCAATCGGTGGGATTGCTCGAAAAACTCAACGACTCAGTGAGCCTTGGCAGTGCGCTGAACAATTTGGCCCTCATCCACCGCGAAAATAAAGACTATGCAAAATCATTAGAATATGATACTAAAGCATTGAAAATCAACAAAAAACTCGGACGCTTGTGGGAAATTTCTTACATCTCTAACACCCTCGGCGAAACCTATCTTTTGATGAAAAACTACGGTATGGCCTATGCTTATTTTAGCGATGCTTTGCAGGCAGCCGAAATGTTGGGCACGCAAGATGTGCTGCTCTTCAGTTACCGATCCCTGACTAAATATTACAGCGCGATAGGCGATTACGAACGTTTTGCCGAGTTTTTTAAAAAATACGATGCTACCAAAGACGGCATTTTTACCACCGAAAATACCCGTTCCATTGCAGAAATGCAGGTGAAATACGACACTGAGCACAAAGAAAAGGAAAATGCCTTGCAAAAACTTCAAATAACGAAAGAACGAAGTCTGCGTAATTCATTCATTTTTATATCTTTAATTGTTATCATCATCGTGGTGATCTTGCTATTTCGCTTTCGCGTAAAAAAACGGCTCAACAGGGAATTGGAGTCGTTGGTAAAGTTGCGCACCCGCGACTTGCTTGCCAACCAATCCAAGCTCAAAGAAGCGCAACGTATAGGAAGATCGGGCAGTTGGGACTGGGATTTGGTTCACGATAGGCTCAGTTGGTCTGATGAGCTTCCGGTTATTTTAGGTCTCACCGGCAAAAACATAAATTGGGTCACTGTTTTGCGCAAAACGCATCCCGATGACCGCCCTGCACTGCATAAAATTTTCAAAAAGGAGTTTAACGGTTTTGGTGATATTGTATTCGATATCAGGTTAGTATCTGATGAAAAAATCACAAAGTATATTAGCGTACATGGCGAAGTGTCAAAGGACGATCAAGGCCATATCACGCTGGTGCAGGGAACCATCCAAGATATTACCGAACGTAAACTGGCCGAATTGGCTTTGCGCGAAAGTGAAGAGTTGTACCGAAAACTTATCAGCGCCTCGCCCGATGCTGTGTTCAAAATCAACGCCGATGGAATGATTGTTTTTGCCAGTCAGCAGAGCAAATTGCTTTTCCGTTTAAAGCATTCCGATGAGATGATTGGAACGCCTATTACCGATTGGATTGTAAAAACCGACCGATTGCGGATGGTGAAAAATATCCAATCGCGCTTTCTTGACGACAACGAAAAAGATGCCCATTATGTGTTGCAGCGTAAAGACGGCAGCACTTTTTCGGGCGAGTTGAAAACGGCCATTATTTATGCTGCCGAGGGCAATGCCAAAGGGCTGATTGCAGTGGTACGCAACATCACCGACAGAAAGCAGATGGAGCAACGCATTTTGCGCAATACCATTGAAACCGAAGAGCGTGAACGGGAGCGCTTTTCAGAAGATTTGCACGACGGCTTGGGCCCTCTGCTGTCGGCGGTCAAAATTCACCTCGAACTCATTAGCTCGCGCATGGGCAATCCGGTGGAACAGGGCAGGTTTATTAAAATGACAGACGATCTCCTTCAGGAATCCATTAAAAGTACCCGTGAAATTGCTAACAATCTCACACCTAACTTGTTGAATGATTTTGGCTTGATAGAGGCACTGTCGGTTTATGTGGAAAAAATCAATAAAACAAACACCATTTTAATTGATTTCAAGGTGGATGAACCCTTTCCGGCTTTGCACAAACAAACCGAGGTGGCCCTGTATAGGGTTGTTTGTGAGCTGATTAACAACACCCTTAAACATGCTTCCGCGGCAAAGATTATGATTAAGCTGGTGAAAGATGAAAAACAAATTGAAGTGAGGTATTCCGATAACGGCATTGGCTGCGATGTGCAAAAAATGCTTTCGTCACCGTCCAAAGGGTTGGGGCTTTCCAATATCATCAGCAGGGTGAAATCCATCAACGGGAACTGCACTTTTTCTTCGGAACCCGGGCACCATTTCACCTCTGTCATCAGCGTGGCTATTGCAGATGAAAGTGAAAAAGACAATCCACAAAACCCTGAAAAATCATGACCGACATTATTAAAATAGTTTTGGTGGACGACCACGCCATTTTTTTGAAAGGGCTGACTTTGATGCTCAACGAATGTAGCCAATTTAAAGTGATCGGGGAGGCCTCCAACGGAGAAGATTTTCTTCAACTGCTTGATTATAAAATACCTGACCTAGTGTTGATTGACATAAAAATGCCGGTGATGAACGGTATTGAGGCCAGCAAAAAAGCCCTTGAAAAATTTCCCGACCTAAAAATAATGGCCCTCACGATGTTCAGCGAGCATAAATACTTGCGGATGATGGCCGAGGCCGGAGCTTTAGGCTTCATTCAAAAAAACATCGGAAAGGAAGAGCTTGAGCTGTCCATACGAACGGTTTACCAAGGAAAAACCTATTTCTCGCCTGAAATGATGGCCGACATCGCAAAGTGGGAACCGACATCATCATCGGGGATTTTTCTTGAAGAACTCAATGAACGCCTCAGCGAACGTGAACTCGATGTGCTTCAGCTAATTGTGAAGGGATTGTCAACGCAGGAAATTGCCGACAAATTGTTCATCAGTCCGCGAACTGTTGAAGGCCATCGCGCCAACCTCATCGCCAAAACTGCCACCAGAAATGTAGTTGACTTGGTGATTTACGCCATCAGAAACCGTCTTGTCGTGATTTGATATTCCTTGCTATGGCGTGTCAGGTGTAAAATTTGAAATCAGCTGCCTGTTTCCCTACTGAAACCACTCATCGGTGCAGCTTGTTTGCCTTGTTGAAACCCTTTCTTCATTTCATTTTGAAGACGCCTACTATTGCAATTCACGTATTTATACGCTGGAACACTCCAATGACCTGAGCTACTTTTGTCGGGAATAAATTTCATTATGTCGAAAGTACTAATTGTTGACGATCACCAGGCTTTTAGGCGGGGATTGCATTTGATGCTCGAAGAAATTCAGGAAGTAACAGAGGTTGCCGAATGTGAAACAGGTCTTCAGTTTTTGAATCAGGTGGAAGATATTGCTCCCGACTTGGTGTTTATGGACATCAGGATGCCCGGCATCAGTGGCATTGAGGCGGCAGTAAAAGCATTGCAGATAAACCCTAAGCTGCGTATTATAGTCCTCACCATGTTTGGCGAAGAAAAATACTTGAAAGATGCTATGGAGGCTGGTGTGAAAGGTTTTATCACCAAACCGCCATCGCTTTCTCAACTGAAAGAAGCCTACGAAACAGTGATGCAAAACGCGCATTTCTTTCCATCGGAACTCAAAACATGGTAAACCGCAAGAGATATAATCCATGAAAAATCAAGTATAAATACGCTAACAGAATGTAAAGGAGCAGTTTAATTTTGCCCCATTAGTTGGAATACATTTAAAATGAGGCTAGGCCTCCATATGTTTTTAATCATCAAAAGGTAACTATTATGAAAAAAAATTACTCTCCTCAATGGCAAAAAAGCGGATATGCTTTTCCGAAAAGTTTGATACTGGCCGTGATGCTGTTCTTTATTGTTCAGCCGGCATCTGCCCAGTTTTTTACAAAAATTGCGACCGGAACATTGGTCGAAACTCCTAAAAAAACTTATAGTGCTTCGTGGGCCGATTACAACAACGATGGTTTCGACGATGTACTCATTGTTGACAACACCGACTACCACTCGTCATTGTTTACCAACAACGGCGATGGCACTTTTACCGAAGTTACCAACAATGCCATTTACGACAATATGGGGCCCTCCATTGCTGCTGCTTGGGGCGATTACAACAACGACGGAAATATTGACCTTTACATTTGCAATACCGGTAATTCCGGTTCTGAAACAGCGGTCAACTTTCTGTATCGCAACGATGGAAATGGCGTTTTTACCCGCATTTTAGAAGGTGAAATTGTTACCGATACCGAATGGTCGCTGGGTGCTGCTTGGGCCGATTATGACAACGATGGTTTTCTCGATTTGTATGTGGCAAACTTCCTTCAGGCCAATGCATTATATCATAACAACGGCGATGGAACCTTTACCAGAATCACTGAAGGTGAAATCGTAACCGATAATTTCAACACTTACTCTGCCAGCTGGGCTGATTATGACAACGATGGATTTCAGGACCTGTATGTGGTCAACTATTTCTATTCGGCTTTGCCCGGACAAAACAACTGCCTGTACCACAACAACGGCGATGGAACCTTTACAAAAAACACTACTTCAATCATTGCCAATGATTTAGCCCTTACTCAAGGCAGTTCATGGGGCGATTATAACAACGATGGTTTGTTGGATTTGTTTGTTACTGTCAATGAATTTGCAGATATCAAACATAACTTTTTATACAAAAATATCGGAAACGGTAATTTTGAAATTGCCAATTCCGCTCCATCCATTGACGGTGGCGTTTCATTTGGCGCGGCTTGGTTGGATATGAACAATGACGGCTTCCTCGATCTTACTGTTTCTAACAATGGTGGCAGCACAAAACGTCTAAATTTCCTCTATTTGAACAATGGTGATGAAACATTTACCAACCAGAATACAGATGCGGCTACCACAACACCGCTCAGAGATTATTGCTCTACCATTGCTGACTACAACCACGACGGTTATCCCGATATTTTTACCCCTTCGTATTCAACTACTGTGGTTCACGGACTTTATCAAAACAATGGTGGCACCAACAATTATGTAACCTTGCGTTTGGAAGGTACGGTTTCAAACCGCTCTGCTATTGGAGCACGCATTTATTGCTACGCCAACGGGATGGCTCAAACCCGCGAGGTTTCTTCCACTTCCGGACAATATACCGGTAGTTCGCTGGCCCAAACTTTTGGTATTGGAACGGCCACTGCCATTGATAGCATTGCCATTCATTGGCCTTCGGGGATTCATCAAGTGATCGAAAATCCTGCTATCAACCAAATCCATCAGATTTTGGAAGCACAACTGTTGAACAACGAAACCGACATCCTGAGTTTTGTGCTTGCCCAACAAACCGGTGCTGCTACCATCAATGCCTCGGCACATACCGTAACTGTTGAAGTAGCCAATGGAACCAATCTTAGCGCCCTTGCGCCGGTGGTAACCGTTTCAGCCGGAGCAACCGTTAATCCTGCTTCGGGAGCAACCGTCAATTTTGCCAATGGAGCTGTAAACTACACCGTAACTGCCGAAAATGGAACTGATGTTCAAGTGTGGTCGGTAACCGTAACTGCTCCTGTAGGCATCAATGAAGCCAATGAAGGCGGAACCCAACTGACGATTTACCCCAATCCATCCCACGGCGATGGCAACATTCATGTATCAGCAGCCGCCACCGGTGTGTATGAAATAAGCGTGATGAACCATCTCGGCCAAACCCTTAAAAGCTTTGCCCTTCATTTGGTAGGCCATGAAAGCCAACTGATTGAAATAGGAAATATGGAACAAGGTCTGTATGTTATATCCGTTAAAGGGAATGGAATGCAAGCCGTACAGAAGCTGTTAATTACAAAATAACAAACAGGACAACCCTTAAAAGAAGACTTGGTTAAAATTAATTGTTATTATTTTTCTCCTCCCAAATTCCAACCTACATTGGCGTTTGGGAGGTTTTTTTTGATGTTTTGGATAGCCCTCCGTCCTTCCTAAATTTAAAGCCTAAAAATTACCGATCTTTTTTTTCTGTCAAGCACCGTCAACTGCAGCTGATGCCTGTTTCCGTTCAGGTGATTTTGTAAGGTTTCTGTAACTTTTTCAGGGCTGTTGTTGTGTTCGCTCAGGTGGGCCAAAAAAACCTGCTTGAGGTGCGGATGGTGGTTTTTGGCAAGAAACTCCGCTGCTTGATCGTTGCTGAGGTGGCCTTTGTTGCTTCTGATTCTATCTTGTAAGTATTTCGGGTAGGGACCTTCGCGCAGCATTTGTTCGTCGTAGTTGGATTCTAAAACCATGAAATTGGAGGCTTTCAGGTATTTTTCAGCGGTCGGATTAATGAATCCCAAATCGGTGGCAATGCTCAGGCTGGCGTGGCTGTTGCTGATATGAAACCCATTCGCGTCGGCAGCATCGTGGTCCACAGGAAAAGCTGTAATAGTGAAGCTGCCAATGTGAAAGGGCTTCTCGGCCTCGATAATTCTGATGCAGCCCGGTCGCACATTTCTGGTATAACGGTTGTTGAGGATGGCCTCCCAGCTGCGTTCCGTTACAAAAACAGGGACATTGAACCGTTGGGTGAGGTCGGGCAGCCCTTTGATATGGTCAATATGGTCGTGTGTGATCAAGATGCCTTGAACCTGCCGGATGTTTTTGCCGCTCTCTTGTAAAGCTTTTACAATATTTCTACCGTTGAGACCGGCATCAATCAGCAGGGCACTTTCGGCATTGCCAACAAAATAGCAGTTGCCCGAGCTGCCGCTCCCGAAGCTGCATAGTTCAAAACTGTGTAGGTGTGAAAATAGATCCAAGTTGCAATTTTTTACAAAAGTAGCCAAACTACTCGATTTTTTCGGACTTTTGCAGTCCAAAAGCTATGAATATGTTTGAATCGTTCAATCCCAGCGCGGCAGCCCAAAAAGATGCCGGTATCTACGGCCTTCCATTCTCTGAAGAGGATGCCCAAATTGTGATCATCCCTGTGAATTGGGAGCTGACCGTAAGCTATGGCGCCGGAACTTTCGGTGGTCCGGAAGCAGTAAAAGAAGCCTCTTTACAGATGGATTTGTACCATCACGACTATCCCGAGCTGTGGAAAAAAGGTATTTGGATGGATGAGTTTCCGCGCCATTTTAAGGTGCTTCATGCCGGTTTACGCAAAGATGCCCGCATCATTATCGAAGCCATCGAAAAGGGTATCCTCGATGAAAACAAAGCAAAATACAAAGAAATTTACGAACGAATTAAGAAAGCCAACGAAGACTTGCGTTTTTGGTTGTCGAACAGAATTGCCTTTTGGAGAGAGCAAGGCAAGGTGGTAGGTCTTTTGGGCGGCGACCACAGCATTCCTTTAGGATACCATCTTTACCTTTCCGACAAGGAGAAGTACGGCATATTGCAGATTGATGCCCACCTCGATTTAAGAAACGCCTACGAAGGTTTTCAGTATTCCCACGCTTCCATTTTCCACAACGCCTTAAAGTTTGATGCCGTTGAAAAGTTGGTTCAGGTGGGCATCCGCGATTATTGTGAGGAGGAGGTGGAGCGGGCAAAGGCTGAGCCTGAGCGTATTCAAGTGTTTTTTGATCGCGATTTGCGGAAGGCTCTGTTCGAGGGCCGGAGCTGGATGGAAATCTGCGATGGCATCATCAGCCAATTGCCTCAAAAGGTATATGTTTCTGTGGATATTGATGGTCTCGATCCCACCTTGTGTCCAAACACCGGAACGCCGGTTCCCGGTGGGTTACAGTTTGAAGAGTTGATGTATCTGCTCAACCGATTGGCGGCTTCGGGCCGCGAAATTGTGGGCTTCGACCTCTGTGAGGTGGCGCCGGGCGATGATGAATGGGATGGAAACGTGGGGGCAAGGGTGTTGTATCAACTGATTGGGTTGGCTGCCGGTAAGTAGTTTTTTATCCTGTTGCTGTATCACCACGTTGCACAAAGAATCACATAGGTGCACAGGTTTTTTTTAGAAGCGACGATTTGGAGGAACCCTTAGCAAACCAATACTTCCGGAAAAGAAACTTTAAGTTTGAAGAAACAGCTTTTCAAAGCCGTTTAAATACTGATTTCAATTATCGTACAACAAATCCTTCGATGTGAAGGGGAGGCATTTCGCTTACAATGCAATTGCGCACCTTTGCCCAGCGTGGTCCTGTTTTACACCAATCCACAAAAGCATCTAAATCATCAGCGTTGCCTTCGGCTTCGATATAAACACTGCCATCACCTTTGTTTTGAACAAAGCCGGCGATGTTCAACTCCTTTGCCTTTTGCTCGGTATAAAAACGGAATCCAACACCTTGAACGCGTCCAAAAACTTGAATGATCACTGCTTTTAACATGGGTTTATGGGTTTAAACGTTTCATTACCATATCGTTGATGATGTTAAACAATTGTTTGGGTTGGTAGCCGCGCCAGTTAAATTCGTCGAATTTGCCGCCAAAAGCCATGTAATAATCAATGCGCGCCTTCACAAACTCATGAATAACATGGTCTCTGAAATTCAAACAAACAATCCACCCGTCATCAATGTTTTCAAACCACTCTTGATAATAATCATCGCCATCGGCATGAAAATTCAACAACTGTTCACCAAGCAGGATAAAGTGTTTAATGCCCTCATTCATAAGTGGTTCTATGAGGTTTCGATACAGATACATGATGTCGTTGTACAGCAAATCGTTCCATTCGCCAATCAGCTCTAGCACACAAAACCCCTTGTCGTAATCGCAATACAGAATTTTTGCATACAGCGTCAACGATCCAAACTCATCCCACTGTGGATGTATAAGGTAATTGTAAACAGCGTTGGAGAAATAAATTTCGGAGTAAGAACGTCCGTAAAATGGCGATCGCGGATCGTTTTCGGCTTGATACAGGTGTTGCCAGTGGTAATGTGGTTCAATGTCGTGCATGGCAAAATGCTATCGTGAGGTGAAAAGAATTCCGGCATAACAGAGCAAAAGTCCGCCCAGATTGTTGAGCAGCACATTCAACAGGAGGGAGGCTGCACCGGCCTTGTTGAGGAGCTGAACGCTGTCGAAGGCAAAGGTTGAAAAGGTGGTGAAGCTGCCCAAAAGGCCGATAAAAACAAACAACCGCATGGCGGGAGGAACGCCGCCGCGATCGAAAAAACCCCAAAGCAGGCCAATGGCGAGGGAACCCGAAAGGTTGACAAAAAGCGTTCCCCAAGGCATGGCGTTGTTGAGGTGCTTGTCGGCAAACACATAAACGAAATACCGTAGAAGGGTTCCAGAGGCACCGCCGGCAGCGAGAAGCAAAATTTTATGCAGTGTGGTGTAGCCTTGCATTGTTTGGGAAATTACAGGGCCAGCTTGATCCAGGGGAGGCTGCGCAAATCGTTGTATAACTCCTTCATCTGTAGTTTATTAATCAAAGTTATGAAGATACTGAAGCTGAGATAGGTGCCTTCTTTGCTTTGTTTGGTGTCTTCAAAACGATAGGGTATTTTTTTACGCAAAAGTATTTCTTCAATAAGTTCGGTATGTCTTTCAGGTGTTATGTTTTGGGTCACAATCACTTTGAGCACGTAACTCACCGGAAAAACGATTTCTTCGTCTCTGAAGCCTTGATCTTGTATGCTGTCTTCGTTCATCATATTTTTTTGTTCAGAAGTTGTGAACGACTCGGATTGCACCCCAGCGGTGGTCGAAGCCGTGTTGAAATTCAGGCGACAAATATACTATTTTTAGCCCTAAGCCTATCCGTTTGTAGGCAAAGCCAAGGCCTACACTGAGGCCGAAACTAAGGTTTTGTCGCAGCCTAGGGTCAATGGTAAACGGAGAGCCTTTGTTGAACCAACCACCGTAAAGGCTGGCGTCATGCACGTTATAGCGACCTTTGGCTTCAATCTCCAGCCACCCGAGCCATTTGTTAAAGTTGGAAGAATATTCAACGCTCCCTACTTTGGCCATCGGGAAAGGGTTAAAGGCAAGCGGCAATATGCCGAAGCGTAGGTTTGTTCCGGCTTCAACTTCGCTGTGGTAACTGCCCAAGCTCAGGGTGGCGTCTGTTCGCCAGTCGAGATGACGAAGTCGCAGCATCTGCCTTGTGATTTGGATGGAATAGTTGATCAGCAGGTCGCTTTTAATCTGGTACCGCCAGCCAATAGGTTCAAGCTCGTGCATACTTTTTTGTATCAGCGAAGCCAATGAAGGCGGGCCGATGACGCCGATTTGAAACGACGATTTAAGCTGTAACTGTCTCAGGTGCTGTGTGCTTATTTTGTAAAACTCTAAAAGCAGAACACCAGCAAAGGGGCGATCGTGTACAGGAATCTCCGGCGATTCGGGGTTGATGGGCGTGTACATATTCTGTCGCAGCGATACGCCAAAATGGTTGAGTGCCGAAGTGCCGGCATTGGGGAGAAGTGCAGCCAAAAAAAGATGCTGCAAAGCAGGATGTACCAGTCCGATGGAGGCCCCATTGGTGAAATAATAATCGGTATTGGTGAAAATATCGTTCTCAAAATCCACAATAAAATAGCGATTTAAACTTGTAACAGCTGCCTTAACAGAGGGATTGGACCAGATCGGTATTGGATTTTTGCTGGCAATACTGTCAGGAAAAGCCACCGTGGCAAAAGCAAGCGCGGACAACAAATCTTGACGCGGAAGAGCCGATTGTCGCGGCTCAGCAGAACGCGCTTCAACAGGTTGGGAAACCTTTGAAATGATCGTTTCAGCTTTTTGTTTCTGATGAAAGCTTGGTGCAGCCGGAGTTGTTTCGTTGGTTGGTTTTGTGGACTGAGGCGTTGAAATTAAGTTGTTTGCGGGTTGATGATGATCTTCTTCATTCCCGCACGACAGCAGCAACAAAGCAATGATGACACAACAACCCCAGAGTTTCATTCAGTATAATCTTTCGACAAAAATAACATTTTAGCAGTCGTTTGCACTTTACGAGGCTTACAGCTTAACTGAAAAATAAAAAGCCAAACATTTTTTACATCATTGTTCTTTTTGCAATTCCTTTGAAAAAACCATTGGTATTTTTATAGAAACTAAAAAATTATCGCTTCATAAGGTATGAAATCAGAAAGATTCTTGCAGACTATCTCTTTAAGGACAAATGCTTAATGACCTGTTCAGAAAATCATTAAGTCAAAAAAAAGACAGCCTTAAACCGCAAAAACTGATTTAAAACAATATTCAAACAAAAGCTTTTTATTTAGGTTAACCTTCCAATATTTGAATATCAGTTATCGAAAACAGCCTCGTTATTTGGTAAATGAACATCAGGAAAACCCCGAACCTCATGGGACTGAGAAGGCGAAGCTGTGTAGTGGGTGAAGGTTGGGTGGTATTCTTTTTGGGTTCAAAAGGCCGCAAAAAGAATTTGGAAGGAAAGTTCTTTGGATGGGATGGGTGTTTGAAACTTTTTTAACTTTACAGCAAATTCTGACCATGAATAAGATGAATTTAGGGTTTTTACAAGACGGGGATATACGCAATGTTGCGTATACGCACTCGTTAGTGCCATTTTAAAAGAGTGCTACATTGAAATATTGTGAATAAAAACAGAATGTATAATATCTTTCCAAAAAATATTTAAATTATCTTTAACAAAAATATCTGACAGAAATGCACCCATTTGAAAGAATATTATCAGTATCAACAGAAGACATAGAACTCGAATTAAGAGGCGTTAAAGAAATAAGTTGGGCAGACTTTTGGCTCAACCCAAGAAAGTTAAGAGGTAGTGACTTTTTAATGAGGTGGTCGCAAGGGGTTTGGAGTGAGAAACGATTAATAGATGCAATTAATAAAACAAATCAGTTTTACTCAATTGCATACGGACCTAGCGGAACAGCCCCAACAAATGATGTTAGAGCATTTGAACTATACTTTGAACGTTTAGAAGCAGCTGGACTTGGCAATATTAAGCGACCAGACCTGTAAGTTTTTAAAATTGCTGATAAACCATTCGTTGATAATTTTCTAGCAGATATCGGTGGTGAGGAAGAATTACCTTTCATAACAGAAGACATGCTTCAAGACCTTATTCAAAAAGCAATTATAGCAGTTGAGTGTGAAAATTCTCTTTGGGTTGCAGAGAAAATGCCTGACTATAAAACCCCAATGAAATCTCAAAGGAGACTTGGTGGACAGCTTGGACTTGCTAAAAATGCTGTTCTTCCAACGGTAATCATTAAAGAGGAAGACCGTGTTCCATTAAGCAAATGGCAAGAAGAAAATAGAATTCCAATTCACGTTTGGCATGTTTTCTTTGACAGAGCTTATGGACTTTCATTTGACGAAGCACAAAGATTAGTAACAGATGGTTTAATCTTGCCAACGGAACAAGTTTTCCAGGCACCAGGCGGTGCAACAACTAAAAAAGCTATCTACAAATATTACTACCATTACGCTTATCCTCTTGGCATAGCAAGTGAAAGACCTCAATTAATTCCTGCGTTTATTGAAGATAAGAATGGACATATCCTTCCCTATGTAAAGTTTGAAGGCGGTTCGTTAGAAATAGCAAATGAAGCTCTAAACGTATTAAATCAACTCTGATGGAAAAAATAAAAACACATCAGAAGCTACCAACTGAATGGAACGAAAGAGAAATACTTCGTGACAAAGGGCAGTTTTGGACACCAAGCTGGGTTGCTGAAGCAATGGTTGCTTATGTTGCCGAAAATACGGATTTAGTTTTCGACCCTGCAACAGGTAGAGGAGCATTTTATGAAGCACTATTGAAACTCAACAAAAGGGACATCTCGTTTTTTGGAACAGATATTGACCCCGAAGTTTTAGCAGATGAGATCTATAATAAAGAAAAATGTTTTGTAGAGGAACGAGATTTTATCAAAAATCCACCGCAAAGAAAATTCAAAGCAATTGTTGCAAATCCACCTTATATAAGACATCATAGAATTGATGAGGAAACCAAAATTTTACTCAAGCAACTTTCAACTTCTATAACAGGTGGAACAATTGATGGCAGAGCAGGGTATCACATATATTTTCTAATTCAAGCACTAAACCTTGTTGAGAAAGATGGCAAACTTGCTTTTATAATGCCTGCTGACACTTGTGAAGGGAAGTTTGCAAAGAATTTATGGAAATGGATTTCCTCAACATTTTGCATTGAGGGAGTAATTACATTTGATGAAAAGGCTACGCCCTTCCCAAATGTTGACACCAATGCAATTGTATTTCTAATTAAAAATTCTAAACCTCAAAAAACATTACATTGGGTAAAAGCCAATGAAGCATATTCATCTGATTTGCTATATTTAATTTCTTCAGGTTTCAAAAAACAGAAATATGAAACCTTAGAAATAGTTTGTCGCCAATTAAAAGAAGGTATTGCAACGGGCTTTTCAAGACCTGAACAAAATCATAACGGCTTTAAGTTTCACTTGAATGACTTTGCAAATGTAATGAGAGGAATTGCTACAGGTTCAAATGAGTTTTTCTTTTTGACCGCTCAACAAGTAAAAGAACTTGGCATTCCTAAAGAGTTTCTAAAAAGAGCCGTTGGAAGAACAAAAGATGCAACGGAAAGTGTTTTGACAATGAAAGATGTTGACGCATTAGAAAAAGAGAATCGTCCGACATATCTACTCTCAATAAACGGACAGGAAAATTATCCCAAATCTGTTGAAGACTATTTAAAAAAAGGTGTAGAAATGGGACTACCAAGTCGTTCACTTATCCAACAGCGTAAACCTTGGTATAAAATGGAGAAAAGACAAATTCCTCCATTATTGTTTGCATATCTTGGTAGGCGCAACACTCGATTTATCAAAAACGAAGCAGGTGTTTTACCTTTGACTGGTTTTCTGTGTGTTTACCCAATCTACAACGACAAAGAATATATTGACAATCTTTGGCAAGCATTAAATCACCCTGACACATTAGAAAACCTAAAACTTGTTGGGAAAAGTTATGGTTCAGGAGCAATAAAAGTAGAACCCGGAAATTTAAACATACTTCCAATTCCGGAACATATCGTTACCCGGTTCAACCTTAAACGACCATATAAAACTGCTGACGGTCAACTCGAAATTTTCAGAGACCCCAAAAGTAAATACAGAGCGGATATTAAGAAAAACGGCAGGTAACAGCATATTTATTTAATTGCGGTGGCGGTCAAGATACGAGTGAAAAACCCAAGTAAAATAAAACAGTAACGGTTGAGAGCAGAGGCGGTTTTATTCCGCAACAAAATAAATACACTACCGTTCCAAACACAACAAAAAAGATTTGGTACAAATGGCTTTTGATGTAGATTTCAGAAAAGAAATTTTAAGTCAATTGGATTATCAAACAACAACCAAAAAGTCAATGGAAATTACAAAATCCGATAAAAAAAAACTCCGCTCAATCAAATTTTGTTTGGTGTTCCTGGAACAGGGAAAACGTACAACACAAAAAGAATAGCTGTTGAAATTATCGTATCCCTTCGGCCAAAGGCATCCATCCGGAAGATTTTTCGGCGTTTTTCAGCAAACGGCAGCAGTTCATGAAGCCTGTTGGCGGGGTAATCGGACAGTTTGGTGAGTGTGTCTTTGAGCCAAAGCGAAGGGTTACGAACTATTAGAGCGCGAAAGTAGCCTGACAACTGAGATTTACTCCTACTTGCGCAGCTTCAATCGCTCCAAGATGACATGCCCCGGCGACCTGATAAAATTTTGATCTTTTTTGTTTGGACGACATAAAACAGTAGCCTATCTTTGTGATGATAAATGCCAAACCATGAAAATTTATAGCAGCCTACTTTACTTAACAATACTGATTTACACCACTTATAGAAAACCACAAGCAAGTAATCTAAATGAAATAATTGAGGTTTGATGGGCTAAGGAGATAGGTTTAAGCAAGCCTATTAGAACGACTGCACTATGAATCGAAAAGAAATGACAGAGAATATAAAAAACATTAGTTCTGAATTGATTGAGAAATACATTGACATTTTAGAACAAAACGGAGACCCAAACGAGGCATACAAATATTTAGCAATAAATACATTTCAACAAAATTGGAATTTAGAAGCGGGAGACTTTCATCACATGTTAAGGACTTCTTTCAGTAAAGTTTCAAATCTGCTTTACCAAAATTCTTGGGGGTTTATTGAAAAATCAGCCCAATTTTTTCCAAATGAGGTTCGAGAAATGTTTCGGAATTTATATGACGAATCGGTAGAAATTATACGAAGAATAAAAACTTTTCAAAGTGAATCAGAGAAATTATTGCCAAAAGTTAGGCAAGCATTAAACCGAACCAACATCAACGCTCAACAAGACGAAAGGACAATCTCGGTTTATTTGGCTTTTCGCTTCCCTGAAAAATATATGTTGTACAAAGCAAGTTATTACAAAAACTTCTGTGAACAACTGAACATTATATCTAAAAAATCGGGTGAACGTTTTTTGCATTTACAAGAGTTATCTGAACAAATTATCAATAATAACTTGTTGGACGATGTTTTCATTAACACTTATAGAAAATTCTATCCAAAACCAAATTGGAATGATAAATATTTGATGATCCAGAATATTTTATATGTGGTTTTTAGAGAGGACTTGAAAGGACCTGATTTGGTTAACTTGTTAAAAGATTTTGAAAGAAAAGATTTAGATGATTACTATGAGTTTTTAGATAAAATCATAGAAAAGTTTGACCTACAACAAAATGACCAAAGATTAGTTTTCAATTTTCGAGACGAAAAATTTATTGTGTTCACGATAGGTCAAAGATATATTTGGCGTGTCAGAAATTCAAAAAGTAGTGAATTGACATTTGGTGCTATTTCTACTGATGTGTTCACTGAAAATCATTCTAATTTTGACGGAAATCCAACTGCCTATTGGAATGGTACAAATACTATTTCAGAAATAATCAATCATAAAATTAAGGTTTTTGAGGCAATCGAAAAAGAACTCAATCGCACGCAAATTTCAGGCTTTTCCAAACACAACAAAAAAGATTTGGAACAAATGGCTTTTGATGTAGATTTCAGAAATGAAGTTTTAAGTCAAATGGATTATCAAACAACAACCAAAAAGTCAATGGAAATTACAAAATCCGATAAAAAAACTCCGCTCAATCAAATTTTGTTTGGTGCTCCTGGAACAGGGAAAACGTACAACACAAAAAGAATAGCTGTTGAAATTATCAACGGAGAAAAATCAAGAACTCGTAAAGAAATCAATGCCGAATATGAAAATTTGGTTGATGCTAAACAAATAGTATTCACTACGTTTCATCAAAGTTTGAGCTACGAAGATTTTATCGAGGGAATAAAACCTGAAACTTCTGACGGTAATGTTACTTACGAAGTAAAAGACGGTATTTTTAAAAGTTTGTGCCAAAATGCCAATCCTAAAAACACCGTAAGTTTTGAAAATGCTTATGAGAAACTTCAACAAAAATTAGCTGAAAATGAAATAATTGAGCTTAAAACTCCTACAGACAAATCCTTTTCAATTAGCCTTAATAAAAATGGCAATTTAAGTCTGATGACAGGAAGCAAGAGAGAAAAACAAGGCGTTTTAACCAAAGAAAAATTATTACAACAACTGAACGGAAAAGAGGTTTTTATTGGTTGGGAAGGCTATTTTAAAGGTGTTATTAATCATTTGAAGGCAGAATTTAACTTCAATCCAAAAACAACTGAAAATACCAAAAATTACGTTCTCATCATTGACGAAATCAATCGTGGAAATGTTTCTGCAATTTTCGGAGAACTTATAACACTTTTGGAAGAAGATAAACGCAAAGGCAATAAGGAACAAACCGAAGTTACGCTTTCCTATTCTGCTGATAAATTTTCGGTTCCAAATAATATTTACATTATTGGCACAATGAATACAGCCGACCGAAGCGTAGAAGCATTGGACACAGCTTTGAGAAGACGTTTTTCGTTTACGGAAATACAACCCAATCCCCGAATTTTATTGGATTCTGAATATCAAGATGTTGATTTAAAACGACTTTTAGAAACTATCAATCAAAGAATTGAAGTATTGATAGATAAAGATCATCAAATTGGCCATTCATATTTTATCGAAATCCAAAATTTAAATGATTTAAAGCTGGTTTTTAAGGACAAAATCATTCCCCTTTTGGAAGAATATTTTTATGGAGATTTCGGAAAAATCGGTTTGGTCTTGGGAGGAAGTTTTATATATCAAGAAGAAAATACGGCAAAATTTCCGAAAAATTTCGCTTACGAAAATGACTTTTTAGAAGATAAAAAAGTTTATCGTTTCACACCTTTTGATGGTTGGAACGAAAGTACATTTATTTCGGTTTACGAGGATTAACGTATGAATAATAAAAAGTTTATACAAGTATTCGAGTATCAAAAATTACGATACGATAATTTGGGAATTTTCCGAAAACATCATTTTGATGCAATGGTAAAATTCAATGAATTGCACCAAAACAAATACTTTACGATTATTCACAAAGGAATTCGTTTCGGGAGTTACGTTGGTGTGATTCAAATTGGTGGCTTAACGATTGAAATTCTTCCAAAAGCAGACAACAACGAAAATGCAGACAAAAATCTTTGGCAAAATGTGTTGCTAAATATGCTCAAAGTCTGCAAATACATTCAAGTCGAATCTATTTCCGAAACTCAACTCAAAAAACGGTATCAATCGATTTTAGATGTTTATTTTGAACTGTATTTAATCGAAGTCGAACGATTGGTAAAAAAAGGTTTGATAAATAAATACCGAAAAAACCAATCCAACCAAAATTCACTGAAAGGCAAATTACTTTTCGCTCAAAACATTCAGCAAAATTTAGTTCACAAAGAACATTTTTATTGTGAACATCAGGTTTATGACAAAAACCATATGTTACACCAGATTTTGCTCAAAGGTTTATTGGTTTTAAAGACTTTCGTAAACAATTCATTAAAAGACAAATTGAATCGTTTACTTTATGAATTTCAGGACTTTGAAAATATCAATATTCAAAAAAAGCATTTTGACAAAATCATAATCAACAGAAAAAATTACGATTATCAAAAAGCGGTAGATATTGCCAAAATTATAATTTTGAATTATTCACCAAGTTTGAATTATGGTAACGACAATTTACTCACGCTTTTATTTGATATGAATGCGTTGTGGGAAGAATATATTTTTCGCATTCTTCAAAAACATAAAACAAATGAAATCGAAGTATCATTTCAAAATTCCGACAAGTTTTGGGAAAATAAACGCATTCGTCCCGACATTGTTTTGAAAACAGAATACGAAACTTTTGTAATCGACACAAAATGGAAAATCATTGAAGCCAATAATCCTTCAGACGATGATTTAAAGCAGATGTTCGTTTATAATCTGCATTGGAAAGCCGAAAAAACATTATTGCTTTATCCGAAAACCAATCAAATAGACAGCAATTTCGGAACATTTCATTTTGATAATTTAGGCAAAAAATGTAAGCTCGGATTTGTGGATATTACAAACGAAATGACAATTAAAAATAGTAAAAGAGTAGCAAATGAAGTTTTTGAAAAACTATTTACAAAGAACGCCAACCTGCCAATGTTTTAGATAACGCGGATTTAGAGCTAAATCAAAGGCCATTACTTTTGTAAAAGGTTAGTACCAAACCTAAAGTGAGATGTCTTTTGCCCGCTAAGGCTATTGCTCACAAAACGTTGGCACACAATTAACAACAGATTATAATGACCAGTTTTACATTTGATCAAGAAGAATATTTAAGAAGAATAAACTTCGATGGGAAAGTTACTGTTGACTTTGAGTGCTTGAAGTCAATTCATCGTGCGCAGCATATATCCATTCCATTTGAAAATTTTGACATTTGTCTTGGAAGAAGCATCAATGTTGATCCTGAATCATTGGTTCAAAAATTAGTGAAGAATAAGCGGGGAGGGTACTGCTTAGAGTTAAACGGACTTTTTTTATTGGCGATTACGTCATTCGGATTTGAAGCACGCCCTTTACTTGGACGAGTGCATATAACCGGTGTGCCAACAGGAAGAGGACATCAAGCAACCTTAGTAACTATTGAAGGGAAAAGATGGTTAGTAGATTTGGGATTCGGTTCTGAATCGCCACCGGTTCCTATACCGCTTGTTTTCGACCTGCCCGTTATTTTTGAGCATCGAACCTATCGGTTAATAGACAGTGAGTTATATGGTTATATGCTGCAGAGTAAACATAACGAAGAATGGAAAAACTTATATAGTTTTGACTTGAGCCATGTTTGTCGTGGAGATATTGAATACGGAAATCACTATACATCTACTAACCCAAATTCTATTTTTGTCAATTCAAGAGTGGCAGCTCTTCCTGTAAAAAATGGAATGATTACTTTGTTTAATAACAGCTTAAAGAAAGTAATAAACGGGAAAGAAGAAGTAGTGATACTTAAAGATGACCAATATCTATCAATCATTGAAAAAGAATTTGGAATTAAAATTGATGCAAAATTTGAAGATTTGAAACCAGTGAAATAAAAAGTGTTGAAACGAATTTGAAGCAGCTTGAATTGAGAATAGTACTAAAACCAGGTATTTCACCACTTCGTGGCTTCGGGTTTCGTGGCTTGGGCACTTGCGATATTCAGCCCTTTCAGGGCTATCCACTTAAAGCCCCGTAGGGGCGACATACTCTACCGATGGGCACCGCCCATCGGTTAAGAAACGGTCTCCCAAAATCAGCCCTGAAGGGGCGTAATATATTATCAGGAAACATGCGGCCCGCACTTCACTACCACACAACGGTTTCAGAATTTTTTTTGGAGTTTCATCATTGAAATTCCGTTGAGAAAAAGCAAAGATTGAAATACAGTTTTTGATCGCGCCATTTGATTTCAGACAATTTTTGAGTTCCTACTGTGGTTGAAAAATATATCTTTGCCCGCATGACATTCATAGAAACCAATCACTTTTAACTGAATATTTTGAACATTTCAATCCTTTCTTCTCAGCATTTCAGCAGCACGCAATGGTCGGGTGGAACCACAACACAGCTCTACATCTCTCCGCCAAATGCTTCGTATTCAGACCGAAATTTTGAGTTAAGAATAAGCACGGCTAAGGTAGAAGTTGACCAAGCTACTTTCACCGCCTTGCCGGGTTTTCAGCGTAAACTCATGATTTTGAAGGGCGAAATCAGCATCATCCATCAAGGCCAATACAGCAAGCGTCTCAAAGCTTTTGAGGTAGATAGTTTTAGTGGCGACTGGAAAACCACCTCAATCGGCACCTGTACTGATTTTAACGTCATGACTCAAGGCTTGCTGCATAGCGATCTGTATTATCTAACACAAGAGTTGGCGAGTAGTCATGAGCTAATACCTCAAACAAAATGCAACAGTTTGTTTTTATATGCTACTTCGGGCACAATCTATCTGAAACTTATGAATGAAAATTACACCTTGGAATCCGGAAATTTAATGGTCGTTGAAAACCTTTGTGTTTCTTCCATTTTTATTGAAAGTGCTGAGGGTTTTGGGCTTGTGGTACTGGAGATCGCTTCATGCCCAATCATTAATTCTGAAAGGATATGACTTCGAACAAAAAAATAAATAACGAAAACAAAATTGTGTTAGGCTCTGCTTTTGGGGCAGCCATTGGAAGTGCCATTGGCGTTTTGATCGATAATTTGGCTCTTTTTATCAGCCTTGGTGTTTCTTTCGGCGTTTTCATTGGAATTATGCTAACAAAACGTTCAAAAAATGAAAATGGGCATAAAAAGTAGTACTTTGAAAAAACATTCACTCAAAGTGCAATTGTGAGAACGCTTCATTGCATCTGCTTTCAACCTCATTCATGAAGCAGGCATGAAAAATTATAAACGCATATTTATCAGGATGAAAAAAAACTCGTTAAACAAATCTTCAGAATTTTATTTATAATGGCAAGCCTCGCCTCTTTGTGGTTTGTGCCATGGATTTTGGTAAAGGCTTGGATTCTTCCACTTCCCAACACGGTTCAAGCGCAAGTGGATGAAGCGATAAGTCATGGATTTGATGGAATGATCGTGTATGTGGACCAAGCCGGGAAGCCTCCCGCTTTTTATGCCGCAGGATGGCACGACAGAAAAAAAGCCATACCTGCTTATCCGCAAGCGCTCTTTAAAATAGCCAGTATCAATAAGCTTTATGTAGCGGTTGCAATAGCTAAACTGGTAAATGACAATCGTTTATCATTGGATACAACCTTGGCCGATTGTTTTCCTGAGCTCAAAGGTCGAATCGAAAATGCCGACCGAATCACTGTTAAAATGATGGTTCAACATCGAAGTGGAATCCCCAATTTCGTTGATCATCCCAATTATTGGACAAATCCGCCAAAAAACAAACAGGAAACCCTTGAATACGCCCTCGATCTACCTGCTGATTTTGAACCCGATGGGGATTATGGTTATTCAAACACGAATTATTTGTTGCTTTCCGACCTTATTGAAAGGGTGGTAGGTTATGACCATTTTCAATATATTAAAGAAAAAATATTGATTCCTCTCAAACTTAAAAATACCTTCAGCGGATTAAGCGAAGTGAATATTGACGATGTAATGAGTGGATATTATGTTGGTTATGACGAAGATTTTAAACACCAAGATCAAGGCATGTTAGCTACAGCTGAAGATGTTGGCATTTTTTTGAGGGCCTTAAATGATGGTTCTGTTTTTTAATGATGGCGAACAGGAAATCTATTCCTCCATTTATGATTACGAACATACCGGACTGATTGTTGGCTATCAAAGTATTGCCAGATATCATAAAGAAATTGATGCTGTGGTTGTTCAATTGAATAATACAACCAACTTTAATGGATATGACTGGAGTTTAGCCGAAATCATTTACAGCCGAATAGTGAAAATTGTGAAAAACGAAAAAAGCCCATAGCAATATCTGAATATTGGAGCTTCCTCAGGCAACCATCGCCCGCACCCAATGTCAAAGAGCTACCGGCCTTTCAAACCATCAGTGTACATCGTCAATCCCACTTTTATCTTTTGCCTTTGATCTTTTGTCTTTAACTATCAGCCTTTCCGAACACAGTTGTAATTCGCAAATTCAAAATTGTCAATCCCACTTTTATCTTTTGCCTTTGATCTTTTGTCTTTAACTATCAGCCTTTCAGAACACAGCCTCAACCTTTCCATCAAAAAATCTTAGGATACTTCTCTGGCGTATATTCGTGCATCATATTGTACACCTTGTCAAAAACATCTTCCGCATTCGGATTGGAAAAATAATCGCCATCGGTGGCGTAGGCTGCACGGTGTTCTTTTGCGGTGAGGGTTTTAGGCTCAGCATCTAAGTAGCGATAACCATTTTGAACTTCCAGCACTTGCTGCATCATAAAGCTGGTGGCACCACCCGGAACATCCTCATCAAAAAATAGAATTTTATTGGTTTTTTTAAGCGATTCCACAATCACTTGCTGAATGTCGAAGGGGAGTAAGGTTTGCACGTCAATCAGTTCAACATCAATGCCATACTCTTGCAGTTGTTCAATCGCATCTTGGGCTATTCTAACGCAGGAGCCATAGGTTACAAGGGTAATGTCCTTGCCGCTTTTCAGTATTTCGGGTATTCCCAGTGCACAGCGAAAGAGGCCAATATTGTTGGGGCGTTTTTCGCGCAGCCGGTATCCATTCAGGGGCTCAATGATCAATGCCGGCTCGTCGGACGCTAAAAAGGTATTGTAAAATCCTGCTGCTTGGGTCATATTACGTGGCACTGCCACATGCACTCCACGGATGGAGTTGATGACCATGCTCAGTGGCGATCCGGCGTGCCAGATGCCTTCTAATCTATGCCCGCGGGTGCTGATGATGACCGGTGCTTTTTGTCCGCCTTTGGTGCGGTATTGGGTGGTGGCAAGGTCATCACTGATGATTTGAAGGGCGTAGAGAAGGTAATCGAAATATTGAATTTCAGCAATGGGCCTCAATCCGCGCAAAGCAAGTCCAATGGCTTGTCCCATGATGGTGGCCTCACGGATACCGGTATCGAAAATGCGCAGTTTTCCATACTTTTCTTGCAGCCCTTCGTAGGTTTGGTTCACACCTCCGATTTTTCCTACATCTTCGCCAAAAGCCATCAATAAGGGGTTGGCTTCAAATAATTTGTCGAAATTATCGCGTAATATTTCACGCCCGGGAACGGTAACCGAGTTGGCGTCATATACTGGTGCGATGGGAGCTATTTTTAGGGCTGCCGACTTGGACTGGGAGTAAAGATAGGTGCTGTAACGTTCCGATCCTTCGGCCATTTCTTGTTCGAGCCAGCGTGTAACGTTGGTTTTTAGTGAGTTGGAAGGATTGCTACAGGAGTTGCAAATCAAACGAAGAATCTTGCGGGCGGAGGAGATGATGTCTTTGCGGATCGGTTCGCCGATGCGGCCGAGATCGGTTTTGATATTTTCAATTTTGGCTGTCTTGGCACAGTTGCAAGTGGTTACATCCACCAAACGGATGAACTCGTCTCTTTTGTTGGTAAGCGGCTTTTGAAAGTTGTCCCATGCTTTTTTTCGGGCATCGCGGGCCTCTTTTTCAGCTTTCTCGGCAATGGCATCTAAGGTGGCGGCATCAGCAATACCGGTGTTAATCATCCATTCTTTGAAACGGGTAATACCATCAATGTCTATTTCGTGCGCAATTTGTTCTTTGGTTTTGTAGCGTTCGTGCGAACCCGAGGTGGAGTGGCCTTGGGGTTGGGTGCAGCCGGTGATGTGAAAAAATACCGGAACATGTTCTTTTCTGCATCTTTCGATACCTTCGCGATATAGTTTGACGAGACCCGCATAGTCGTAGGCCTCACCTCTGTAAATGTAAAAACCGTTGGTATCTTCTTCTTTTTGAAAACCTTTTAGGATTTCGGAGATGTTCGACTTGGTTGTTTGTTCTTTGTTGGGTACAGAAATGCCCCATCCATCGTCCCAGACGGAGATGGCCATTGGCACTTGCATCACGCCGGCAGCGTTGATGCTTTCAAAAAAATGTCCCTCAGAGGTTGAGGCATCGCCTATGGTTCCAAAAGCCACTTCATCGCCTTTTTTTGAAAACTGATCAAAACAATGAAGTTCTTCATTGTTTCTGAAATGTTTTGAAGCCTGTGCCAATCCCAGCAAGCGAAGCATTTGGGCGGCTGTGGGGGAGGTGTCGGCAGAGGAGTTTTTTTGTGCGGTTAAATCTTTCCATTCTCCTTCATCATCGAGCGAGCGGGTGGCAAAATGGTTGTTCATTAATCGGCCACCATTTCCCGGATTGGCTTCTAAATCGGTGTCGCCATAAAGCTGGGCGAACAATTCTTGCAATTGCACCATCCCTGTAGCGAGCATAAAAGTTTGATCTCTGTAATAGCCCGAACGCCAATCGCCTTCTTTAAAAACCTTAGCCATAGCAAGCTGCGGAATTTCTTTGCCATCGCCGAAAATACCAAACTTGGCTTTTCCGGTGAGCACCTCACGCCGTCCAATGAGGCTGGCGGCTCGGCTGGCAACGGCGAGGTGGTAATCGCGAAGGATCTCTTCTTTGCTTAGGTTTAAATCATTAAGGATGTTGGATGAATTCTTTTTCATGCTGAACTTAGTGTGTAATGAATGGTGGTGTGCAAAGTTAGTAAAATTTGCGGGTTGGGACAGGTTATGGAGGCTATTTTGCTTTGTGCAGTCCACACTCTTTTTGTTCGGGAAGCTCCCACCACCAACGGCCTGCCCTTAGGTCTTCGTGGGGTAAAACGGCACGTGTGCAGGGTTGGCATCCTATGCTGCGAAAGCCTTGATCGTGCAGCACATTGTAAGGCACGTTGTGCTGTTTAACAAAAGCAATCACCTCTTCTTCGGTCCAGTTAATCAATGGATTGACTTTGATCAGCTGGTTGCCTTCATCCCATTCCACCACCTGCATATTGTGACGTGTCACCGATTGCGAGCGGCGCAAACCTGTGATCCACGCATCCAAACCGGATAAGGCCCGTTGAAGTGGAATTGTTTTGCGGATATGGCAACACTGCTTGCGGTTTTCAATGCTGTCGTAGAAAAGATTAACGCCTTTTTCGTTCACCATCGCTTCTACCAAATCGGCATCCGGAAAAAATATGTGGATGTTGAGTCCATAACGTGCATTGGTTTTTTCGATCAGTTCGTAGGTTTCCGGAAAAATGCGTCCTGTATCTAAAGTGAAGATGGTCAATTCTTTACAATGGGAAGCGATCATCGCGGTGAGCACCTGATCTTCAAAACCTAAGCTGCTTGCTAAGGCAATCTTATCGCCAAAATGTTTGTGAACACTCGTTAATATGGTTTCTGCCGTGGCCTGTTGTAGCTCTTCGTTGAGTTGCGCAATCAATTGTTTCATAAAAAGTTTCTTTTCCTCAAGGGGGATTTGTTTGTCAACTGCAAAGATAAAAAAGCTTTCCTTGAAAGGGGATTGATTTTTTAGAAAGCATCGGCTTATCTTTGCAAAAAACTAATGATGAAACTTCATTTTATCGCCATTGGAGGCAGCGCCATGCACAACCTCGCCATCGCTTTGCATGAAAAAGGTTTTCAAATCACCGGTTCTGACGACGAAATTTTTGAACCCTCCGCGAGTCGTTTGGCCCGTTATGGTTTGTTGCCGGAATGTATGGGGTGGTTTCCGGAAAAAATTCATGATAGTCTTGATGCCGTCATCCTTGGAATGCACGCCCGCGCCGACAATCCCGAGCTGTTGGCGGCCAAGCAATTAGGGGTAAAAATTTATTCTTATCCTCAATTTCTATACGAACAAGCCAAAGAAAAGAAAAGGATTGTGATTGGCGGAAGTCATGGCAAAACCACCATCACGGCCATGATTTTGCATATTTTAAAGGCGGTAAATATGCAGGTAGATTATATGGTTGGTGCGCAGCTGGAAGGTTTTGAGGTGATGGTGCGCCTCACCCATGATGCGGAATGGATGATCATGGAAGGCGACGAGTATTTGACTTCCCCCATTGATAGAAGTCCCAAATTTTTGCATTACAAGCCCCATCTCGCTGTCATCAGCGGCATCGGTTGGGACCATGTGAATGTGTTTCCTACTTTTGAGACGTATCTTCAGCAGTTTTCGATGTTTATCGAGGCCATCGAAGGCGGCGGCTGTCTCATCTATAACGCCGAAGATGCCGAAGTGCAGCAGCTGGCCGAGCAGGCCAATTGCAGAAAGATGCCCTATACTACTCATCCTGCTGTGATGGCCGATGGTGTCACCATGATCACTTCAAAAAGAGGAACGCTATTGCCGCTTTCTTTCTTCGGAAAACACAACCTTTCTAACCTGAGTGCTGCCTTTGCGGTCTGTCGCGAGATGGGAGTAGATGAAGAAGAGGCCTATCGCGCCATTGCTTCGTTTAAGGGTGCCTCAAGGCGGTTGGAGTGTGTGGCATCCAATTCATTTTCAATATTATATCGCGATTTTGCTCATGCTCCTTCAAAAGTAAAGGCCAGCACCGAGGCATTGCGCGAGAATTTCCCGCAACATCAGCTTACCGTTTGTTTCGAGCTGCATACGTTCAGCAGTTTGTCGGCTGAGTTTATTCACCACTACCAAGGAAGTGTAGATGCTGCCGATCAGGTGATGGTGTTTTATGATCCCCATGCGGTGGCGTTGAAAAAATTGAAATTAATGCAAACTGATCAGATCAAAGCGGCTTTTGGACGCGATGACCTTGTGGTGATGTCCGACCCTGAAGCGATGCTGCAATGGATGAAGGAAACCATCACTTTCCCGTCGGTGGTGGCATTGATGAGTTCGGGCAGTTTCCGCGGTCTCAATTTGGAAGCCCTAAAAGAAGTAATGAAGCTGTGATTTTTTCGCTTAAAAATCAAAAACCCCGAACGCTGGCCGTCCGGGGTTTTTGGTTTATATCAAGCGTTTTCTAACTGTTCATTGAGATCAGAAACTCCTCATTGGTTTGGGTGTATCTCATTTTATCTTTCAGAAACTCCATGGCTTCAATAGGGGTCATGTCGGCCAAGTGGTTACGTAAAATCCATACCCTTTGCATGGTTTCTTTGTCAAGAAGAAGGTCTTCTCTCCGTGTGCTTGATGAAACGATGTCAATAGCAGGCCAGATACGTTTGTTGGAAAGGCGACGATCCAACTGTAACTCCATGTTTCCTGTTCCTTTAAATTCTTCAAAAATCACCTCGTCCATTTTCGACCCTGTGTCAATAAGTGCGGTGGCAATAATGGTGAGTGAGCCTCCATTTTCGATGTTACGGGCTGCACCAAAGAATCTTTTTGGTTTTTGAAGGGCGTTGGCTTCCACACCACCCGAAAGCACCTTACCTGAGGCAGGAGAAACGGTGTTGTAAGCCCTTGCCAGACGTGTGATTGAATCCAAAAGGATGACCACATCATGTCCACATTCGGTGAGGCGTTTGGCTTTTTCAAGCACGATGTTGGCAATCTTCACGTGTTTTTCAGCCGGCTCGTCAAAGGTAGAAGAGATTACTTCGGCACGAACGCTGCGGGCCATATCGGTAACTTCCTCAGGACGTTCGTCAATCAGCAGGATGATGAGATAGGCTTCGGGATGATTTTTTGCAATGGCGTTGGCCACTTCTTTTAAGAGGACGGTTTTACCGGTTTTGGGCTGGGCTACAATCAATCCGCGCTGACCTTTGCCGATAGGAGCAAAGAGATCCATGATGCGTGTTGACATGGTGTTTTCGGCATGTCCGGTAAGGTTATACTTTTCGTTAGGGAAAAGAGGTGTCAAAAAATCGAAGGGGATACGGTCGCGCACTTCTTCGGGCAAACGACCGTTGATGTAGTCCACTTTGATGAGGGGGAAATATTTTTCTATCTCGCGAGGCGGACGGATGGTTCCTTTGATGGTGTCGCCGGTTTTGAGACCGAATAGTTTGATTTGCGACTGTGAAACGTAAATATCGTCGGGCGAGTTCAGATAGTTAAAATCTGATGACCTGAGGAAGCCGTAACCATCGGGCATGATTTCGAGCACACCTTCGGCATCAACAATTCCGTCAAACTCAAAAGAATAGTCTTCTCTCTTGGTTTTTTGGTTTTGATTGGGATTTTGTTGCTGGTTTGGGTTTTGTTGCTGATTTTGACGCTGTTGCGACTGATGGTCGTTCTGGTAATCGCGGGTAGTTCTGTCCGACTGGTTATGCCGATCGGCCTTTTGTTGTCTGTCGTATGGTTGTTGACGTTCTTGTCCGCCGTTTTTTTCCGATGTTTGTTGTTCTCGTTCGATGCTGCGCTCATTGCTTCGCTCATTTCGCTCAGAACCCCGGTCATAGTTTCGATCTCCGCCTCGGTCATTGCTGTACCTGTCTTGCGATTCGTTTCTTTTAAATTCTTTACGTTCGCCGGTGTCTTGATCTTTTTCGCTGTTTCGTGGCTCATTTTGAGCTTGATGGCGGGTTTGCTCGGGAGTAGGTTTTTGTTGTTCGCGCAATGGTTTTGGCGCAAAGCTGCCTTCTGGTTTGGCTACGCTTGGAGCTTGAGGTTTGTTTTGGCTGTTGTTATCAGCTTGTGTGGCAGCGATAGATTCATCTGGAAGAGCGGTTAATCCTTTGGTGCTCGAGGCAGCGGCTTGGGGCTTTAAGCGATTGCGTTTTCCGCGATGATCGCCTCGGGAATCATCATGCAATTGATTTCTTTTTTGCTCTGATGGAAGGTTTGTTTTGGCAACTACTGTTTCTTTGGCCACTTCAGGCTCTTTTGGTGCAACATTCGCCGGTGGAATAGCAAACTCTTTAGCGGCCGTAGGAGGTGTTTCTTTAACGCTGGGTGCCACTCTTACAGGAGGTGTTTCTGCTTTGGCTTCAGCTTCCGGTCTTCTAACTTCAGGGGTGGATGCTTTCTTTTCAACTTCTTTGGGAGCTGTGTTCTGTCTGCCGGCAGCAGGCTGCTGCGTTTTTCCTTTTTTTTCGAATTTGGGCTTTGGTTTGGTCTCAGGCTGTGGGATCAGGGCTTGCTGATCTAAAATTTGGTAGATGAGGTCTTGTTTGAGAAGTTTTTCAACTTTTGGAACGCTAAGTTCTTTTGCAATCTCCCTCAATTCACCTACAAGCTTATTGTTAAGCTCAACAATGTCGTACATGGGATGGGTTATTAATGATTCAATGCGAAAACCTAAATGAGTATTACAGAGTTACGAGAAACTCTGCGAGAGGAAAAAAATGATATTATTTCTTAGTAAAGTGCCGCAAAAGTAAAAAGTTTTTTCATATCCAAGCGAATTTATAAAAAATTCCATGTTAATTTTCTTATTCAAGCCGCGTTTTTACCATTTTTGGGCTTCTTAAAACAGAGTCAATGGCTTACAGCTTATTTAATAAGTTAGAATCGTCTTTTTTTTCGTCTTTTTTTATTCGGAATCCATTCATACGGGAAAAAATTGGAGTGGAGAAAAAAATGTCAGTCTTGTCTTTTTGTGTGAAGTTGGTATATTTGTCGTCTCAACATTTTAATGCAAATGATACAACGGATTCAGTCGGTTTTTATGGCTTTGGCCTCCCTGTCGGCACTTGTGCTGTTTTTCTTTCCCATTGCTTGGTTTTATGGAAGCAGCAACACCATTGCTTTTTATGTGTATGGTTTGAGCGAACACCTGCCTGATGCGCCTGTGTTGAAGTCGTGGATATTTTTCATACCGCTCATCGGGCTAACGTTTGCACTCATCGTTTTGCCGCTGGTTGCGGTGTTTAACTACAAACGCTTGCAACAGCAAATACGCTGGATGCGTATCAATATGTTTCTGTCTATTTTGCTCATAGCCGCGCTATTGTTGTATTACACTACAAATATTGCAACGCTGGTTGGTGTAGAACCCAACTATGCAGCAGGAGTTTTTATCCCACTTTTTGTTTTGGCTTTTTCGTTTTTGGCCATGCGGGGCATCAAAAAAGATGTGAAGTTGTTGCGGTCGGTTGACCGTTTGCGCTAAGGATGAGCCTCATATTTTGCGTTCCATCTCAAGAATTTCGAGGTCGTGGATGCGATCTTGAGTGATGTGAAATTTCAAAAAAGTGATTTTTTGGTGTATTCCATGTTTTCCGGCAGCACCGGGATTCATATACAAAAGTTGATTTTTTTGGTCATATATCACCTTCAAAATGTGTGAATGGCCACCTATAAAAAGCTGTGGACGATGCAGTTGCAGTAGGGCAGGAATGCCTTTGGCATATTTTCCGGGATAGCCCGAAATGTGCGTAATGACCACCTTCACTTTTTCAATGGTAAAGACAATTGTTTCGGGAAACATTGCGCGAAGGACATGGCCGTCAATGTTGCCATAAACAGCCCTCAAGGGTTTAAAATTGGATAAGGCATCGCTGGCTTCGGCATTGCCGATATCGCCGGCATGCCATATTTCATCGCAGGTTTTAAAAAACTCAAACACCCGCGGATGGATGTAACCGTGGGTGTCTGATAAAAGTCCGATGGTTTTCATAAGCTTTAGAAAGCGTAGCTTAACCCAACGCTTAAAACTTCTTTAAACTGGGTGCGGGGACCAATTTTTCCGTCTTTATCGGAAATCAGAATATCATCATCGTAAATAAGATGGGTGGCAATATTGGCATTTAACCAGTTATTGACTTTCATTGTAATTAAGGTTTGCCAGTCAACGTCAACGTTTTGCGGGTTTTTCAAATAATCGGTAAACAATTCCAACTTGGTGGCAAAGCTGACGTTTTTTAAAATTTCCTTTTCAAATTTAATCATGGATTTAGCACCCAACTCAAAACGCGTGGTGCTACCTTTGTCAACACCAAAGGCACCAACTTCATACAATTCTTTGATGGTTACGATGGTTATGCGACCTGTTAGCGGCGAAAAATTGATGGAAAAATAAGCGTTGGGTTTCCAGTCCATACCCGCACCAAGGGTAATGTAAGCCGGAGCAAACAGTCCTGAGATAGGGTTCGTAGAATCTTTCTTGTAATCGAATCCATCGGTAAACTGAGTTTTAAATGAAAAAGACAAACTATAGAAGAGCTTATTTTCTATAGCTTGCAAACCAAAAAGAGAATTGAACTCTATTTTATCGTCGGTTTTCATGGCTTGGGCATCGCCTAAAAGGCTGTATCCTAAGGTCAACCCTAAGGAGTTGTCCCAGATTTTGTTGGCTTTTTTGTAATTGGCATTGTAGCCAAACAATCCAAGGCCGTTAATAGCACTTTGTCCGCCCGCCGACCAGTTGGAGAGGTGACTTTGGGAAAAGTTGAAGCTTATTTTACCATTTTTCTTCCAATAAGAAGTGTCGGATTGCCCAAAACTGACACCCGAAAGGATGAGGGCCAAGGCGCATGATAAAAGGATTTTTTTCATAAATGAATGATGTGTTAAAGGTTAAAGCCCTCCCGGCTGTCGGTTGGGAATTTCTTGCTGTTTTATGTCGTTCAGTATGAATGATACATCGAAAGTGGCAGCACTGCGCACCCATTTTTCATTTTTAACGGCCGGCCGCCAGCGGAGCTGCTGCAACAATCGAATGGCCTCTTGGTCGCAACCTCCTCCAACGCTGTTGATCAACCGAATGTTGGATGGGATGCCGTCTTCCTCCACCACAAAATCAATCGTTACCTTTCCTTGAATACCGGCAGTAATGGCCGTTTCAGGATATTTTAATTGCGATTGAAGATAGTGGTGTATGCTGCGGTATTTTTCGTCAATCATAGGCGCTGGCAGTGTTTCCAAGGCCGCAAAACTATAAATAACTCCTGAATCATCAGCATCCAAGGCGTCCAATTGTGCAAACAATGCGGGTCTTAGGGCTTGATTTTTGACAAATTTTTTTCGGTTGAAAACAATGGTCATGGCGTTTCTTTCGCTCACCGGTTGGCCGTTTTCAGTAGCTGGAATCCATAAAATTTTTTTCACCAAGCGAATGGCTTCTTCATCGAGCATCTCACTCACGGGTTTCAACACCTTGTGATCGGAACTTGTTCCATCAGGCAAAACGGTGAATGTAACCTCAATTTTACCCTGTTCGGCTGCCTCAAGTGCCGACTGTGGATATCGCATGGCATTCATTATAAACTCTTTATTGAGTTTGCTTGAAGATAGAGGACTGGCCGACCGAAACAACTGTGCCTGTGTTACCATGTCAGATAGCAGGATACAAAAACCAATCAAATATGATTTCATCACGTTGATGGGGTTAAATTTGCTGTAAAAGTAGTGAAAGCAGTGCTGTTATGCAGTAATTTTTTACTCTACGAAGGTCGGGAGTGAGACGAATTTTTCCTTTAGATGATGTGCACTTGAGCGATTCAATGTAATTTTGGCCATTGAAACAGTGTATGTATGGAAAAAGAAAGAAGCGCCAAAGATTTGATTTTTGGCACACGACCCGTGATTGAGGCGCTCCGATCGGGGGCTGATATTGAAAAAATTTTGATTCAAAACAGCAGCCGATCAACGCAGATGAACGAGTTGATGCACCAAGCCAAGCAGAACGAAGTGCCGGTGCAGATGGTGCCAATTGAAAAACTTAACCGACTGACAGGCAAAAACCATCAAGGAGTGGTGGCTTTCGTGTCGCAGGTGAGTTACCAGAAGCTTTCGGCTTTGGTGCCAATGATTTTTGAGGCGGGGATGCTTCCATTTTTAGTAGTGCTCGACAAAATAACCGATGTTCGCAACTTTGGCGCCATTGCCCGAACGGCGGAATCGGTCGGTGTTCATGCTTTGGTGTTGCCCAGCCGCGGTTCGGCGATGATCAATGCCGATGCCGTAAAAACATCTGCAGGTGCCTTGCACCGCATCAATGTGGCACGCGAAAACAATCTGAAAGAGACCCTGCGCTTTTTAAAAGAAAGTGGCGTAAAATTGGTGGCCATTACCGAAAAAGCATCGGTAAACCTTTGGTCTGCCGATCTTAGCGGGCCGATAGCATTGATTATGGGTTCCGAAGAAACAGGCATCTCCGAGGAGTACCTCAAGCTCGCCGATGTGCGGATAAAGATCCCCATGATGGGCAGTATTGAATCTCTCAACGTGTCGGTGGCCGCCGGAATAGCATGTTATGAGGTGTTGAGGCAACGAGAAGGCTAGGGTTGAAAGAGACTATGGGACTGGGTGACTAAGAGACTGAGCGACCGGAACGACCGGAGTGACTTGAGCGATTTGGCGATAGGACAATCGAAGTGTCTTCATTGAACGTCTCGTCTCAAGACAAGACCCAACCCAAAACAAAAGCCAACGACAAAGCAGAAATCTTCCTCAACGTGCTGCCATTTTTCGCTGTATCTTTGCCGCCAAATTTTAACCAAAATTCATGGGTTTTTTACAAGAAATTGAGCGGAGGAGAACCTTTGCTATCATTAGCCATCCCGATGCGGGAAAAACTACACTCACCGAGAAACTGCTTCTTTTTGGAGGTGCCATTCAGGTGGCCGGTGCCGTTAAAAGCAATAAAATAAAGAAAACTGCTACCTCCGACTGGATGGAGATCGAACGCCAAAGAGGTATTTCGGTGGCCACCTCGGTGATGGGATTTGAATATAACGACGTAAAGATTAACATCTTAGATACTCCCGGTCACCAGGATTTTGCCGAAGATACTTTCCGTACCCTCACCGCTGTAGACAGTGTGATTGTTGTAGTTGACGTGGCCAAAGGTGTTGAGCCTCAAACTGAAAAATTGGTCAAAGTATGTAGGCTGCGCAAAACACCCATCATCGTCTTTATCAACAAGCTCGACCGCCCGGGAAAAGATGGCTTTGAGCTGTTGGATGAAATTGAGCAAAAGCTCGATCTGCGCCTCACTCCATTGAGTTGGCCCATCAATATGGGTCCTAAATTTAAAGGCATTTATAATATTTTTGACAAGAACCTCTATCTTTTTGAACCCAACAAACAAAGGGTTGAAGAGGGCATCGCGTTCACCGATCTCAGCAGTCCTTTATTGTCGAAACACCTTGGTGAAGAAGATACCCATACCCTGCGCGAAGAGCTGCATCTGATTGAAGGAGTATATCCCGAATTTGATGTGGATGAATACCTGAAAGGTGATGTCTGTCCTGTTTTTTTTGGTAGCGCCCTCAATAATTTTGGTGTGAAAGAACTGCTGGATTGTTTCATTCGTATTGCCCCAAAACCGGTTGGGCGCGACACTGAAGAGCGTCCGGTTGATCCTAAGGAAGAGCAGTTTACAGGTTTTGTTTTTAAGATTCATGCCAATATGGATCCCAATCATCGCGACCGTATCGCTTTTGTAAGGGTGGTTTCAGGTAAGTTTGAGCGCAACAAACCTTATTATCACATCCGCCTCGACCGAAAGATCAAATTTGCAAATCCTACGGCTTTCATGGCCCAAAAAAAAGAGTTGGTGGACGAAATGTTTCCCGGCGATATTGTAGGTTTGTACGATGCAGGCAACTTCAAAATTGGAGATACCCTTACCGAAGGCGAGTTGCTGCATTATAAAGGAATTCCAAGCTTTTCGCCCGAGCTGTTCAAATATGTTGAAAACGCCGATCCAATGAAGTCGAAGCAATTGGCCAAAGGCCTCGATCAGCTTACGGATGAGGGTGTAGCACAGCTCTTTACAGGAAAAGCAACAGGACGAAAAATCATTGGTACTGTGGGTGCGCTTCAGTTTGAAGTTATTCAGCATCGGCTCTTGCATGAGTACGGAGCAAGTTGTCGCTATGAGCATATTACCTTGCATAAAACAGCATGGATTACAAGCACCAACAAGGCCATGCTTGAGGATTTTAAAGCACGAAAAGCCAGTTATATTGCCCTTGATAAGGAAGGTAGAGATGTGTTTTTGGCCGATTCACCTTATGCGCTGCAAACTGCCATGGAGAAGTACAAAGACATTCAGTTTCATTTTACTTCGGAGTTTTAGTTCAAAAAATTCGAGGGAATCATGCCGAATCGCTTTGCTCTCGGCACTAAAGTCCCGAATCGCTTTGCTCTGGGCACTAAAGTCCCGAATCGCTTTGCTCTCGGCACTAAAAAATGCTGGTTTAAGGGTATGAATAATTGATGCTCAAATATTTAGGTCTTATTTTCTTTTCTTTGTTTTCCTTTCTAAAAGCTCAGGGCATCGGTCTGGAATATGCAGTGTTTTCATGTTAGCTTGTAGTCAAATATCACTCGTCAATTTCAAATACTCTTCACCGTCCACTGTCCTCTATGTTGCAAAGGCACTGCAATAAAATCTTTTTAAAAAAAGAGTAAATGTTTTTCATTTTGTTGCTCAATTGTTAATAATATCTTAATTTTGAACCAACCATTTAAAACTAAGACCTATGAAAAAGAAAATTTTACTCTTTTCACTCGCGGTAATTTTGGGGTCAACCCTTAATGCACAAACGTTGAGTAGAGCGGTAGGAAAAGCGGTTGCCATTTCAAATATTCAACAAGAGATGCAAAACTACACCCAAAAATCAGGTGATAATTTTGCAGATGGCTTCGAAACCTATCCCGATTTCAACCTCATTTTCACACCTTGGACAACGGTGGATGTTGATCTTTTGCCCACTTATGGTATTCAGGATGCTGAATTTCCAAATCAGTATGCGCCTATGGCCTTCATGGTGTTTAATCCTTCGCAAACCACGCCTCCTACTACTGATTTGGCCATGCAGCCGCATCAAGGAGTAAAATTTGCTGCCTGTTTTGCCTCCGATGGAGGACCTAACAACGATTGGTTGATTTCGCCACAAACCCAGCTGGGAAGCAATTCTTCTGTTTCGTTTTGGGTAAAATCCTACACTGATGCCTATGGCTTAGAGCGTTATAAGGTAGCAGTGTCAACAACCAACACCAATCCGTCGAGTTTTACCACCATTTCCGGGCCCAATTACCTTACTGCTTCGGCGGCAGCTTGGGAGCAAAAAACCTTCGATTTGAATGCTTATAATGGCCAATCGGTGTATATTGGCATTCAATGTGTTTCGGATGATGCTTTCATTTTTATGGTTGATGATTTAAGCATAACAACTTCATCACAAGCCGGACTTCCCACATTAACAACTGCCGCCGCTTCTGCAATAGGATCAAACACAGCCACTTCGGGTGGCAATGTTACAAGCGATGGCGGAGCAGCAGTTATATCGCGCGGCCTTGTTTGGAGCACAAGCCAGAATCCCACTTTAAGCAATAACACCGGTTCTACCAGCAATGGATCGGGAACAGGTACATTTACAGCCAACATGACCGGACTTACTGCCGGTACCAATTATTTTGTCCGCGCTTATGCCACCAACGCTGTCGGAACAGCCTATGGAAATCAAATCAATTTTACCACCACTGGTGGAACCACAGGAACCGGAATTTTAACAGGACAAGTAACAGATGCTTTCAACGGAAATCCAATTGAAGGGGCTTTGGTAAGTGTTGCCGGATTAAGCGCGACCACCAATGCCAGTGGGAATTACACCATCGAAAATGTTCCTGCCGGTGTGCTTTCAGCAGCATTTAATGCCTCAACAACCCAAGGGGATGCTCCTTTGGAAGTGAATTTCTTCGACCAATCAACCGATGGTGCCAACACTGTAACTTGTTCAAAAACCGATTATATTACCTATGTAAACAATCAGGTGGTGATTGGGCAAGGCCAAACCTTGACGTTTAACATTTCGCTATCGCAAACACTTTTAGCGGGTGAGTTGCGTTTTGTAATCAATTGGGGTGCCAGTCCGAGCGACTTAGATTCTCACCTGAAAACACCTCCAATCAATGGAACCAGTTACCATATCTACTATAGCAGCCAAGGCAGCTCAACTTCAGCGCCTTTTGCTGCATTAGATCATGATGTAACCACGGGTTATGGCCCCGAAACAATGACGATTTATCAAATGTTTCCGGGTACTTACCAATACTATATTTACAATTATTCGGGCAGTCCTGCGATCACGACTTCCAATTGTGTGGTTCAAATTTATAACCAAACCGGCCTTATTCAAACCATGCAGGTGCCGACAAATGGGACAGGGCGTTATTGGTATGTTTGCGATATCAACGGCTCAACGGGGCAGCTTACCTACAAAAATGTTATTCAAGAAACAGCACCCGGATCGGGCAAAGACGAAATGCCGGCCAAAAAAGTTGATCCTGCAAAAAGCGTGACTTCTTGGCTTTGGAATTTTGGAGATGGAAGCACCAGCACGCTACAAAATCCAACCAAAATTTATTCAACACCCGGATTTTACACCGTTTCTTTAACTGTTAGCAATGGCATAACCTCCGACACCGAAACAAAAACGAACTTTATTCACGTTGTAGGATCGGGCAGCGGAACCGGCACTTTAACCGGAATGGTTACCGATGCGCTTACAGGTGAGGCGGTTGAAGGTGCTTTGGTGAGTGTGGCCGGATTGTCGGCGCTTACCAATGCTACCGGAAATTATTCCATCAGCAATGTCCCGATTGGAACTATCGTTGCCAATTTCATCGCGAGTACTACACAAGGTTTGGCGCCTTTGGATGTAACGTTCACAGATCAATCCACTGAAAATGCCAACACCGTAACCTGTTCAAAAACGGGCTATATTACCTATTCAAACAACCAAGTGATTGTGCCGCAAGATGGAACCCTCAACTTGAACATCTCTCTTTCAACAGAGCTGTTGGGCGGAGCAATGCGCTTTGTTATCAATTGGGGTGCGAGTCCGAGTGATTTGGATTCACATTTAAACACTCCACTCATCGAAGGGCAGTCCTATCATGTGTATTACAGCTACCAAGGCAGCATTACAACAGCACCCTATGCAGCGTTGGATCATGATGTTACAACGGGATATGGCCCTGAAACCACTACCATATATACCATGTTTCCGGGAACATATAATTTCTATGTCTATAACTATTCAGGCTCACCCGTCATTACCACTTCGCAATGTGTGGTGCAAATTTACAACGCTACCGGCTTAATCCATACCCTACAAGTGCCAACCACCGGAACAGGTCGTTATTGGCATGTTTGCGATGTGAATGGTACTACAGGACAAACAACCCTACGCAATGTCATTCAAGAAAACGCGCCCGGAAACACGAAATTTGATATGCCCGAAAAGAATGTACGCAATGTTTCAAATATCACTTCGTGGCTATGGAATTTTGGTGATGGCGCAACAAGTACACTGCAAAATCCTTCGCATACCTACACCGTAAATGGCGAATATACAGTGGCTTTGACTGTGAGCGATGGCACAAACCAGTTTACCGAAACAAAGGCAGCATATGTTCGTGTCGGTCCCATCGGAATCAACGAAAACAATCTTGCGGCTCTCATTCAGCTGTTTCCTGTGCCTGCCGGCGATCTGCTTTCTATTCAATCGCCTGAGCAAATGATTGAACTGAGAATCAGTGATATTTCAGGAAAAGAAGTGATGAAGCAAACGGTAAATGACTCCAATGTTCAATTGAATATCTCCCACCTAAACCAAGGTATTTATCTGTTGTATATTGAAACCATTCATGGCAAAGCCATCAAGAAGTTTACCGTAAAGTAATTGATTTATAAATGTTTAAAAGCCGTAAATGAATTTTCATTTACGGCTTTTTTTTATCTTAGAACGCTCATCAAAACAGTCGAAAGTCCATTAACAATTAATAATTAACAATTAAACCACTATCTATAAACCATCATAGTTCTCGACCATTTTTCTTGCGAAGTTTCTAAGGTGTATAAATACGCTCCGGCGGGTAACTGGCTGATATCATATTCAACCCGTTGATCTCCTTGGGCGAAAAAAGCGGATTGCCTTCTCATCGTACATCCACATAAATCAGTGATTGTAAATTTGACTTGATCGCTTTTGGGCAACACAAATGCAATAGTGGTTTTTTCACCGGCAGGATTAGGATAATTTTGTCCCAAACGAAAACCGTACCGGCCATCCGCTTCCCGAACTGAATTTATATCACCTGTCCGAAAATAGAAAGAAGCACTCCACATTCCATAAACTTGCTCGGGGCCGAAAGCACAAGTGCGCCAATAATAGTCGGTGAAGGAGGCCAGACTGAGGAGCTCAAAAATAGTGGTGTTAATATTGCTTTCATCTACAACGATATTTGTAAAGGATTCATCTGTTGCTACTTGAAGTCGGTAGCTTGAAGTACGCTGTGGAGCAGCTGATACGTTCCACCCAAAATTAATCGGTGCTAAAACATTGTCTTAGCCATTCCAAGGCATATTTAAGTTTGGAGGAAGATACATTCCGTCATCTGTTGTTTTAACCAAAATCCCGTAATCGCCACTGCCACCGCTGAACAACAATCCCCCATTGTTGGCCGCGCCTCTCAGATAAAAGGGTCTATCGAAACCATGCTGGCTCCATAAAGAGTCGCCAGATGAATTGAGCTTTATAAGCTGTGGCCGTGCATTTGAGAAACCGAAAAATTCTTCCATATACGCCATGAAATCACCTGAGGCGATGGGATGTAATTTATGGGCTTGTGTTGTGGTTCCGGGATTGTTGTAAAAATGCTTTGTCCAAACCGGCTCACCATTCATGTCGAAACGCATCAATAATGCAGGTCCATGGTTCTGGCCGGGATTGCTAACGGTTCCACAAATGATGCAACCTCCATCGGCCAGTGCCATCACATCGCGGCCTTCACTTCTGATGCTGTCGCCGGTATTGATGTTTACTGAATGGAATGATCTGTCCCATAGCGTATTGCCATTGGCATCTATTTTTCTTAAAAACAATCTTTTATCATTATCTCCTGTAGGGTGCCATCCAGATCTTATTCCAACAGCGAAATAATTGCCGTCGGGTGCCACAGCAACATTGGCATAATAAGGATAAATATGGCATTGGAGGTACTGTTTTCCCACTCAATTTCAGCCGTTGGACTTAGTTTCATGATCAGGTTTTCGCTTAAGCTAGAATTGGCACCGGCTACCACAAATCCACCATCAGGCGTGGCTTTGATATCGCGCAATCCTGCATTTCAATACTCATACACGGGTGTGATGGTTTTTTGCCACAACGAATCGCCATTGAGGTTGACTTTCAAGATGGCATTGCTGTTTCTAAAGTAGCCAAAATTATACTTTTTCTGAACAATGAGGATGAAAAATCCGGAGTTATCACCGCTTTGACCATATCAACTGCTTCAATAGTAATATCGCTGTACCGATAAAACTTTTTGACCCAAAGGGTGTCGCCATTGTCTTGAAACCGAACCAAAATATTTACGTCGCCCTGATCCCAGGTATTGGCCGAGCCGAAAGCCATATATCCGCCCTGAGGATGAGGTTCAGCAGTCCAAAGACCTCCCCAAGTGAAGCCTAAAGGAACCCAGGTTTGAAAGCTGTCTTGTGCTTGGATGGGACTGTTTTGGCTTAAAAATACCATCATAGTCAATGCAAATGCCCATCGTTTTGAAATTTTAATCAGGTAGGTTTTCATGATAATTTGGTTTTATTGTTAAAGAATGTAAGAACTTACAAGTGAAATATTGTTACAATTTTCTTGCAGTTGAATGTTAAGCCAAGAAAATAAAGAACTTTTGCCGAGCAAGTATAACCCCTTAGGGATCAGTCTAAATCCGATCTGTAAAGGTAATGACAAACACAAAAAATTACAAGTGTTTGAGGTTTTTTTTGCTCGTGATTGATGGATGGTTTTTGTCATGCCCGCAAATCTTACCGACTTCCCAATTTCCTTGTGCAAACCCATCAAAAGTTAATTAGGATAATTTTGTCCTATTATAGTTTTTTTATTTACTTTTGACTTTTAAAAACACAATTTGATGTTTTCAAAAGCATGTGAATACGGTATTAAGGCAGCCATTTTTATTGCTGCAAATTCGCACCATGACATTCGGGTGAGTTTAAGCAGCATTTCCATTGGCATTGATTCGCCAAAAGCATATACAGCTAAAGTGCTGCAGCAGCTTACAAAAAACCATATAATTGATTCGGTGAAAGGTCCAGCCGGCGGCTTTGCAATCGAAAAAAAACGGGTGCAAACGCTCATGCTGCGCGAAATTGTTTCGGCCATTGATGGCGATGCCATCTTTACCGAATGTGGCTTGGGATTTCAAAACTGCAACGAAGATCAACCCTGCCCGTTGCATTACAAATATAAGTACATCAGAAATGACTTGAAACAAATGCTTGAAACCACTTCTTTGTTTGACTTATTGCAAAACATTGACAAAGGTATGTCGTTTTTAAAACGTTGACATCATGAACGCATCTTCAAACAGCCAACCATTAAGTTGACCGATAAACCATTAACAATTAAAATATTTTAATTAACCCTTTAAAAATCAATTTTAAACCCTTTAAATCTATATCAAATGACAATACAAGAAAATCAAATCATTGGTACATTGGTGGCAAACGACTACCGCGCGGCCTCTGTATTTAAAAAATATGGCATTGATTTTTGTTGCCAAGGCAACAGAACCATTCAAGATGCTTGTGAAGCCAAAGCCATTGACAGTGAGTTAGTTCTAAAAGACTTAGAAAACCTTTCGCAGGCGAGTGGTAGCGGTACAACCGATTTTAGGTCGTGGCCATTGGATTTGCTGGCCGACTATATCACCAAAAAGCATCACCGCTATGTGGAGCAAAAATCAACTGAAATAAAGCCCTATCTCGATAAAATTTGTCAGGTTCATGGCGATCGCCATCCTGAGCTTTTGGAAATTTCGGCTTTGTTTCATGCCGCTGCCGGAATTTTGGCGCAACACATGAAAAAAGAAGAGCTTTTGCTGTTTCCTTTTGTGCATAAAATGGTAGAGGCTAAGAGCAGTGGCGCAAAAGTGGAATTGCCCCATTTTGGCTCTATCGAAAATCCAATTCGCGCCATGGAGGAAGAGCATTCCATTGAAGGTGAGCGGTTTAGGAAAATTGAATCTTTAAGCAACAACTATACCCCGCCCGAAGATGCTTGCAACACATACAGGGTAACCATCGCTTTACTCAAGGAGTTTGAAGAAGATTTGCATCACCACATTCACCTGGAAAACAATATTTTATTCCCTAAGGCCATTGCCCTTGAAAAAGAATTGGTTGCAGCTGTCTAATTTGGTTTGCTGTAAACGCTTCTTCAGCATACACCAAACATTTTATCTAGGTCCGTTGATTGGAGCTTGTGATTTGTAACAAAAAAAAGGCTGTCTAATGTAATTTAGATAGCCTTTTGTTGTACTCGAAAGTTAAAAAAAATATTTTTAGCCTTGCTTGGGCATATGTTTTGGCCCAATCATATTTTTTGGATCGAGGGCTTCGTCTAAGGCTTCTTTGGTCATAAGATTTTGCTCCAGCACCAATTCATACACACTGCGGTTGCCTTCTAACGCATCTTTGGCCAACTTATTAGAGGCTTCATAACCGATGATGGGATTGAGCGCCGTAACCAAACCAATGCTGTTGTACACCATTTCGCGGCAATGTTCCTCGTTGGCAGTGATGCCTTTGATGCAGCGGTAATTTAAGGTGTGCATGCCGTTTTTCAGCATTTCAATAGATTCAAAGATGCTATAAACGATAATCGGCTCCATCACGTTAAGTTCCAACTGACCAGCTTCGGCGGCAAGGGTAACGGTGAGGTCGTTTCCAATCACTTTAAAGGCAATTTGATTGACTACCTCCGGAATAACGGGATTCACCTTTCCGGGCATGATGGTGCTTCCGGGCTGCATAGGAGGGAGGTTGATTTCATTCAATCCGGCACGTGGTCCAGATGAAAGCAAACGCAAGTCGTTGGAAATCTTAGATAGCTTGACAGCCAATCTTTTAACCGCCGATGAATACATGATGAAAGCACCCGTATCTTGTGTGGCTTCAACCAAATTCGTTGCCAAAACGATGGGTTTTCCGGTAATTTCACGTAGGTGTTCAATCACTACTCCGCTGTAGCGCGGATCGGCGTTGATGCCTGTTCCAATGGCCGTTCCGCCCATATTCACTTCAAGGAATAGCTCCACATTTTGGTTCAGCCGCGCGATCTCCTCTTCGAGTAAAACGGAATAAGCTTCAAAAGCTTGTCCAAGAGTCATAGGCACAGCGTCTTGCAACTGGGTGCGTCCCATTTTAATGACATGTGCAAATTCAACAGCTTTTGCTCTAAAGCTGACAATCAATTCTTTGAGCACGGCCACCAACTTTTCGTTGCTGCGTATGATCGCTATTTTGATGGCTGTTGGATAAGCATCGTTGGTGGATTGCGACAGGTTGACATGGTTGTTCGGATGGCAATGTTCGTACTTTCCACGTTCGTAACCTAAAATTTCGAGTGCGCGGTTGGCAATCACCTCATTGGCGTTCATATTGGTTGAAGTGCCGGCACCCCCTTGAATCATATCTACCACAAAGTGGAAGGCATATTTTCCGTTGATGATTTCTTGACATGCACTGATGATGGCATCAGCCAGCGGTTTGCTCAACAAACCCAAATCATAGTTGGCCTTGGCTGCGGCCAGCTTAACGATAGCCAACGATTCGCCAAGAACGGGGAAGAAGTTGAGCTGAACGCCCGAGATGTTGAAATTTTCGAGTGCACGCAAGGTTTGTATGCCGTAGTAATATTCGTAAGGCACCTCGCGGTAGCCCAACAAATCATGCTCGGTGCGGGTGCGGCCCGATTCGTACTGGGCTGCCGAGCTGATCATACGGGCATTAGCCTGACGCATACGGCGCGAAATGACCCGCGAAATATTAGAGAAAATTTTGAGTGCCGTGGGACCGTTTTGTTCAAAAAACAAACGTTTCAACAACAATACGGTGGTGTTTTGCTTTGCCCGAGCGCTGGTGCTGTGCGGCGATTCCTCTGTCAGCGATCCCTCACCTAAAAAATCGAGGCGGCTGAAGTAACTGAGCTTTGTTTCGGCCCCCAAGGCTGATTTTTTAAAGAGTTCGACCTCTCCGGTGTAAATCATATAAATGGCCTCGCGGGGATTGCTTTCCTGAAACAGATATTCCCCAACAGCATACTCCCGCTCTTCAACGGCAGCCGCTACTTGTTCAATTTCTTCGGCACTTAGGCCTTTAAATAATTCAATGTCGGTGATAAACCGATTGATTTCTTTAACTCCCATAAGACATAAATTTTAATGTTGTATGATATTTTCAGTCGTTTTCCCAAGCAAGGAAGGCGAGATTTTGCAGTAATTTGACGTAACTTTTAAAGGCATCATTTTCTTCACCTAATTTGTTGCAAAGTTAGCCTTATTCGGCAGCTTATCAAGGGATTCGCGAAATGTTTTTGAGGTGGGAGCTGTTTGAAATTCAAGATTTATCCCGCAGCTGCAAAACAAGAGTTCAAGAATTTGGGGCACTTCGACATTTCGCCTATGATCAGTGACCACTTGGCCAGTGGGAAAATTTGAAAGTTAAGACCATGAATCGCTGTATTCGCCTTAGCGAGGAATCACTACTTGTTTGAGTTTCAAAACTTACAGCCAGCTTCTCAAAACATACTGTTTGAACTCTGCATAATGCACTAATGAATAAGCAAAAAAACTT
>JAEWWJ010000020.1 GCA_023396415.1 Bacteroidota bacterium
CTAAATATGCTTTAAAAGAGAAATTATGAACGAAGCAGAAACAAGAGCAGAACTTATAGACCCAAATCAACTAAAAAAGTAAATGAGCAACACAAAAATATCCATACGATTTTTTGACGACCGTGAAGTGCGTGCCTTATGGGACGAAGAAAATGCCAAGTGGTGGTTTTCGGTATTGGATATTGTTGCCGTGCTTACCGACCAAAACGACTATACTAAAACCCGTAACTATTGGAAATACCTGAAAGCCAAACTAAAAAAAGAAGGCAATCAGTTGGTTAGTGCCACTACCCAACTGAAATTAACAGCGGCAGACGGCAAAAAGTATAAATCTGATGTGCTTGACTACAACGGCATTATTGCCCTTGGCAAAACTTTTCCGGGAACAAAGGCGAATCGGTTTATTGAATGGTTTACCTACAGTGATGAAACTATTGACGGAAAAAGTAAAACCAAAGCGTATGCCTTATTCGATAGTTCTTTTATCAACAGCATAGAAGTAGGCACAACTAAAGGCTTACAGCAAATTCACGGGTATTTATTTGGCGGATTGTATGACTTTGCAGGGCAAATAAGGCAGAAAAACATTTCAAAAGGTGGATTTCAATTTGCTGTTTCACGCTTCCTTGGAGAAACGCTGAAGCAAATAGATGAAATGCCTGAAAACACCTTTGATGAAATTGTAGCCAAATATGTAGAAATGAATGTAGCCCATCCATTTATGGAAGGCAATGGCAGAAGCACCCGAATTTGGTTAGACTTGATAATGAAAAAACGTCTGAAAAAGTGTGTGGATTGGAGTAAAATTGGGAAAGCTGAATATATGAATGCAATGGTAAAAAGTCCTGTAAACAGTAGTGCATTAAAAAAACTACTTAAAAACGCTTTAACCACAGAAATTGACAGCAGAGAAATGTTTATGAAAGGAATTGATTACTCCTATTACTACGAGGAGAATTGATAATTGACAATTGATAATGGATAGTTGACAATGAGAGAGAATGTTGTAAAAAATAAGTCGTTTGCTTTTGCATTGAGAATTGTGAAAATGTATCAATTCTTGTGCGAACAGAAAAAGGAATTTGTGTTAAGTAAGCAACTGTTGCGAAGTGGAACAGCCGTAGGTGCATTAGTACGTGAAGCAGAGCAAGCTGAAAGTCCGGCTGATTTTATTCATAAACTGGCAATAGCCTTGAAAGAAGCTAACGAAACCGAATATTGGATAGAGTTACTTTATCAATCAAATTATATCGATGAAACAGCATACAATTCAATCAAATCAGATTTAACGGAACTGTTGAAGTTGCTTATTTCAATAATCAAAACCACAAAACTTAACCACAAAAAATAATTATCAATTGACCATTATCAATTATACATTAAAAAAATGAACGAAGCAGAAACAAGGGCAGAACTCATAGACCCAAAGCTAAAAGCTTGTGGTTGGGGCGTTGTGGAAGGCTCTAAAGTCCTTCGTGAATATAACATAACGGCAGGTAAAATTCAAACAGGTGGTGGCAGGGGCAAAAGAGAAATTGCCGATTATGTGTTGGTTTACAAAGGCATCAAGTTGGCAGTGGTAGAAGCCAAAAGTGATGAATTGGAAGTTGGCGAAGGTGTAATGCAAGCCAAAAAATATGCGGAGAAATTAAAATTAGAAACCACATACAGCACCAACGGAAAATCCATTTACCAAATCTGTATGAAATCAGGCGAAGAAGGTTTGGTACCCCATTTTCTAAGCCCTGACGAACTTTGGGATAAAACTTTTTCAATTGACAATGGAAAATGGACAATTGAAAATGAATGGCGGGAAAAGTTTGCATCAGTTCCTTTTGAAGACAAAAGCGGAAGTTGGCAATTGAGATACTATCAGGAAATTGCGGTTCAACGCACCGTTGAAGCCATCGCACAAAGCAAAGAAAGAATTTTGCTCACCCTTGCCACAGGAACAGGAAAAACGGCAATCGCTTTTCAGATAGCTTGGAAATTGTTTCAAACCCGTTGGAACCTTTCTGCAATGGATAATGGAAAATTGACAATGGACAATGAAGGTAGTGCTGAAAATAATTATCCATTATCAACTGTCAATTATCAATTAAGGCGACCGAGAATTTTATTTTTAGCAGACAGAAACATTTTAGCCGACCAAGCCTACAATTCATTTTCGGCATTTCCTGAAGATGCTTTGGTGCGGATAAAACCCAATGAAATAAAGAAAAGCGGAAAAGTGCCGACCAACGGAAGCATTTTCTTTACCATTTTTCAAACCCTTATGTCCTCAATTGATAATGAACAATTGACAATGGACAATGAAGCAGAAAATAATTCTCAATTATCCATTGTCAATTATCAATTATATCCAGCCGACTATTTTGATTTTATCATTATTGACGAGTGCCACCGTGGCGGAGCAAATGACGAAAGCAATTGGCGTGGCATTTTAGAGTATTTCAGCCCGGCAGTGCAATTGGGCTTAACAGCCACACCTAAGCGAAAAGACAATGTTGATACCTACAAATACTTTGGCGAACCTGTTTACATCTATTCGCTGAAAGAAGGAATCAATGACGGTTTCTTAACGCCTTTCAAAGTAAAACGCATCAAAACCACGTTAGACGATTACCGTTACACATCGGATGATACCATTGTAGAAGGAGAAATTGAAGAAGGCAAATTGTATGAAGAAAAAGACTTTAACCGCACCATTGAAATTGTAGAAAGGGAGGCCAAGCGGGTAAACATATTTTTAGATGAAGCCAACCAAAACGAAAAGGCAATAATCTTTTGTGCCAATCAAGCACACGCTGCATTGATTAGGGATTTGGTAAACCAAAACACAAAAAGTAAAGAACCGTTTTATTGTGTTCGTGTAACCGCCAATGATGGAGAAGAAGGTGAAAGACTGTTGCGTGAATTTCAGGACAACGAAAAAACAATTCCAACCATTCTGACTACTTCGCAAAAACTTTCAACGGGAGTTGATGCACGAAACATTCGGAACATTGTTTTGCTTCGTCCAGTAAATTCAATGATTGAGTTTAAACAAATCGTTGGTCGTGGCACACGATTGTTTGACGGCAAAGAATTTTTCACCATTTACGACTTTGTAGATGCCTACAAACATTTTTCAGACCCCGAATGGGACGGAGAACCTTTGGAAGAAGAACCAAGCGGAGTAAAAGAACCAAAAGGCGAATACAAACCAAGAGAGCCTAAAGAACCGACTGAAACCGAACGCAAACAGAAAATAAAAATCAAATTGCGAAACGGTAAAGAGAGAGAAATACAATCAATGATTTCTACTTCGTTTTGGAGTGCAGACGGTAAACCGATTTCCGCAGAAGAATTTTTGAATAATTTGTTTGGCGAGTTACCTAAACTTTTCAAAGACGAAGAAGAATTGCGGAAACTTTGGAGCAATCCAATTACCCGAAAAGTTTTGTTGGAGAATTTGGAATCAGCAGGTTTTCCGAAAGACGATTTACTGACTTTACAGAAGTTGGTAGATATGGAAAAAAGCGACTTGTATGATGTATTGGAATATGTTTTCAATGGTGACTACATTGCAATGACAAGAGAAGCCAGAGCCAAAGCAGCCGAAGCGACAATTTTTGCCTTACTCAACGACCAACAAAAAGAGTTTATCACTTTCGTTTTGAGTAAATACATTGAAACAGGTGTGGACGAACTCGACCAAGAGAAACTACCAATCTTGCTGACAAACAAATATCAATCATTAGAAGATGCAAAAGAAATTTTGGGAGACGTGGCAAACATAAGCCGACTGTTTATAGAATTTCAAGAACATCTTTACAAACAGAAAGTTGCATAATGTCTGGAATAGCGGAACATTCAGCCCACGCTTCACAGCCACACATCCCGAAAGCTTTCGGGACTAAGTCGCTCAAAAGCCAACCGCACGACCAAAACTTGTCAAAGAGTGTGTCTGTCCCAACGCACGTCAGACAGGAAAGTGCAGCATATTTTAAAGACAGAAGCGGTTGCGCAGGTTACTTATACCTCTGCCAATACAAAACACAGAACAACCAGAATCGGTCACGAAAAACAAAGAACAAAAAACATTCCCTTAAATCTTCCGCCAACCCATTTTTGCCTTGAGCTTATCGAAGGAAATCATTTATCATTAACCATCAACCATTAACCATCAACCATTACCCCTTCCCGCCTTCTCCCAAATCCGACGCTTTGATGCTCAGGTTGATTCTTTTGCGGGCCACATCCAACTGTAGCACTTTCACTTTTATATGTTGATTGAGGCGCACCACCTCATTGGGGTCGCGGATGAACCTGTCGGCCATTTGGCTCAGATGCACCAGTCCGTCCTGATGCACCCCCACATCCACAAAAGCACCAAAGGCAGTGATGTTGGTTACTATGCCATCGAGGATCATGCCTTCGCTCAAGTCGTTGATGCTGCGGATATCTTTGTCAAAAGTGAACAACTCAAATTTTTGTCGGGGGTCGCGGCCCGGCTTTTCCAATTCCAGGAGGATGTCGTTGATGGTTTCGCGGCCGGTTTTTTCGTTGATAAAATCCTCCACACGGATGCGGTTGCGCAAGTCTTTTTGTCCAATCAGCGAGGCCACATCTTCCTTCAGGCTTTTGGCAATACGTTCGACCACCTCATAACTTTCGGGATGTACCGCGCTGGAATCCAAGGGATATTCGCCGTCGCGGATGCGCAAAAAACCTGCACTTTGCTCAAAGGCTTTGGCACCTAACCGACTCACCTCATGCAGTTGGTGGCGGTTTTTGAAGCCACCGTTTTTTGTCCGGAACTGGATAATGTTGGCTGCCAACTGTGGGCCTAAGCCGCTCACATACGAAAGCAGTTGCTCACTGGCCGTGTTCAGCTCCACACCCACGGCATTCACGCAGCTTTCAACGGTGTGGATGAGGTTTTCTTGCAGTAATTTTTGATTTACATCATGCTGATACTGACCCACTCCAATGGCTTTGGGGTCAATTTTCACCAATTCGGCCAACGGATCCATCAGTCGGCGACCAATGCTCACTGCGCCCCTGACGGTGATGTCATATTCCGGAAATTCATCGCGCGCCACCTTGCTGGCCGAATAGACCGAAGCTCCATTTTCATTCACCATCACGGCCATCACCTCCCTGTCGAAAGGAATCTTACGGATAAGGTCTTCGGTTTCGCGCCCCGCTGTGCCATTGCCCACTGCCACCACATCAATCTTATAGGTGTGCACCAGATTTTTGATTTTTTGCAACGCCTGCTTCACCTCGTGCTGCGGCGGATGGGGATAAATGGTGTCGTTGTGCAAAAGCTGTCCGTGGGCATCAAGTATAACTAGTTTGCAGCCGCTGCGGAAGCCCGGATCAATGGCGAGCACCCTTTTAGGTCCTAAGGGCGGTGCCAAAAGAAGCTGCCGAAGGTTGCCTCCAAAAACACGAATGGCCGTTTCATCTGCTTTGGCTTTGTAAAACGCCAACATCTCGTTGGAGAGGGAGGGGGCAAGGAGCCGTTTGAAGGCATCGGCCAGGGCCAGCTCTACCTGTGCTGCTTTGCGACTGCCATTGCGCACATACATCCTTTGGAGTGCGGCCACGGCTTCGGCTTCGTCCACCTCGACTTTTATTTTAAGAAAACCTTCCTCCGAACCTCTGAGTAAAGCCAACACCCTGTGTGATGGTGCTTTGGCCAAGGGCTCGTTCCAGTCGAAATAACTTTGATAGGTTTTGCCCTCTTCCTCTTTGTCCTTGGCTACGGTGCTCGAAATCAATGCTGTTTTGTGGTACTGGCGACGGATGCGCTCCCGCACTTGGGCGTCTTCGCTCACGGTTTCGGCAATGATATCGCGGGCACCCGACAAAGCAGCTGCCGTGTCTTCAACTTCTTTTTTGGGATTTACAAAAGATCGTGCTGCTTGTTCTGGATCGGTAAAATCTTGCTGCAACAACAAATTTGCCAATGGTTCCAACCCCCGTTCGCGGGCGATGGTGGCGCGGGTACGACGTTTGGGTTTGTACGGAAGGTAAATATCTTCCAATGCCTGCATGGTTTCGGCTTGGTTGATCTGCGCCAACAGGCTGTCGCTCAGCTTGTCCTGCTCCATAAGCGAAGCACGAATAGCTTCGCGCCTTTTGTCCAAAGCCTCCAATTGCTGCCAGCGTTTTTGTACCGTTTCAATCACTTCTTCGTTCATTGAGCCGGTGAGTTCCTTGCGGTAGCGGGCCACAAAAGGAATAGTCGCTCCTTCGGAAAGTAAGGTCAAGGTATTGTTAACATGCTGAAAGGCTATGTTTTGCTCCTTCGCAATCACCTGCGCATAAAAGGAAAGTTCCATCATAAATGCTTTTTGTTTCTATGATGCGAAAGTAGGATGATTTGGGGAATTTGACCTTCTCCTTTCAAACCTTATTCCAAAAGCCGTGCAAATCTTTCTTTGATCAATTCCTTGTACTTTGCTTTCCACTCTTGATTTAAAAAGCTGATGTCAATCATCAATTCCCATTTTGGATGTACCTTTTCCATTTTCTTGAAAATACTTTCCTGCTGTTTTGTGTCTAAACCAATGGTATTGAAAGCTGTTACAAAATCGGAATGTTTTATTTTGTTTTTCCTGCTGTTTAATGTGAGTGCCAAGTCTTCATCATCCTCAGGATTTACCAAAGATGTAGCTACCAGATCGTAGGTAGGACTTAAAATTTAGCCATCATTCATCATTTTTATAAGAAAAAAATCCCTCAAATGTATATCGGAATTTCCGATTAAAAAAGAAAAGAGCACCAGCTCAAAGAAGTTAACGACGTCCAGACCTGGATTCACTGAATGTTTTAAGATGATTTTAGCGATTTGCTCATATGAACTGTGGTATTTATCCTCGGTCATTTTTTGACTCAGTTGACACATATCTTCCATGTGCAATTTTGTCATTTTTATACGGTCTATGCGAATGGTGATATAAGTCAGATTCCCCGACTGAAGCCTGATTAAGCTATGAGGTACTACCGTTATTTTGGCTATTTGTGCCAAGTGCAGTGTTAGGTCTTCTGTTTCGGGAAGGTGTAGGTAATGGGGGGAAGGTGGCTTGAGGATTTATCCACCCCACATGCCAACAATTGTAAAGCGTTTAGGTCGGTTTGGCTCTTCTGAAAAAGCAAGATGCAACGATAGTTTGGGCTGAGCGCCAGTGACCGTCGTTTGACTTTGGAGAACCTGTTTGGCCAATTCATCCATATTGTCTTCATGATAAGGTAATTCCGGGGAAATGGGTGTTCCAAACATTTTTTTGCTACAAGCGGCATGAAAATCTACTTCATTAGCCTCCAGCGTTAAATAGCAATATAAACCTCCTTTTTTCATTCTTCGTTTTCATTCCATGGATGAACACTCACTGCGCCAAGATAATCTTTACAGCAAGCCATTAATAATCCCATTCGATCTCTTGGATTCAATTTCCAGTTTCTTTCTGCAATATTCAACAACCAGCCTTCAGGTATTAACCCGTCAAAAAAAGGAAATAAAACTTTACTGTTAAAAATTTCTTTTTGTAATGGAAGCGTATGGCTCACAGCTTCTGCTGAATTGCTGTTTAGGAAAGCTGATTCATACACAAAATGATACCCATTTTCGTCCAAGCTAAGCCATCCTGCCGTGGCAGCATGAATTTTTATTTCAGACCTTTTTATTAGGAGGGCTATGTTTGTTGAGAAATCGAGAAAGCAGCGGCCTTCACATGCCCCATTTCGTAACCAAACATCTTGAGCAATTGGTTCACTTTGTCTAACCTAAGTGTTTCTTTGCCTTGTTCCAACTCCCTCAAAAAACGTAAGCCCAAGCCTGCTTTAGCTGCCAACTCAGGTTGGGTAAGGGATGACTGTGCCCTTTTTTCTTTTACAAATTCACTTATGCTCATGTTTTATACCTTTTCGGGTATAAATGTACAGGCTTTTCTGTAAATTATACCATATCTGGTATAAAATCTAATATTTGATTGTGAATTGTACCCAAAAGGGTATAAAATGACCTTTAATTCCTTTTTATCCCATCATAGATAACGAACTGAACTAAAAAAAGCACCTTTCCTGGTTTTGACTACCAAAAAACCCTACCGCGGCACTGCATAAATATGACTTGCTGAGCGATAGCCGGATTTGTTTTTAAACCAATCGGGATAAATGGTTCCACCTGACTCGGCCCATTCTGAAAAATGAAGATGGCCTTGTGTAATCTGGTTGCTTTCAATGGTATAATCAAAAGATTCAATGATGTTGATGGCCAAAGGCAATTGAGTTTTCGTTTTGTAATAGCGTCCGTTGGCCGGATCGGACTGGTCGTCCATTTGTCCGAAATAGTTGAAATTGGCCAAATCTGTTGGAGCGTAATCAGGCAAATGAATTTCTTTGCCTCGCTCCATATCTCCAATCAGGAAGGGATTAAAATTTTCGGGCTGAGGTTGTAATATAAATTTTGGCAAGTTGTCATCTTGCTGAACAGCTTCCGATTGCGTCCTCAGCTATCGAGAGCCACTAACACACTGTGAATTTTTAAGCCATCAAATTCCCGAAAATTGCATATCATTGCAGCAATGTTTTGAGATGTTGTAAACACCTGAGGTGGTGGATTGGATCAACTTGTTCAGGGTACTGATCAATGAGGGATGCAGCAACAATCGGATAACAAATTGATAATGAAAATGTTTATTGTCAAATTTTACTAAAAACGAGCGTCAACACGTGAAGCCGAAAGGATCATTTCCGGGAAAAAAGAAGTCAATATTTACCCCATGGAAAATGTTGATGCTGTCATTGTGTTTGCTGCTGTTGCCTGCGGTAAGCAGTTTTGGCAAATCGAGCGTGGATTCATTGCTTACGGTTGTCAAGGCGGCAAAAGACTATCCCATGATCGCGTCTTTGAGTGCAAGTGCTTATGAAAGAAGGAACGACAATCCCCAAGAGGCCATTCAACTGTCGTTGGAAGCCCTTGAAATGTCGCGTAAGGAGAAGTTTGTGGATGGGCTCATTTTCAATCACCGATTGTTGGGTAATTTGTATGTTCAAACCTATCAATACGAGGAAGCCATTGATAGTTATGACCAGTGTCTGGCCTACAGTATCCCCAGAAACGATTCAGTTACCATTCGCGAATGTTACAACAACCAAGGGGCGATATTTTTTACCAAAGGGCTGAACAGCAAGGCACTTGATAACTTTTTGCTAGGACTGAAATACTCAGAAAATTTGGACAAGGAGAGGGAGTATAACAACATTGGAGCTGTTTTCTTTAATGAGAGGGAGTATGACGAAGCCTACAATTATTATCATAAAGCCCTGGAGATTTTTAAGCAGAAAGGCAATCAATATGGCATAATGGCGACCAACAACAACATCGGTGATGTGTTTAAAATGATGCAAAAATACGATGTGGCCCTGATGTATTACAAAAAAGTGCTTTCAGCGAGCGACTCATCGAGAAATTTTGAGTTGGATATTATTTCCACAAACAACATCGGTGTGGTAAAAGAAATGATGGGCGACAGCGATAGTGCATTTTATTATTATAAAATAGGATTGGAAAAAGCCGAGCTGTTGGGCGATCAACCCATTATTACGCGAACCTTGGGCTTGGTTGGCAAAGTTTTATATGACAAAGGGCTGTATGCCAAAGCGAAAGAATATTTGGAACGGTCATATAACATGGCAAAAGATTTGGTTATTTACGAAGACATGAGTTCTACCGCAGAATTGCTTCAATTGATTTATGAAAAAGACGGTAATTATAAAGAAGCTTACCGGTATTCAAACATCCAAAAACTGGCCTCTGACAGCATCAGCGCATACAAAGCCAAAGAACAGGTGCTGCAATTGATGTTCGATCATCAAGTCAGGCTTCAAGAGCTGGAGAAAAAGCAACTACTTGAAGCTGAACAACATGAACGAAAGAAGAGTGTATTTGTTTTTTATCTCATCATCCTTGTATTGATTATTATTGTACTGATTGGTGT
>JAEWWJ010000059.1 GCA_023396415.1 Bacteroidota bacterium
TCATTGGAATGATAACGGCCTTGGTCTCCATGTCGGAAGACAGCGAAGTGAAGCTAAAGCCCAATACCGTATTGGTTGCCGACTTTTCGGTTCCGGTGAGTGATCGCAGTCCCAAAAACCCTTTTGAGAATTTCGATTTTTCTTCTTTCAAATCGAGCAATCCCATAGGGTTAAACGACATCCTTAAAAACATTGAGAAAGCTGCCTCCGACCCCAACATTTCGGGAATCTATCTCGACCTTTCAGAAGTAAGCAGCGGCATGGCCAATCTTCAAGAAATACGCCAAAAACTCGTTGAATTTAAAGCCTCCGGAAAATGGATCATCACTTATGGAGAATCGTTCAGTCAAGGAGCATATTATTTGGCCAGTGTTTCTGATGAGATTTATTTGAATCCTAAAGGGATGATTTTGTTTAAAGGTTTGAACAGTCAAATTGCTTTTTTAAAGCATATGCTCGAAAAAGTAGAGGTTGACATGCAAATTATTCGTGGGCCTAACAACCAGTTTAAGAGTGCTGTAGAGCCTTTTATGTATGAAAAGATGAGTGATGCCAACCGTTTACAAACCGAAAAGCTGCTCAATTCAGTGTGGAGCGACATGGTTGCCGATATTAGTGCAAGCAGAGGCATTAGCGTGGCCGAACTCAACAAAGCAGCCAACGAATTGGCAGTTTCAAACGCCAACAAAGCCTTAGAGTTAAAATTCGTTGACGGACTTGCCTACAAAGATGAGATTCTAACGAAGCTACGCGCCAAAACAGATAAAACTGAAAAAGATAAAATTGAACAAGTTACCTTATCCAAATATACCAATGCCACTGTTGGTGAAGCATCGAAAAGTAAAAACAAAATTGCTATCATTTATGCTGTTGGTGAAATAGCAGGCGGAGAAGGATCGGACAACAGCATTGGTTCCGAAGGCCTTTCAAAAACCATTCGCAAAGCCAGAGAAGATGACAAAATTAAGGCCATCGTTTTGCGTGTAAATTCACCGGGCGGAAGTGCTTTGGCCTCTGAAATCATTCGTCGTGAAGTAGAATTGGCTAAAAATGAAAAACCTTTTATTGTTTCTATGGGTAATGTGGCTGCCTCGGGAGGCTATTGGATTTCAACCAATGCCGACTACATCTTTTCCGATGCAAACACCATCACCGGTTCCATTGGCGTGTTTGGCGTTATCCCTAATCTACAAAAGCTTTTCAACAACAAATTTGGAATTACTTTTGATAAGGCTATGACCAATGACAACGCTGATTTCATTGATGTGATGCAGCCACTGAGTGCATTTCAAGAAGCCAAAATTCAACAAGAGGTGGTTGAAATTTATAACGATTTTACCTCGTTGGTGGCTTCAACACGTAACCTGCGCCAAACTTTTGTTGATAGTATTGGACAAGGTCGCGTTTGGACCGGCACCGACGCCTTAGAAATTGGCTTGGTGGATGAAATTGGTGGTATAGAAAAAGCCATCGCATATGCAGCTGAAAAAGCTGAGTTGGGCACCGATTACCGAGTTACTGAGTTGCCCGAACAAAAAGATCCTTTCCGGCAACTCATTGAAGAGATGAGCGGTCAATCGCGCACCAAAGCTGCTTTGAAAGCTGAACTTGGTGAATATTACAACTACATTGAATATCTGCAAAGCGTGTCGAAAATGAAAGGTGTTCAAGCAAGAATGCCCTTTTATATTGACATCAGATAATGGAAATAATGTTTCGGAAATAAAAAAAGGCGGGGTGAACCCGCCTTTTTTATTAAAATCCCAGAAGACTTTTTTTCAAAGTATCAGCTAAAGCTTGTGGAGGCAATTTCAAATCGTATCCATGAAGTGCATCCACCCAATTGCCATAAACGGGATTGGGCAGCACAATCCATTTTTCGCCAAATGAATTGGCATATTTAACGGTAGCTTCCGTGCGTAGTTGGGCATCATTGGTATCGAAAATACCATCAAAATCGCCCAGGTTATCACCAACAAACATGATAATTTCAAAGTTTTGGGCCACCAAGCTTCTTCTGGTATTTTTTTCAACGCCGTGGGTGCGCAACAACACATGGTCCTCATCGGCAAAAGGCAAGTGTTTTGCCTTTAAATTTTCAATTGTTGCTGCTTTGTATTTTTCTTTTCGGTTGCTGATGTAAAATATCGTAACTCCCTCATCTGCTGCTTTCTGCAAAAAGTTGACAACACCTTCAAGCGGTGCGGCATTGGCTTTGTTCATCCACTCATCCCATTGCACCGGGTAACCAAAATTACCTTTAATGGCAGCTGCCTGATAAGGAATATTATCTAAAACAGTTTCGTCAATATCGAGCACGATGGATAAAGGTCTGTTGTATTTTCGTTGCAGTGCCTGCTCCAATCGTAGAGTAGCAATGTTGTATGCTTGAAAGCAAAGCGCCTTATATTCGGCTGCAAATTGCTGATAGAGTGTGGCATACAAGCTTGGATCGGCCACAACCCCTGTTTTTTGCTTTAGAGTAACATTCCGGTTACTGCTACAAGCCAAGATGAGCGTGCTAAGCAAAGCCGCCCATAGAATTATCTGTGTAAATCGTTTCATAGTTTTTTTAATCTTCATGCGAAAATAAAAAAAAGTCGGACGTGAATCCGACTTTTTGATTTATTCAGTAATTGAAACTATTCCTTTGAAAAATCCATAGCCTCTAAACGTTTGTACTGATTGTAACGCCATTTGGCATTTTCCAGGGCAATTTTACCAAGCTCGAGTGCATCAACAGGGAAAGTTTTTCCTAAAGACGAGAAACGCATTTCACTGTTGATAAAAGTGTGGTATTTATCCCAATCAGGTTCTTTGGAGTCGAGTTGGAAAGGATTTTTTCCTTCTGCTTCCAAAGCGGGGTTGAAGCGGAAAAGTTGCCAGTAACCCGCTTCAACGGCCAATTTTGTTTGATGTTGTGACTGACCCATACCTATTTTCAATCCGTGATTGATGCAAGGAGAGTAGGCAATAATAATAGATGGCCCGGGGAAAGCCTCGGCCTCTTTCAACGCTTTGAGGAATTGATTTTGGTTGGCACCCATGGCCACTTGGGCAACATAAATGTAGCCGTAAGTCATCAACATGGCACCGAGGTCTTTTTTCTTCACACGCATTCCGGAGGTAGCAAACTTAGCCACAGCACCAACAGGAGTAGATTTAGAAGCTTGTCCGCCGGTGTTTGAATACACTTCGGTATCCATCACCAGTACGTTTACATCTTCGCCGGAGGCCAAAACGTGGTCGAGGCCGCCAAAACCGATATCGTAAGCCCAACCATCGCCACCGAAAATCCATTGCGATTTTTTAGTGAAATAGTGTTTCAGCCCTAACAGCTCCTTAGATAAATCGTCCTGCTTTGCTTCTAATGCTAAGGTCAAAGCTTCGGAGGCCTGAACAGATTCGTTGGATTTATTCATATTTTCAATCCAGCTGGCAAAAACAGCTTTTCTGTTTTCATCTGTTTCGGTTTTTATAGCATCAGTTAAGCGTAAGCGTATTCTATCACGCAACTTGTTGGTGGCCAATGCCATTCCATAACCATATTCGGCATTGTCTTCAAACAAGCTGTTGGCCCAAGCAGGACCTTTGCCTTCGGCGTTTACAGTGTATGGAGTGCTGGGTGCAGATCCCCCATAAATGGAAGAACAACCTGTAGCATTTGAAACCATCATTCGGTCGCCGTAAAGCTGGGTAATGGTTTTAATATAAGGTGTTTCGCCGCAACCGGCACAAGCTCCCGAGAACTCAAACAGCGGTTTTGCAAACTGGCTGTTTTTTACCGATTGGAACTTATCAACGATCTTGTCTTTATAACTTACTTTGTTAGCAAAATAATCCCAACGACCAACTTCAGCTTCTTGCGAATCGAGAGGCTTCATAATGAGGGCTTTTTCTTTTGCAGGACAAATATCAGCGCAGTTTCCGCAACCTGTACAGTCGAGCGGGCTCACTTGAATTCTGTATTTCAATGGAGCAAATTTCCCTCTTGTATCTTGGTATTCAGTTCCTTCGGGAGCATTGGCTTCTTCAAGTTCATTGACCAAGAACGGACGAATGGCGGCGTGAGGACAAACATACGAGCACTGGTTGCACTGCGTACAGCTATCAGATTGCCACTCGGGCACGTTAACAGCGATGCCGCGTTTTTCATATTGGGTAGTTCCGGCAGGGAAAGTTCCATCTTCGCGATGGGTGAAAACACTCACCGGAAGGTCATCACCCCTCATGCTATTGATAGGTCCAACAACATTTTTCACGAAATCGGGCATGCCTTCAACTTCAATTTCACCCTCAGGAACCAAATCCTTCCACTCTTGTGGTACAGCTATTTTCACCACTTCGCCTCCGCGATCAATGGCAGCATAATTCATTTTTACAATCATCTCGCCCTTGTTGCCATAGCTCTTCAGGGTAAAGGCTTTCATTTTTTCCACTGATTGCTCGTATGGAATAATTTCGGCAACTTTAAAGAAAGCTGACTGCATGATGGTGTTGGTGTGACCACCTAAACCAATCTCTTCGGCAATTTTAGTAGCATTGATGGTGTAAAACTCAATTTCTTTTTCAGCCAAAACTTTTTTGATGCTGTTGGGAAGCTTATTTTTTGTTTCTTCCTCGTCCCAAATGCTGTTCAACAAGAAAGTTCCTCCTTTTTTGATGCCGCGCAACATATCATACTTTTTGAGGTATGAAGGCACATGACAAGCTACAAAGTCAGGAGTACCAACAAGATAAGTCGAACGGATGGGGTGATCGCCAAAGCGAAGATGCGAAGTGGTGATACCACCCGATTTTTTGGAGTCATAAGCAAAATAAGCCTGCGCATACTTGTCGGTCGTTTCTCCAATAATTTTGATGGAGTTTTTGTTTGCACCAACCGTTCCATCTGAACCAAGTCCATAAAATTTAGCTGCATATGTTCCTTTGGGAGAAATACTGATTTCGGGCAACAGGGGCAGGGATAAGAAAGTAACATCATCTACTATTCCAACAGTGAAACCAGTTTTAGGCTCATTCATTTTCAGGTTGTTATACACAGAAACGATCATAGCCGGTGTGGTGTCTTTGGAACTGAGGCCATAGCGTCCTCCTACTATAATAGGTGCATTGGGACGACCATAGAATATTTCTTTCACATCGAGAAGCAAAGGTTCGCCATTGGCACCGGGTTCTTTAGTACGATCGAGAACTGCGATACGTTTTACTGTTTCAGGAATCACATTCAAGAAATACTTGGCCGAGAATGGACGGTACAAGTGAACGGCCACCAGACCTACTTTTTCGCCTTGTGCTGTAAGATAATCTATCGTTTCGCGAATGGTTTCGGTTACCGATCCCATGGCGATGATGATGTTTTCGGCATCGGGTGCACCATAATACACAAACGGATGATACTCACGACCGGTCATTTTCGTAATTTCCTGCATATAATGTTCCACCAAATCAGGAATGGGCAAATAAAAGCTGTTAGAAGCTTCTCTTGATTGGAAGTAAATATCAGGATTTTGAGCTGTGCCGCGTGTTACCGGATTATCAGGGTTCAGCGCACCATCACGAAAACGTTTGAGGGCCTCTAAGTCAAGAAGTGGTTTGAGATCACTGTCATCGAAGTATTCCACCTTTTGGATTTCGTGTGAGGTACGGAAACCATCGAAAAAGTGTAAGAAAGGAATGCGTGATTTAATGGCTGCAAGGTGCGCAATGGCTGAAATATCCATAATTTCCTGCACGCTACCTGTCGCCAACATGGCAAAACCCGTTTGGCGGGCACTCATCACATCACTATGGTCACCAAAAATGGAGAGGGCTTGAGCAGCTAAGCTACGAGCACTCACATGAAAAACTGCCGGAAGCAACTCACCCGCCAACTTATACATATTGGGGATCATCAACAGCAGACCTTGCGAAGCGGTAAAGGTGGAGGTTAAAGCACCAGCTTGCAAAGAGCCGTGCACAGCACCCGCAGCTCCGCCTTCTGACTGCATTTCGGCAACATGAACCGTTTCACCGAAAATGTTTTTCCGGCCATAAGAGGCCCACTCATCAACATACTCTGCCATGGTCGAGGAAGGCGTAATGGGGTAAATTGCCGCCACTTCGCTGAACATGTACGCCACATGCGCTGCCGCGTAATTGCCATCGCATGTGATAAAGTTCTTCTTTTGTTTCATATTATATTTATTATTAAGCTTTTACTAAATCGTTCGCTACAATTAAAGAAAGCACAAAATTAACCAATATTAAAAAACGGAACACCTTTTTCGCACCCTGAGATGAGGCTAAACCCCTAATTTATAATGATTATAGATTACAGAGGGCATTTCATCTCGCATGAAAAATTGTTTATTTTTACACCACATTTTTTTATTGAATTTAGATTATTTATTTCAAAACATGTAACAATATGAATCTCAGCACAAAGTATCTTGGTTTAACCCTAAAAAACCCCATTATTGTTGGCGCCAGCAATTTGGTTACCGACCTCGACATGCTAAAAAAACTCGAGGAGGCCGGTGCCTCTGCAATCGTTTACAAATCGCTCTTTGAAGAGCAGATACAGCTTGAAAACTTAGAACTGTACCGCACTATGAGTGAATACAGCGAGCGCAATGCAGAAATGATAAGTCTTTTTCCCGAAAACGCCTTCGAGGTTGGTCCCGAAGAGTTTCTGATGAAGTTTGCCGCCGCAAAAAAAGCTCTCAACATTCCACTTATTGCCAGCCTTAATGCCGTGTATGATGATTCATGGTACTCCTACGCTCAGAAGCTGGAGGCCGCCGGAGCCGATGCCTTAGAAATTAATTTTTATGCCGTTCCTACTGAGTTTGATGTAGATGGCCGTGGCATCTTGAACGAAGAACTCGATGTGATTGAAGGCATCAAGAAAGTTGTTTCCGTTCCTGTGAGTGTGAAATTAAGCCCTTACTACACCAACCAACTGTACACCATCGCTGAAATGGACAAGCGGGGTGCCGATGGTTTTGTACTGTTCAATCGCCTCTTCCAACCCGACATCAATATTGAAACCGAAAAACATCATTTCCCCTATAACCTCAGCCACGAGCAAGACAACCGTCTGACCTTGCGGTTTGCCGGTTTGCTCTATGGAAAAGTTAACGCCGGCATCTGTGCCAACAATGGCATTTTTAATGGCGCCGATGTTATCAAAATGATTTTGGCAGGTGCCGATGCCGTGCAGGTAGTAAGCACCATCTATAAAAACGGACCCAAACAAATTACCCGAATGTTAAACGATATAGAAGCATGGATGACAGCCAAAGATTACAAATCTTTGGACGAGTTTCGCGGTAAATTGTCGAACGAAAAAACCAAAGACCCCCACACCTATCGTAGGGCACAATATGTTGATATTCTGATGAAATCGAATGAAATATTCAAAAATTATCCAATGGTTTAATGCGTATTGCATTGACGTTGAAAAGGCTGTCTGCTCCATCAGACAGCCTTTTTTTGTCCGAATATGAATCCACTATCGTCAGCATCAAATGATTTCGTTCGCGCTTTTTGACAACCTTGGTGCGCTGCACACAAAATAACTACCTTTATCGGCTCAATTTCATTTCACATGACAGAAAAATATATCGCCGGAAAAACCAACCAACTCACCATTGATCACTTTGAAGCTCAGGGTGCTTATCTCAAAGATGGGACAGGATCGCAGGTACTGCTGCCCACCAAATGGATTCCGGCACGAAGCAAAGAAGGCGACTTGATAGAAGTTTTTATTTACTTCGATTCCGACGACCGACCCATTGCTACAACCACAAAACCTTTCGCTCAGCTGAACGAAGTAGCCTACTTAGAAGCTGCCGACGTGAACAGCACCGGTGCTTTCCTGAATTGGGGCCTCGAAAAACAATTGTTGGTGCCTTACCGTGAACAAAAAGCGAAAATGATTGAAGGTAAGAAATACCTCGTTTACCTTTTTGCCGATCCGCAGTCGGGGCGCATCGCAGCTTCGGCTAAGATTGAAAGGTTTATTGACAAAACACCTCCCGAATATACCGAGGGTCAGGAAGTTGAAATCATCCTTTGGGAAAAAACCGATTTGGGATACAAAGCCATCATCAACAGCAGCCACCAAGGTCTACTGTATGAAAATGAAGTGTTTGAAAAAATGCAAAAAGGCCTCAAACGAACAGCCTACATCTCAAAGTTGCGCGAAGATGGAAAAATTGACCTTAGACTACTGAAACCCGGGTATGACAAAGTAGAAGATTTGGCACAGAAAATAGTTCATGAACTTCAAAAAAATCGTGGTTTTCTTCCACTAAACGACAAAAGTGATGCCGAAGACGTGTACGACATCCTCGAAATGAGCAAAAAAAACTTTAAAAAAGCTATCGGTTTGTTGTATAAAAACAAACAAATACGCTTTGGCGATGATGGGGTTTATCTGATAAAATAAACCGTTATCCCCTTCCCTTATTAGAAACCGGATGTTTTTCAACATTCGGTTTTTTTAGGAAAAAAACACTTGACAACGACGGTAAATCATATATCTTTGTAATATCATTTTAATATCATTTCAAAATGGAAAAAAATCACAAACCTTACTCAGGTTATTTACTTTTGGCATTAGCAATTGTGCTCATCATAGGTGGGCCCGCTCTTGCAGTGCTCACTATGACGCCATGGTATGCACTTACAGCGGCCATCGGCGTATTTATCGCTGTTGGCTTTGCTGTGGTAAACCCCAATCAAAGCATGGTTTTGGTGCTTTTTGGAAAGTATTCAGGAACCATCAAACAAAATGGGTTCTTTTGGGTGAATCCTTTTTTTGTACGACGTAAAATTTCACTCCGTGCCCGCAATTTCGACGGCGACCCCATCAAAGTGAACGACAAGATTGGCAACCCCATCATGATTGGGTTGGTGTTGGTTTGGCGTGCTTCAGACACCTTTAAGGCAGCATTTGCAGTAGATGACTTTGAAAACTTTGTTGTAGTTCAAAGTGAAGCCGCACTGAGAAAGCTCGCCGGACTGTATCCTTATGATGACTTTGGCGATGAACAAGCCGAACTTACCTTACGTGCCGGAGGCGAGGAAGTGAACGACCAGCTCGAGAAAGAAATTGCCGAACGTTTGCACATGGCCGGCATCGAAGTGATTGAAGCCAGAATCAACTACATCGCTTATGCCCAAGAGATTGCACAAGCCATGCTCAAGCGTCAGCAGGCCTCAGCCATTGTTTCAGCCCGATTTAAAATTGTTGAAGGTGCAGTAGGCATGGTAGAAATGGCGCTCGATCAGCTATCAAAAAAAAGCATTGTGGAATTGGACGAAGACAAAAAAGCAACGATGGTAAGCAACCTGATGGTTGTTTTGTGCGGCGACAAAGAAGCAACACCAGTAGTAAATACCGGAACATTACATCAATAAAAAATGTCACAAAAAAAAGCATTTGCCCTGCGCATTGATGCCAAAAAGTTGGCTGCCATAGAAAAATGGGCCGCGGACGAGTTCCGTAGCACCAACGGGCAGCTGGAGTGGATCATTGATAAAGCGCTTCGCAGTGCCGGACGTTTGAAAAATGAAGACCTACCCAAAAAAGAACCTTAAAAATGAAAACATTCACCGAAACACAAAAATTCAACCAGATGTGGGTTTGGCTTGTTCTGATTGCTGCCACCTTGATTCCGCTCATTACACTTGGTGCAGGTGTGTATCAGCAACTGATAAAAGGCATCAGTTTTGGAGACAAACCCATGAGCGACAATGGATTAATCTTCGCCTTTCTATCTGTTTTGATATTCACCGGTGGAATTATAGTGTTCATGGCACGGGTTAAGCTCACCACCGTAATCAACAAAAACGGTATCAGCATTGCTTTCTTTCCGCTATTGCTCAAGGAAAAGACCATCAAATGGACTGATATTGAAAGCTTTCAAGTGATGAAGTACAAACCCATCGTTGATTATGGCGGCTGGGGTTATAGATTAGGAAAGGGTGGAAAGGCTTATAATGTAGCCGGAAATATGGGATTAAAGCTAAAGTTCAAATCCGGAAAACATTTGTTGATAGGCACCCAAGAAAGTGCTAAAATGCAACAGTTTCTCGATAAGTTGGACCCACTCACCCCCAATTCAAACCTAGATTAGAAGGCTTCGCGCCTCTATCAAGCGGTTGCCTTCGGATGTTTGATACGCATACTGAAAACCCGGGCGTAAGGCATACGCTCCCACATCGCCCTTTTTTGAAACCGCGATATAACCCACTTGCATTTGAGGGTGAATTTTCACTGTTTCTGTCAAGCGGTGGACGGCCTTTTCGCAAGCTTGCTGCGGCGTTAAGCCATTGCGCATCAATTCGACAATAAGAAAACTACCCAGCGTACGCATCACCACCTCCCCTTCGCCGGTGGCTGTGGCTGCCCCCACTTGATTGTCAACAAACAAGCCGGCTCCAATGATGGGTGAATCGCCAATGCGACCGGAATGCTTGAACGCCATTCCGCTGGTGGTGCAGGCACCCGCCAAATCGCCCTCCACATCCAAGGCCAAAAGCCCGATGGTGTCGTGATTTTCCCAATTGGCCATAGGCGCATAACGTGCACCGGATTTTTTCCATTGGCGATAAGCTGTTTTTGCTTCCTGAGTAAGTAAATTGGTTTTTTCAAACCCTTGATCTAAAGCAAATTGCAGAGCCCCCTTTCCTGTAAGCATCACATGAGGTGTGCGCTCCATCACCTTTCGTGCTACTGAAATGGGATGTAAAATATGTTCCAAACAACCCACCGAACCCGCATTGCCATCAGGCCCCATGATACAAGCATCTAGAGTAACTTTTCCGGTGGCATCGGGCATACCACCATAACCCACGCTCGTTATCGTGGGATCAGCTTCCGAAACATTGACTCCTTTTTCAACCGCATCTAGTGCCTTGCCTTTCGCCATGATTACGCGCCAAGCAGCATCATTGGCAGCCAGTCCGTGGCTCCAAGTTGAAACCACCAAAGGCCCGCCAACGGGCTGAATATCGCGCGCATCATGCTTGGCCAAAACATGTGCTGCATATCCATAACGACAACCTAAGCCCATTGCCATAGCGCCAAAAAATGATTGAAGGATAAATGTCCGCCGATTTCCCATAATTCCAATTTTTATCGAACAAAGATAGTGTGCATGGTTTAACCCACCAAAAAACATCATTGCATCCTATGAAGCCTTCTTACTCTGATCCTTATCAAAATGAAAATAAGTAGCAATTGTTTTTCAAAACACCTAACTTTGCTCATCAACAAAAAAATAAAAATTATGCCTTCATCACCCATACTTTCCAAGCAGCCTTTAGGTTTTCAGTGGCCTGTTTCCAATCCGTTTCTTTTTTGCGCCCATCATTTCGATCAATACCCGAAAGGAAGCGGCGATTTTGGCCCTGAAGCAAGTTTGAAGGGACGCGACATTGGTCAGGATTTTGACCCTAAACTCCCTTGGAGGATGTACCATGGCGACAAAGTTCCCGGTTTTCCGGTCCATCCCCACCGTGGTTTTGAAACCATAACCATTGTCACCAAAGGAATGGTGGATCACAGCGACTCGCACGGACAAGCCGGACGTTATGGCGGCGGCGATGTGCAATGGATGACTGCCGGAGCAGGCCTTCAGCACAGCGAAATGTTTCCGCTCATCAACACCGAAAGCGACAATCATTTGCAGCTTTTTCAGGTTTGGCTCAACCTCCCGAAAGCAAATAAGATGGTAGAACCTCATTTTAAAATGCTCTGGAGAGAAGAGATCCCAACAATTAAAAGCACTGACAACGAAGGCTTTTCAACTTTTATCACCTTGATCAGCGGCAGCTACGAAAGAACCAACGCCTTACCACCCGCTCCCAATTCTTGGGCAGCAGATCCCAACAACGAAGTGGCCATTTGGTTGGTAAAGATGGAAGCAAATGCGCAATGGGTGCTTCCCAAAGCCTCATCAAAAGTGAGCAGAAGCATCTTTTTTTACACAGGTGATCAACTGAATATCGCCGGCCATTGGGAACCATCAAACCAAGCTTTCGGATTTGCTCCCGACAAAGATATCTCCCTTCAAGCCGGCCAAAAAGACTGCCATTTTCTCCTTTTGCAAGGCAGACCGATTCAAGAACCGGTGGTACAATATGGACCCTTTGTGATGAATACACCTGAAGAAATAAAAGAGGCTTTTTACAATTATCAACAAAATCAATTTGGCGGTTGGCCATGGCCTCGACGCGATATGGTTCATGGTCAGAAAGGTAGATTTGCACGTTATGCCGATGGACGTGAAGAACTAAAATAGCCTGTATTACATCAAATAATTGTGATTTTTATACATCAAAACCATGGCCATTCCCACTTCAAGAGCAAAAGAAGCCGCTTCAATCATTGTTGACGAAAGCTCATGCAATGGTTGCGGTTTGTGTGTGAAAATATGCAGCGACAATAGCTTAGTGTTGCAAAACGGTAAAGCTGCCGCAAGCGAAAATCCCTATTTTGGATGCGTTGGATGCGGGCATTGCATGGCCATTTGTCCTGAAGATGCAATACAAATTCTTGGTCGAACAATGCAGCCAAGCGATCTTTTTGAACTGCCATCTTCCGGCGAAAGCATCAATTTCAATCAGTTGTACGCCTTGTTCCGGCAACGAAGGAGCGTTCGTCATTTTAAAGAAAAAGCTGTTGATCCTGAGCTTATAGAAAAAATTCTTGATGCCGCACGCACCGCACCCATGGGACTTCCACCCTCTGATGTACATGTTTTAGTTTTCGACAGCAAAGACAAGGCCCATACCTTTGCCAATGATTTTTGTGCATATTTACAATCCATGCGATGGATTGTTTCCGATTGGTTTCTCGCATTGATGCGGCCTTTTTGGGGAAAAGCAAATGACGAAATGTTCAAAGGTTTTATCAAACCCTTATTCAAAACCTACATCGAAGGCATGAAAGCGGGCCAAAATCTCGTGAATTATGATCCTCCCCTGCTCCTTTATTTTTATGGCTCACCCTATACCGACCCTGCTGATCCCATCGTAGCGGCCACTTTCGCCATGCAGGCTGCCGAAGCCTTAGGACTAAGCACTTGCATGTTGGGCGGCGTTCATCCACTCATTCAAAACGGAAGAAAAGCAAGGCGCTTTCGCGAAAAATACACCATCAAGTACACCAGTCGTGAAGGCCTTTTTTTGGCTGTCGGCTATCCATGTTACCATTTTAGAAAGGGAATTCAACGTAGTTTTGCAGATGTATCCTATGTTTAGTTTCATTTTTTTAACTAAAAGCACGATCGTTATCCATGAACAAACCAAATTATCTTTACGTTTTAGAAGTTAAGTTTTAGTCAAAATCCATTAAAAAGCCATAGATGAATACATTACTGCGCAATTTTTTCAAAAGCGAAAAAGCTCCCGGTCTTATTCTTATTCTCAGCACAATTATTTCACTCTCCTTTGCCAATTCAGGAATTGGAGAAGGTTATCGCCAAATTTGGGACATGAAAATAGGCAGTCATAGCTTGGTACACTGGATCAATGATGGGTTAATGGTCATATTTTTTCTGCTGATTGGCCTTGAGTTGCGACGCGAAGTCGTTAAAGGCGAACTTTCAAATATTAGAGATGCATCACTCCCCATCTTTGCTGCTCTTGGCGGAATGGCCATTCCGGCAGCTTTTTATTTGCTTTTCAATTTTGGAACGCCAACCCAATCGGGTTATGGGATTCCGATGGCCACCGATATCGCTTTTGCTTTGGGGGTGTTATCGCTGCTGGGCAACCGCGTGCCGCTGAGCTTAAAAGTCTTTTTAACCGCATTGGCAGTGATTGACGATTTAGGAGCAATTCTGATTATCGCTTTCTTCTATTCAAAATCTTTGGCTTTGAGCAACTTATTTATTTCATTGGGTGTTTTTGTTTTGTTACTTACGCTCAACCGCTTCAAGGTAAAATCGTTAACAATTTACCTTCTTGGAGGCATCGTCATGTGGTATTATATGCTCAATTCGGGTGTCCATGCCACCATCACCGGCGTTTTGCTTGCCTTTGCCATTCCTTTTAACAAAAACGATGAACTATCAACGGCTTATCATTTACAGCATTTTCTGCATAAGCCGGTGAGTTTTCTCATCTTACCTCTATTTGCTTTGGCCAACACCGATTTGCTCTTAGGCTCCAATATGGCAACCGTGTTGACACAAGATTACAGTCTCGGTATTGCAACAGGCCTTATTCTTGGTAAGCCTTTGGGCGTATTTTTGATGAGCTATCTTGCAGTGACTTTAGGCATCAGCAAACTCACCAATGGCCTCAAATGGTCATCTATTCTTGGCACAGGATTTTTAGCCGGTATTGGTTTCACAATGTCTATTTTCATCACACTATTGGCTTTCGACAACGAAACCGTTGTTGACAATGCCAAGTTTGTAATCTTATTGGCATCACTTGCTGCCGGCATCATAGGTTATACTTTACTCCATTTCTCACTCAAGAAGTCGGTTTCCGAAATAGCCAAAAGCGAGGTATAACTTCAACACGAAACCCTTAATACTGAGCAGAAAAGGCAACACAAAGTTGTTGTCTTTTTTTGGGTTGTTTTTCTTTTTTTCTTCATCATATAGCACTTAAAACATTGCTGGAGTCCAATACTTTGTTGTTATATTTGCGAGAGAACATTGAATAAAAGGCTGTGTATTTTGGCGTTAATAGTAGAAGGCATAAGCTACTTTATAAATCTGAGAAAAGCGTTGGATAGTTTGAGTAACTTTGCATAAATTGAAATTAGAATGAAAACACATCATAAAATAATAAATGGCGATAGCAGACAAATGAATGAATTGGCTGATAATTCGGTGCATTTGGCCATTACGTCGCCTCCATATTGGCAGCTAAAGGACTACGGAACCGACGATCAAATTGGCTTTCACGACAGCTATGAAAATTATATCAACAACCTGAATTTAGTTTGGAAAGAGTGCTACCGTGCGCTTCACAATGGTTGCAGGCTTTGTGTAAACATTGGCGACCAATTTGCACGAGCGGTTTATTATGGTCGGTATAAAGTTATTCCGATTCGTGAAGAAATTATCAAATTCTGTGAGAATATAGGATTTGACTACATGGGTGCAATAATCTGGCAAAAAGTAACAACTTCAAACACAACCGGCGGCGGCGTTCAAATGGGTTCATATCCTTATCCAAGAAATGGAATATTGAAGCTTGACTATGAATTTATTCTTGTTTTTAAAAAACTTGGTGATGCGCCAAAGCCGACAAAAGAACAGAAAAAGTTTTCTAAAATGACTGCCGAAGAATGGAACACTAATTTTGCTGGCCATTGGAATTTTTCAGGAGCAAGACAAAATGGACATATTGCAATGTTCCCTGAAGTTACCGGCAAGGCTAAAAAACCCGAACCGACAGAAAAAACCGTTGACAACTTCGGGACAATTTTGACCGACTTAACACATTAAAAAAGTAACTTTGCTAAATAACTTAGGACAAAGAAAATGAGAGTAAAAGAGCCATTATTTGACTACATAAGCCCAGACACCGACTATGCTATAAAAAACGGTGACTGCTTGACCGTCCTCAAGAAAATTGAAGACGGCAAATTTGACCTCATTTTGACTTCACCACCTTACAATGTGGGGAAATCTTATGAGACAAAAACGAGCATTGAAAAATACCTTGAAACACAGGAAGAAATAATATCAGAACTGGTAAGAACACTTTCTGTCAAAGGAAATCTTTGTTGGCAAGTTGGCAATTACGTTGACAAAGGTGAAATTTTTCCACTTGACATTTTCTATTATCAGATTTTCAAAAAGCACGGACTGAAACTTCGTAACCGTATTGTTTGGCATTTCGGACACGGACTTCACGCCAGCAACCGCTTTAGCGGACGTTATGAAACTTTACTTTGGTTTAGCAAGACAGACGACTATATTTTTAATCTGGACAATGTAAGAGTTCCTTCAAAGTATCCTGGCAAAAGACATTTCAAAGGCCCTAAAAAAGGACAACCATCTGGAAATCCACTTGGCAAAAATCCAAGTGACATTTGGGAAATAATCGAACAAGACTGGGACAAAGCCATGTGGGATATTCCGAATGTAAAATCAAATCATCCTGAAAAAACAGAACATCCTTGCCAGTTTCCTATTGAATTAGTCGAACGTTGCGTTTTGGCATTGACAGATGAAGGAAGTTGGGTTCTTGACCCATTTGCTGGTGTTGGCTCAACAGTAATTGGTGCAATCAAAAACAACCGCAACGGAATGGGAATTGAAAAAGAAAAAGAGTATTGCAAAATCGCCAACAAAAGAATTGATGACCTTAAAGAAGGAAAATTAAAAATAAGACCAATTAATAAACCAATCCACAAGCCGACAGGAAAAGATAAGGTTGCTCAAATACCAAAAGAATGGGCAGAACTTGCATTTGTAAACGGTAACGGAACAAACGGACACTAATGAAAATAGCACAAAAATATTCGCATTTGAACGGAGAAGAATATCTTATCGTTCATCACAAAAAACTCTACAAAGAAATAATTGATGTAATTGAAAGTATTGATGCATCAAAATTTTTGACAAAAGAAAGTAAGGAGAAAACAATGACAGGTAAAATGCTTTACAGTCCAATTGAACTCAACAAAACTTTCAATGAAAAATTCAATAAACTTGGTTGGCACGAGACACGTTATCAATACTATGTAACGACTGAACAAAAGTTATTACCTGAACTTATTACATTGCCTTACGACAAGCAAAAGGACTTTTTAGTATCAAAGGGAATAAAGGAACCTATTTCCTCTTACAAGCAGACAGATTTTGTTAAAGACCAAATAGCAGTTGAAGTGCAGTTTGGCAAGTATGCCTTTGTTGCTTTTGATTTATTCGTTAAACATCTTCTTTTTTATTCAGGTGGTGTAATTAATCTTGGAATTGAAGTTTTACCAACGAAGAAAATGCAATCACAAATGAGTAGCGGAGTGGCTTATTATGAAGGCGAAGTTTATAATGTTCTAAGACACGGACGAAATAATCCACCTGTTCCACTTTTAATTTTAGGAATTGAGCTATAATGTGTCCTATGGATATTACAAACTCAATTATTACAGCGTCTTCTACTCTTTTTGCAGTTGGAATAACTTTGTATTTCACTAATAGACGAGAGAAGAATAAGTTTTTACAAGACCTCAAACTGAAAGAGTATATCGAATTAGAAACCTTTTATGTAAGTCTTCTTTCATCTATAGAAATGGCAATCCGATACACTGAACGTGGTGAAAACTACAAGGACTTGTTTCGGGAAAAATCAATTAACTCTGCAAAAGCCAACTTGATTGCACCTGAAGTAATAAACCAAAAACTAAATGACGTTAGCGAAGCTATGTTTATTTGGTCGTCTTATTACAGACAAAGCCTGCCATCTAAAATTGGTGACACAGGATTAGGAATGATTTCAAATAAGGATATTGAATTTAAAGAGAAAGCCGACAAAGAATATCCAAAACTTCAAAAGGAAATTGGACTGTTGGTTAATCTGATAAAACAAGAACTTAATAGACAAAAGGAAAGACTAAAAAAATAGAAGCCCAGCCGGTAACAGCGGTTTGGCGTAATGGCGGGTTCAGTTCTTCGTATGACAGTTTTGTTGTAGATTCAAGTGCAGTTCTTCGATTGAACTTTGTGCTAAAAATCAGCCACTACGCCAAGCCGCCAAACGATCTACCAAACCGACTAATCAAAATGTTTTCATTTGTTGGTGAAACAATTCTCGATCCATTTTTAGGTAGCGGAACAACAGCATTGGCAGCGAAAAGATTAGACAGAAATTCTGTTGGTTTTGAAATCAACCCTGAATTTATTCCCTTCATAAAAGAAAAATTAGACGTTCACCAAAAGGACTTAGATGGAACAACTTATGAGTTTGTAACTCAAAATCAATTAACTATCGACTTTGAAACAGAAATCAAGAAACTGCCATACATCTTCAAAGACCCACACACTCTCGACAAGAAAATTGATATAAAAAGGTTACAGTTCGGCTCTAAAATTGACAAAGACAGTTCCACTCAGCGAGAAGAACTTTATACCGTTAAAGAAATTATTAGTCCGGGAAAAATTAGATTGAGTAATGATTTAACAATAAAACTTATTGGCATAAAGGAAAACCCAATTGTTAATGGTCAAGCGACAGCTTTTCTAATTGAAAAAACAAAGGGCAAAAGAGTCTCCCTAAAATATGACAAAGAAAAATATGACAAAGAGAACAATTTACTTTGTTACTTGTACTTGGAAAATAAAACTTTTTTAAATGCCCACTTAATAAAAGCCGGACTGGTATTGGTTGATAACGATTCTGATTTTAAGTATAAAAACAAATTCAACTCACTTACGGAAACAACATAAATGGAGGCAGAATAGGGATTAAATCAATAATTTCGCGCCAATTTGTAATAGTGAAAGTAATTCTCCATCAACGGCATGAAATTTTGAGTAACATTTTGGAATATTCTAAACCTTAATACCATAAAAAAATGAACGAATTAGAGGAAGAACCACCCATTTATAAATACGCAAAGCCTTTCGGTAAGAAAGAAAAGGTGTTAAATTACACGAGCAATGCTTATCAGCTTACACGGCCAAGTAAAGTTGGTGCAGTAATGGCTCTAATTCGTGAATGCCAGCCAAAAACGTTTGAAGAATGGCAACAATACTATTTTGAAAAGGCACATACAAAAACCAAAGTCCCAATTAAGGTGACCAGAGAAATCCTAAACGAATTAGGAGAACGTTATGAAAAGATTACCGAAGTTGTCATACCGGAATGGACACAGGCATTTAAGCAAATTCCGAAGCAAGACTGTTACGATTATATTTATGAAGTCACCGTTCCAAGAACTTATGATGGTTTTTTAACTGAAAAGTCTGTGATCAATGATTTTCTTGCTAAAAAATTTACTGAGATAAATTTTGAAGAATCAGATTCTGACTTAGACCACGCAGGTGATGTTGATTACATTGGCAGAGTTGGAAGTAAGGCTTTTGGTATTCAAATCAAGCCTGTTACAGGAAATGCGAACTTTAGTAACTACAAACTTACCGAAAGAATGCAAGCCAACTTTGAAGCATTTGAAGAAAAATACGGTGGTAAAGTATTTGTGGTTTTTTCCACTAAAGTGGGTAGTAAGAAAGAGGTTCAAAACAAGGAAGTGATGGATGAAATTAGACAAGAAATAGCCCGTCTATCAATCTGAGGCAAGCCCTAAACCTAACGGTATGGAGAAGCAATAATGGTTGAAGTAATACCAAGATACAACTGTATAGTGGCGTTGATGTTTTATTGAAGACCACAAATAATCGCCATCCATCCCCATCAAAACCCAAACCAACCCTCAGCACATCATAAAATGACCTTTGTGTCTTCTTTGAGAGACGCTGCGCAATAGCTCTGCCAATAGATTGAGCCAAAAAGTCCTTTCCGGTGCAAACAAAAAATAGTCTATCTTTGCAACCTCAAAAAAAGAAAAACGGCAAGTTGTAAGCCGCCACAAATTAATCCTTTCTTTCGCCGGTGCAGAAAATGCAACGTCTTTTCCGGCCACATTTACACCATTTTTAATGTCTTTTCAAAATCTGAACCTGATAGAACCTGTCATGAAAGCCTTGGCAGTTGAAGGCTATACCACGCCTACACCCATTCAGCAACAAAGTATTCCTTTTGTGCTGGAAGGCCGCGACCTGCAAGGCTGCGCCCAAACCGGAACCGGCAAAACAGCCGCTTTCGCCATCCCCATCATACAGTTGCTGCTTCAGCAAAAACAACCTAAAAGCGGCATCAGAGCCTTAGTTTTAACTCCCACAAGAGAGCTTGCCATACAAATTGACGAAAGTTTCGCGTCCTACGGACACTTCACTCCCATCAAACATACTGTCATTTTTGGCGGCGTGTCGCAATTGCACCAAACAACGGCCCTCAAAAGAGGCGTTGACGTGCTGATTGCAACCCCCGGCCGTTTGCTCGACCTCATTGGACAAGGATTTATTGACCTCCGCAGACTCGAGATCTTCGTGCTCGATGAAGCCGACCGTATGCTCGACATGGGTTTCATCCATGATGTGAAAAAAATCATCGGCTACATTCCCGAGCGTCGGCAAACCCTGTTCTTTTCGGCAACCATGCCAACTGAGATTCAAAAATTAGCTAAATCGCTGCTACGCAATCCCGCTAAGGTAGAGGTTACACCTCCAAGTACCACTGTCGAAAAAATTGACCAAGCGCTTTACCACACCAACAAAGCCGACAAACCCAACCTGCTTTTGCACCTGATTGAAACCGAAAAAATACCCACTGCGCTTGTTTTTACCCGAACCAAACACGGGGCCGACAAAGTGGTAAAATTCCTATTGCGTTACAATATTCAAGCTGCTGCCATCCATGGCAATAAAAGTCAAAATGCACGTCAAGCGGCCTTAAGTAATTTCAAAACCGGTAGATTGCATGTTTTGGTGGCTACCGACATTGCCGCTCGCGGCATTGACATTGACGAGCTGACCCATGTTTTCAATTTTGATTTACCTGAAGTTCCTGAGACTTACGTCCACCGCATAGGACGTACCGGAAGAGCAGGCCTTTCAGGCACAGCCATCGCTTTTTGTGACGTTGAAGAACGTGATTTACTGCGCGACATCGAACGCTTGATCGGAATCAAAATTCCTTTGGTAGAAGATCATCCTTATCTCCCACTGCCGGGAACTCCGCTTCCAAAAGCTGCAGCTCCGGTTCAACGCAACAGAAACCAACACCAACAAAGGAGTCAACCGCGCAGTAAGGCCTACAGATAAATGCTGTTAAAAAACAGAAAAACGCAATTGCATCTTTTAAAAGAGCAAGTGCGTTTTTTTATTGGAAAATTTTGTAGAAACATTCATTTGACCAATTTCAATTACATTCGTTGCTCCAAAAATCTTTCTATGGCATCCTTTGAAACACCAAAAACAGCATCTTCTCAGTATGAAAAGTCGCAGGTTTTATCGGCACTGTTAAAGCAAAAAACTTTCGTCAGCGAAGAGGATACCGCCCTCATATTCTTTGACTTAGCACATCTCGAAAGCAAACTAAAGGCCCTTAAAGCAGCATTTCCAGCCTCTACCCATCATGCTGCTGCCATGAAAGCCAATCCTTTGATCAAAATAAACGAGCTGCTTCGAGCAATGGATTTAGGGATAGAAGTTGCCAGTTTGCCTGAGCTTCAAATCGCACTGTCTTGTGGTTTTCAGGCCGACAAAATTGTATTCGATTCGCCGGCCAAAACCAAAGCTGAGATCATTTTTGCATTAGAGCAAGGAGTGCATTTGAATGCAGATTCATTTGATGAATTGGATCGCATCCACGATTTTCTACAATCCAACCCATCAAAAAGTAGTGTTGGCATTCGGGTGAATCCACAAATTGGAGATGGCAAGATAGCTTCCACTGGCGTTGCATCAAAAGTTTCAAAATTTGCTGTCCCTTTGCAAGAAAATCGTGAAAGGCTAATTAAATACTTCACTAAGCACCATTGGATCAATGCAATACACGTGCATATCGGTTCACAGGGCTATCCCGTTCATCAACTGGTCGAAGGCATTCAAAGGGTTTTTATTTTTATTGAAGAGGTAAATCGGGAAATAGAAAAAGCAGCTTTACGCGACCCCATCACGATTTTTGATTTGGGTGGAGGATTGCCTGTTGCTTATCATCAGAATGATAAAATTGTAACTTTTGGACAATATAGAGCTTTGCTCGAAGCTGCCATTCCAAAATTGTTTCAAGGTCATTATCGGATCATTACCGAATTTGGCCGCGCCCTTCATGCACAGGCCGGATGGGTGGCCTCGAAGGTGGAATATGTTAAACGTCAAGAAGAGCAATCCATTGTGATCCTGCACGTTGGCGCTGATCTTTTATTGCGTGAGTGCTACAACCCCAATGATTGGCACCATGAAATTACAGTAGCCGACCACGAAGGACACCTGAAAGAAGGCCCAGACGACTTCATTTACACCCTTGCCGGGCCTTTGTGTTTTGCCGGCGACATCATTGCCCGCCAGATTCGTCTGCCCAAAGTTGACGAAGGCGATTATATCCTCATCCACGATACGGGCGCTTACAGTTTGGGAATGTGGTCGCGATATAACAGCCGTCAAATACCAAAAGTCATTGGATACAGAGCTGATTTGATGAGCTTTGAAGTTTTAAAAGAAAGAGAATCTGTTCATGATTTGATTCGCTTTTGGCAATAAATTTTACACCTTTAGCGAAGCACGAAAACCTCTGACCGCGTAATAAGACGAAGCTCCGTTGTGATAAACGAAGGTAGTAGCGTAACGAAAATCAGCAAAAAGCGCACCTCCCAACTCCCTAATTTTGGTGGGTGTTTTCAACCAACTGGAGGTTTTTGTATCATAATTACCAAGTGATTGCAGGTAACGGTATTGGTCTTCGTCCAAAATCTCGATACCCATAGCAGCGGCCAGATCCAAAGCGGTGTTTTTTGGTTTAAACTCCTTTCGTGATGCCAAACCTTCTTGGTCGTAGCAAATACTTCGGCGGCCTTTGGGAGTTTCAGCCGAGCAATCGAAAAAAATGTATTCATCCGTTGCTTCATCAAAACCCACTACATCCGGCTCACCCCCTGTGGTTTCCATTTCATTCAGCGACCACAATTTTTTAGGATTATTTCTAAGCTTCGCTTCTAACTTGTTCCAATCAAGATTCTTATGCCGATTTATATTTTTCTCAAACCGACTTTGAAGTGTTTCTATAAGCTCTTTTTGCTGTTCTTCACTCAGTCTTTTTTCAGTTTTCATTGTAATATCGTATCTGTTTAAATTGGGGTTTGCCGGAGAATATTAACATCAAATAAAAAAAGGCGGTAAAGAAAAGATGCTTTTCTGCAACACATCAACGCCTGAGTTTGAAATCAAACGGAGGTGTTGTTGACAATCAGCTGTGCAGCGCGGGCTGAGGCTCCTCCTCCCCCAAGTTTATTTTTCAATGCTTTATAATCGCCTTTGATCAGTGCAATTTTTTCATTGTCATGAAGCAAAGCGTCAAGTTCGCGACAAAGACTTTTTGTATTGAGCTCATCTTGAATAAGTTCCTTCACCACCTCGCGATCCATAATCAGGTTGACCAACGAGATATGTTTGATGTCAACAATGCGCTTTGCAATGAAATAAGAAAGTCCGTTGGCCTTGTAGCAAACAACCTCCGGCACGCCCCACAAAGCTGTTTCGAGCGTGGCCGTTCCCGAAGTAACCAAAGCCGCTGTTGCATTTTGTAACAGTCTATATGTCTGACTTTTAACGATTTTAACATCACTTTCACCGGTGATGGAGCTGTAAAAACTTTCATCCATGGAAGGCGCACCGGCAATCACAAACTGATAATCAGGAAATAAGGGCACTACTGACAACATCACATTCAACAACCGACTGATTTCTTGTTTTCGGCTTCCAGGCAAGAGCGCTACAATAGGGCGTTGATCGAGCTGGTGTTCTATCCTGAAATCAAAGTCAGGAAGCGCTTCTGTTTGGATGGCATCCAGCAAAGGGTGTCCGACAAAAGCCACCTCCATGCCATACTTTTTGTAAAAATCTTTCTCAAAAGGCAAAATCACCAACATTTTATCCACCACCTTTTTGATGGTTTTCACGCGGCCTTTCTTCCATGCCCACACTTGTGGCGAGATGTAATACTGCACCTTGAAGCCATGGCGATGCGCAAACTCGGCAATGCGCAAATTAAAACCCGGATAATCAACCAAAATAAGAATATCAGGTTGATAATCAATCAAATCCATTTTGCAAAAACTGATGTTGCGAAGCACAGTAGTCAAATTAAACAACACTTCAATGAAACCCATGAAAGCCAAATCGCGGTAGTGCTTCACGATATGTGCGCCTTGGGCCTCCATCAAATCACCGCCCCAAGCACGTATATCCGCCTCAGGGTCTATCTTTTTTATTTCTTTGATAAGATTAGAAGCGTGTAAATCGCCGGAAGCCTCCCCAACAATGATATAGTATTTCATAAATCGTGTTTGGAAAGGGATTTATTTAACAAATATAAATACGGCAAAAATGACCAAAAAGATCACCAACAATACACCTCTTCCGGTTTTATCCTGCTTTTTATTCACCATTAAATATCTAAATATCAATAAATTGGGAATTAAAGCCAGAAGATAAGGTGTTTTGGTATTTTGCAACCAATAAGGGATTGTGCTAAGGTTCCCAACGATACCAACAATGATAAAATACAACACAGCTGTTGACGCAAGGCCGATCAAAATTCCTTTAAGTAAATGATCCGATTTCAAAATATTATTCATTGGTAGGGTTTTTAAGTGGGTTTTAATTGACGCTTAAAGCCGCTGTTACAACTTCAAATCCCGCACAAAATCAAGTGCTTTGTATGCCGTTAGGTCATACTGCACCGGTACCACAGAAATATAGTTGTTTTCCAAAGCCCAAACATCGGTATCTTCAACTTTATCATCGTTTTCAAACTTACCCGTAAGCCAATGATATTCAGTGCCTCGCGGATCTTGTCGCGAATCAAAACCTTCCACCCAACGGGCGTGGGCTTGCCGACAAACCCGAATCCCTTTGATGGGTTCAGCTTGTTTTTTGGGTAAATTTACGTTGAGGCAAACCCCTGCTGGCAGGCTGTTGCGCAACACACTTTGGGTAATTTCGAGGATATAAGGTTCTAAATGACTGAAGTCGGCAGTGGAACTGTAATCGTCTAAACTGAATCCAATGGCCGGAATATCGTCAATGCAGGCTTCTATTACGGCGGCCATCGTTCCGGAATAAATCACATTGATGGAGGCGTTTGAACCATGATTGATTCCTGAAACCAGCAAATCAGGTTTTCCTTTCAGCACCACTTGCTCACCCAATTTTACACAATCAACAGGCGTTCCATTGCATATATACTCCTCATAATCAGCCGTTTTAATAACCGTTGTGAGCCTCAGAGGTGTTTTTATGGTAATCGCATGACCCATTCCCGACATCACCTGGTCGCTCGAAACAACAACCACTCGACCAATTTTTTTCATTATTGTAATTAAAGCACGAATCCCTGTGGCAAAATATCCATCATCATTTGTGATCAGTATTGTAGGCTTGGTCATTTGCATCATCATTTTGTATTTCAAGATTAGTAACACCTGCCGAAATAATAAATTTCATCACATCGGTGGCAGAAGCATCAATAGGACTGACGTTTTCTGCCGGAACAATAAAAAGGTTTCCCGACCAGGCGTAAGAATGTGGCAAATATACGGCAACCTTTTGTCCGGCGATGCCAAGAAAACTTAAATCTTTGTTGGTGATGAATCCGATTTTTTCCAGATCGTAGCCCTTTCCTATCTTTACCACTACCGGCTCGTTGAACCTTTTTTTCTGACCTACAAATGCCGAAACAAGATCTTTTACAGAGGTATAAATGATTTTAATGAGCGGTGCTTTTGTCAAAAGATGATCGAAATACATCAGAAAAGGTTTAAACAAAAAGCTGGAACCTAAAAGTCCGATCAAGGTGATAGAAAACAACAAAACAATGATGCCAAGGCCGGGGATATGGCGATCGATCAAGGCATCCAAATAGCCAATCAACAGTCCGTCAATGAGTTCAAAAATGGTAATGAGACCCCATACCGTGAGCGTGATAGGAGCTAAAAACAATAGCCCTTGAAAGAAATAATTCAACGTTCTTTTTATGAGATGATTCATAGAATACGGTTTAAAATTAAATAAAATAATTGATAAGCGGCTCCTTATCAGCGCCCACTATTCTTTTCAGAGTTTGATACAAACGATGTGTCGGTAAACCCATCACATTGTAATAAGATCCTTTTACTGACTCAATGCCGATATATCCAACCCATTCTTGAATTCCATACGCACCAGCTTTGTCAAAAGGCTTGTATTTGTCCACATACCACTGCATTTCGGATGGGGTAAGAGTTGCAAATTTCACTTCTGAAACCTCATTAAATACGGTCGTTTTATCGCCCCATCGCAAACAAACGCCGGTTACCACTTGATGCGTTTTTCCTGAAAGTAAGGAAAGCATTTCTATAGCTTCTGACTTATGGGCCGCTTTGTTCAAAATTCTATCTTCAACAATGACAACAGTATCAGCCGTAATAAGCAGATAATGAGGCGGTAGCATTTCTAAATCAAAAGACAATGATTTTTTCTTACTCAAATAAGCCGCAACCTCGAGCACGGGCAAATCATCGGGAAATGATTCATCCACCTCTTTGGTAAGAATGGTAAAAGGCAAATCCATGCCCGCAAGCAGTTGCTGTCGCCTTGGCGATTGTGAGGCGAGAATGAGTTGAAAAGGTTCAATAACAGAAGGATTCATGCAGTTGGCTTTGGCGGTAGATATTTCGGGGAATGATAAATAAACATAATGATTCAGGCATTTTAAAGCTCAACCCCGAACTGATAAGCAGTAGATTGGAAAAACTTTTCGTTGGGTTTGAGCAGCGTTGAAGGGAAATTTGGTTGGTTCATACTGTCGGCAAAATGCTGGGTTTCAAAACATATTGCGCTGTGCTTAGAATATTTACGGCCCGCATGTCCATGTAAACTACCATCTAAAAAGTTTCCTGAATAAACTTGAACTCCGGGCTGACTGGTAAACACCTTCAATGTCCTTCCGGATTTTTCATGCCGCAAAACAACATCAGGTACGACCGGATTTCTCTCCTTTTCGAGCACAAAACAATGGTCCAATTCAATAACGGCGGGTATGTCACGATCCGCCAATAGCACGGCTTCCTGAAAATCCAAAGGACTGTTTGCGACAGGAAGAAGCTTTCCGGTGGGTAAAAGGTTATTGTTGAGTTCCACATATTCTTTTGCTGCCACCTTGAGTTGATGATCAGCAATATCGTTTGCAAAACCATTCAAATTAAAATAAGAATGATTGGTCAGGTTCAAATAGGTGGGTTTATCTGTAACTGCTTCATATTCAACCTCAATTCGGTTTTCAGGGAGAATTTTATAGGTCGTTTTTACCTTTAAATTTCCCGGATAACCCTCCTCGAGGTGAGGGCTTAGATAAGAAAGCTCAATCGAGATAAAATCCGGTTTTTCAGTGATTTGATAGTCCCACAATCGGGCGTGGAAACCTTCGGCACCGCCGTGTAAATGACAAAACTCATCCTGCAGTGAAAGCTGATAATCAATACCTTCCAATGAAAACCGACCAAAAGCGATACGTCCGGCATATCGGCCAATTACAGCACCAAAGTAGGGATTAGGCAACAAATAATTTTCCAACGCCATAAAACCGGCGGCAATATGATCGAGCTTTCCATCGCGGTCGGGTGTTTCAATAGAGGTGATAATGCCGCCATAGTTTGTAATCGCTACACGCATACCATCATCACAAATAATTTGAAACAGCTTGGCTTTTAAGCCATTAGGAAGAATTCCAAAGTCAACAGTAGTTAAATTCATAGTGTATTCATCAAAAAATTCAAAAAGATTATCTACCAAAACAAAAGCCTTGAACCTGCAAAGGTGCTTGTAATTTGGCGAATATCATACGTTTTTTTAAACATAAACGGGAGAAAAGTAGTAAAACCAAGGCAATGCACATTCTTACTAATGGCCCACGATTGAAGCTTAACTTGAGGCGCTTTAAAGAAACACCATCGAAGCCAAACCACTCACCATCAACACTTTTAAAAGAAAAGAAACACGGGAATAATTGGACTTTTCTTTGGCAAAATACAACTGATACAATGTGGCTACCGCATTGATTACAACAATAAACAGGAACGAAAACGCATAGAAATTGTTGATCTGCCACAGCACATATTGCCATACCAATATCATTATCAGCAAGATAACATTCAAACCTATCGCCATCATTCTGGCTGATTCAACACCTGCAACCACAGCAAAGCTGCGACATCCATAACGCTTGTCGCCCTCTACGTCTTCGATATCTTTCACCATTTCGCGTATCATGGAGGTGAGAAACGAAAACAAAGTGTAAACGAGCAAAGTGCCGGTAATTTTTGGGAACAAAAGGGATGCCTCAGCAAACAGCTGTGGCTTTCCGGTGAGAGATAAAAAATCAGTCAGCCAAACAATAATCAACGACAAGGAACTGGCAAAGGCAATTACCACATTTCCCACCAAATTCATTCTTTTGTAACGTTTGGAGTAAAACCACAGCAAACCATTCATCATGATGATGACGACGCTCAAACGCCAACTTTGCACCACATAGCCCAAATAAGCCGCCAATAAAATGGTTGTAGATACCAGTATCCAATAGAGTTGGCGCGCTGTTGAAAAGCGTATCTCCCTACCAATCAACATTTTCTCAGGTTTGTTTATGCTGTCAACATCAGTATCAAACAAATCATTGATGATGTAACCGGAGGCAGCAGTCAATACAGAAGCCAGCACCAAAATCAAAAAAACATGCAGAGGTACCATCGCTTCGCTACCCACATTGCCCAAGTGCGGCCAAATGATGGCGTAGCGAACCAACAACATAGTGATTGCGATAATGAGGAGGTTGGGCCACCTAATCAGCTTTAGATACTTCATTTTAAGCAGTTTACCAATGATGTGCAATCGCATTCATCCACTTGCCTTGCACTTTCAAAACTTGTTCGATCACATCGCGCACACACCCATGCCCACCACGGTAATGACTGATATAAATGCTGATACGTTTGATTTCTTCGGAGGCATCCGATGGGCAAGTGGCCACACCGGCCTTTTCCATGGTGAGATAATCAGGTATATCATCGCCCATATACAGCACTTCATCGGCAGAGATATTCTTATCAATAAGATACTTTTCAAAAACCTCTAATTTGTTACTTACCCCCAAAAAAACATCAGAAATATCTAATGACTCAAAGCGTTTTTTCATGCTAGGAGAGTAACCTCCGGAAATAATCGCCACGTTATAACCCAGCTTTCTAATCAATTGAAGGGCATAGCCATCTTTGACGTTGGCAGTACGAAGCGGCTCACCATCGTTATTGATAACGATCACTCCGTCAGTCATAACGCCATCATAATCAAATATAAAAGTTGAAATATTATGCAATTTAGCTTTGTAGTTACTCATAAATTACTCTTTGTGAAATTGGGTTAAAATATAATCTGTCATTGTTTGATACACCTTTTGAACGTCAAGGTGTTGCTGCAAAAGCTGGAGATGCTGTTGAATGGTGCCTCGATCGTTGCGGCGGGCCGGCCCTGTTTGTGCTTCCTTAGGCGGCATTTGAAGTGCTTTGAGAGCAGTTTCTAAAAGTAGTGGTTTGAGTGCATTAAAAGACAAGCCTTCAGCTGTAAGTAATTCATCAGCAATACTATACATCGTGTTACTAAAATTATTCACAAAAACTGCCGCCAAATGAAGGCGTTGGCGTTGTGCATCGGAAATGACATGAACGTCATTTGAAATCTTTTTTCCCAAGGCCAACAACAATTGTGTATCCCCATCAGTATTGGAATGAACAAAAACCGGAATGGTTGCAAAATCGGGCTTTCGCTCGAATGAGAAGGTTTGCAAAGGGTAGAAAATGCCATACCGAGCGAATTTTTTTTCAAAAACAATTTGACTTTTCATTCCCGATGTATGAACCACCAAACCACCTAAAGCAGGTAAGGTGCCGATAACCTCTTCAATAGCATCGTCGCTCACAGCAATCACATACAAATCAGCATTTTGCGAAACTTGTTCCGGTTTTGAAATAGATGTTGCTCCGTATGATTTAGCTAATTCATTAGTTTTTAATTGATTACGACCAACAACTTCGGCTATAACCATATCATTTGACGCAAAAGCCCGACACAAATGATGCGCTACCCTGCCGGTGCCAATCATAGTAATGCTTTTGATGGATGAGGTACTCAAAGCTCTTTTTTTTACGAAGGTACATTTTTAAGCCATTCCTTCAAAATAAGGAAGACAAGATTGCACGAAAAAGGCCGTCTTTGAATGGGTTTTCAGCAGTTAGTTGCCACCCGCGACAACAATAGAACCCATTCAAAGACGACCAAAAAATCAACAACTATTAACTATAACTGTCTGATTTTAATATTTTTATACCAAACATCATCGCCATGATCTTGCAAGCCGATGAAGCCTTCTTGAGCCACATTGGCCCAGTCAGGATTGTATTGAGGGAATTTGCTTTTCGCTACCATTTCGTTCCATTCGGGTGTCCAAAGGTGATAACTCACTACTTTTTCACCATTGAGCCAATGTTCAACTAACCCCTTAAACACCAATAATTTAACCTGATTCCATTCACCTACCGGCTTTACTTTATCGGCTGCAACGCCAATCATATCATACAATGCACCGGCACTGTGAACGCCTTCGCGACCATCGGGATGCGTGGTGTTGTCTAACACTTGCATTTCGGGGGCTGTTTGCCAAATGGTTTTGTCGGGCAGCTCTTGGGCGAGATATAAAATACCGCTATTTCCACCTTCGGAGATTTTCCACTCGAGGCTCAGCTCAAAGTTTTGAAATTTTTCATCAAAAATAATATCGCCTCCTTCGAGTGAACCCGCTTCACCGCGTCCCGAACCAATACATTGCAAGGTTCCGTTTTCGATTTTCCAGCCCGTGGGGAAATAGTCCTTGCCATAACCCCGCCATTTTCCCGGGTTTTGACCATCAAACATCAGCATCCAGCCGGCATCGGCTTCTGCCTGCGATAAAGTATTGTCGGCAACGACTTCCACTTTTGCTTCTTCTTTTTGTTCTGTCGCCTTGTTACCGGCATTTTGACAAGCGGCAAGGCCCAAAAACGCCAAACCAATAAACATAAATTTTTTCATCATTTTATTTTTTAAATTAATATAAATTACTGTTAGTTAATGATTTATAACGACCATCCTGCACGGTAGGTATGTTTAATATATTCCTGAGCAGCTTGTTTAGCTTTGATGGTTTCGTGTTGTGTATCGAAATGCGGATGACCGTCAATCACCTCAAACTTATCGCTTTTCACTACCCGAATTTCATCATTTTCACCAATGTTGGTGAACTCCATTTTTTCGCCGTCCCATAGCAACTCACGTTTGAGGTCTTGCAGCCTAACAGCCACAACGCCCATCACCACCATCTCATTCATAGGCCCTGAATAGCCAAAATGTGAGCTGGCTTCTACCCTACTTTCCGGACTTTCTTTACAGGCACGCACCCAATCCATTTCGTGGCCAACGGTTACGCGGCGCATTTTGGGTGTGGGTCTTTTGTAGTCTTTGTCGTATTCAAGCGGCAACAAAAACGGATCGCGACCATAGCAGCCGGTCATAATTTTCCCTTTGGTGCCAATCAGCAGGCAACCTCCATTGGGATCGCGTCCCATCACTTCGCCATCGGGCAACTCTTCCGGACGCGGCGGAAGCAATCCACCATCCCACCAAGTGACGTTAATTTCGGGCATTCCAACACCATTGATGGCATCTCTTTTTGGAAAAACATATTTCACAACCTCTGCCAATGGTGGCGATTCGGTGTTGAACTGAGAGGATGTTCCTTGCACTTTGGTAGGATACTTCAGGTTGAGTGACATAAAGATCGGATCCATGATATGACAGGCCATATCGCCGAGGGCACCGGTGCCAAAATCCCACCACCCACGCCAATTCCAAGGAGTGTAAATGGCATTATAGGGCCTCTCTTTGGCAGGTCCTAAGAATAAATCCCAAGCCAAAGTGTCGGGAATAGTCATAATTTCTTTGGGTCTTTCCAAGCCTTGAGGCCAGATAGGACGATTTGTCCAGGCGTGAGCTTCTTTCACTTCGCCAATGGCGCCATCCCAAACCCATTCACATACTTGCCTGATACCTTCGCCCGAGTTGCCCTGGTTGCCCATTTGCGTGGCCACCTTGTATTGGCGGGCGATCTCGGTCATCTGACGCGATTCCCAAACGGCATGGGTAAGTGGTTTTTCGCAATACACATGTTTTCCCATTTTCATGGCGTTGATGCTGATGATGGCATGTGTATGGTCGGGCGTTCCAACTACAACAGCATCAATAGAATCGCCCATTTCGTCAAACATCTTCCGCCAATCGTAATATTTTTTGGCATCGGGAAACTCACCAAATATCTTGTTTGAGTATTTCCAATCCACATCGCAAAGGCCAATGATGTTTTCACTGCTGACGGCCCTGATGACTCCGCCTCCGCGACCACCTACGCCCACCCCCACGATGTTGAGCTTATCGCTCGGGGCACGATGTCCCAAACCTGAAATGACATTGCTGGGCAAGATCATAAAACCGGCGGCGGTTAGAGCGGTGTTGCGCAAAAACGAGCGGCGATCCATTCCATTGTTTGATAGTTTATTTTCTTCCATATGAAAAAAGGTTATTGGTTAAAAAAGACGTTTGTTGATGTATTTCAGGCTTTGGCCTGCGCAATAGAGCGGTGTGCCTTCGTCGTACTGTTCTTGCTCAACAAAAACACGTTCGAGACCGGCCAAAGCAGCTTTTTTGAAAAGCAATCTGTAATCAATACGGCCATTGCCCACGATGCAGCTTTTGCCGTCGGTGCTCATATCTTTTACATGCCAGAGACTGAAGCATCCGGGATAGTTTTCAAAATATTTGAAGGGGTCTTGTGCGGCTTTGATTATCCAATACAGATCCATCTGAAAAGATACCAATCGCGGATCAGTTTCCTGAAGCAGCGCCTCATAGGGTAGCTTGCCATCCGTTTTTTTGAATTCGAAATCGTGGTTGTGGTAACCAAAGCGGATGCCATGTTGCAGGCAGCGTTCACCAATAATATTCATTTCGGCGGCAGCGCGCTTGAAATGATCCAACCGCTCTGTTGGACGACCCATCATGGAAGGCAAAACCAAGTAAGAAAGACCGGCCGTGGCAGCTTTTTCGGCGTATTCAGAAGCATTTTCAGCAGTAATACCGGTATGGGTGCTGTGAATGGTAAGCCCTAAATCGCTGCAAAAGCGTGAAAACTCCTTGGGATCTTCACCGTAAAACTTGCCATCGAAACCATAGGTTTCAATGCTCTTATAACCTAATGCACTCACGGCTTTTAGGGTGGCTTTCATATCTTTTTGGATGTCGTCCCTTACAGTCCAAAGTTGTAATCCGGCTTCTTTTTCTAAGGTTACTGCCCCAAAGCTCTCCTTGCCGGCAGCCATTGCCATCATCAAGGTGCCTGATAAAACAGGGATGGTTTTCAAAAAATCGCGTCTCGATTGCATGAATCTTGGTTTTTAGGTTAAAAATAAATTGTTCTTTGCTCTTGGTGACTGCGCAAGGCCGTTTCAATCACTTGCATCACCAAAAGCGCATCGTCGGCCTTCACGGCTGGTGTTGCGTTGTTTAAAACAGTTTCAGCCACAGCATCATAAAACCCCATATAATGACCCTCAATCGTTGGAAAGCTAACTCTTTCATTATAGGCAAGATGCAAAATTCCGAAGGCACTTTTCCGATCTTTTCCCAAACGTAAATCACTTGGAAGCATTCCCTTTTTAAGCCGCGCCTCCTGTGGATCGAGGCCATACTTCACAAAAGAGCCTTTCATTCCATGCAGCTGAAAACGCGGCCCGGGTTCACTGACAAAAATTCCTGCTTTGAGGGTGGCAGTAGTCGTGGGGTAAAACAATTTGAGATCGAAACTGTCGTTGGCTTTGCTTGATTTGCGAAGGAATGAAAGTTGACAACTTATAGCAGATGGTTTTCCAAACAGATGCAGCGCCTGATCAATCAGATGTGGTCCCAGATCGAACAAAGTGCCGCCACCCGATTCGGATGTGTAACGCCATTCGGCCCTCGAAACCACAGGACTGAAACGGTCGAAACGTGACTCAAAATCAATAATTTGGCCCAAAACATCAGCACGAAACAACTCCTTTATGGTTAAAAAATCGCCATCCCAGCGGCGGTTGTGATAAGGAAAAATTGTTCTCTGAGTTCGCATGCTTACTTGCATTATGGTTTGCAGCTCGTCACTGCTCATGGCCACAGGTTTTTCAATCACCACATCCTTGCCGGCCTCCATTGCCGCAATGGCTTGCGAGGCATGAAGATGATGCGGCGTGCAAAGCACCACCAACTGTATTTCAGGATTGAGAAGCATCTTTTCAAAATCGGCAACAACTTGAACAGAAGGATATGCTGCATGGGCTTTTACTCCTGATGAAACAATGGTGTGAAGACTAAAGGCAGGATGCGCTTGTAAAAAAGGCGCGTGAAAAATCTGCCCAGACAATCCATACCCCACAACAGCCGTGTTAATAAGCTGATGATTTGAGTTGTACTGTTTTGTGGGTATATTTTTCATTTCAACAAACTTAGGTTATTTTTTCATTGGTTTCATCCCAATGTGTGCGGCGGCCTTCAAGGTACGAAATGGTGCCCATATGGGCGGTAATGGCTTCTTCAAATGCCTGATCAATATTGCAGCTGGGCTGTGTGCCATTTTCAAGCCGAATGCAGTTGAGCCATTCCAGTAAATGTAAATGTGTAGTATCTACCGCTTTGCCATTGCGATAGGTATATAACAATCCTCTTCCGGCAAAATATTTTTCAGTTGGAGTGGTGATGGCATCAACACTTCCTTGTCCGGGAACATACGAATAGATGGGTTTCGTCGGCTCAAGTATTCCGTTTTCAATCTTATCGCGGTACTGTGTTGATCGTGGATCAAGATAAATGGTAAGATTTTCGTCAAGTTCGAGCCAGGCATCGTGTCCCATAATGGTTTTACCTCGGTTTTTTTCGCTGCTGAGGGTGGCGCTGTACAATAAGCTAAGGTCTTTTTTAGGATATTCAAAGGCCATATTCAACACATCGGGCACTGTTCGGCCATCTTTGTAAAAATAAATTCCTCCGGTAGCCATTGCCGATTCAGGAATTCCGAGGCCTAAAATCTGGTTCATGGCATCAAATTCATGGGTGAAAAGATCACCACTCAGGCCGGTGCTGTAGTCCCACCAACAACGCCAGCGGAAAAAACGTTCGAGACTGAACTCATGCCATGGTGCCGGTCCAATGAATTGTTTCCAGTCAATGGTTTTTTCATTCGCCTCAGGATCTATATCATACACCCATGCCCCATTGGGATCATTGCGGTTGGTACATACTTCGATCAGGGAAACTTTTCCAATCACATTTTGGCTGATAATAGACTTGGCCACTTGGTAACTTTCGGTTTGGCGGCCTTGATGTCCCAATTGAAACACAATACCTGTATCTTTTACAACTTTTCGCACTTCAAAGGTCTCTTCAACCGTCCATGAAAGTGGTTTTTCGCAATACACATGCTTTCCGTTTTTTGCCGCTTCAATGGCAATGGGCACATGCAAATGGTCAGGCGTGGCAACAATGACAGCATCAATATCATCGGCTGAAACAAGCTCTTGGTAAGTAAGATAGCGTTTGGGTTGATCGCTCATTTTGCCTCCTTCACCATTGCGAAATACATTGGCTCCCGTTTTGATGGCTCTTTCAGCATGTTTTTCGAAAACATCACAAACAGCCGCGATGCGGATGTTAAGGTCTTCTTGATTTCTGAATTCTTTTAAATAATCGGCCCAGTAGCTTTCCTTTTTTGCTTTCATTTCCCAATCGTCAATCCGGTCGGGATGCACAAAACCCAGGGCTTTCATCAGATAGCCGCCTCTTCCTCCGCAACCCACCACGCCAATACGAAGCGTTTTGCCTTCGACCATATGTAAATCAGCGGCCGGAACTGGAAGCTGAAGGTTGTTTAAGCCTTTGCTGCGCATACTTTGCCGGGCTGCTTCATGCTCCATCAAGCCATATCCGATGACTCCCAAAACTGGCAAGGCGGCAAGACCTGCCAACATGTCGCGCCGACTGATTGACTTTTTTTTGTTTTGTTGCTCCTCACTCATGGTTAATCTCGGTTTTGTTGTTACGGATGAGCCTGCAAACGCCAACTTTATGATCCGTTGGAAAGACGAAAAGTAGCAATAAGGCAAAAAATTCAATTAAAGTTTTGTTGACGATGAAATAGCTTCCATCCGAAGGGAAAAGGTATTCGATGCCCGGAAAAGCAGGATGCGAAAGATAATACAAAGCCAAAAGCACCATTCCGGCAATAGCAGCCGCGCGACCCAAAACACCCAAAATAAGTGCTAAACCAATGTATGTCAGCCCATAGGCATTCAACAAATCTGTTGTTTGAAGCACTGCATCGCGGTTGGCGATCTCGATAAAAAATTGCTTGAACCACCCACCCGAATCCAATAAATAGGCTTTTGAAGTCCAAGCAGGATTGAGAACTTTTACCATTCCTTCGTAAAGAAAGTGCCAACCTATCACCATCCTTAACGCGACAAGTGAAAACAATTGCTTTTTACTGTAATTCATCATTTACTTTGATTGCATGGTTCAAAGTTATTTTTTTTTCAGCAATGAGCTGTCTCTTTAAAATGTCTTTTTTCCTAAATCATTTTATAGCATTGAATTATAGTTGGTTAAATGATCCACGAAGAATATTTGATGTAGAACCTAAACCCAACTTGAGACTGAATATGAGGTAAAAACCATCTTAATCGGCCAATTTTGGTCCAATTTTGCCATTTACTAAAGTATTTCTTTGGGATAACAGATAAAATACTTGGTAACAGGATGTGTTAACACGGAAATATTCAGTTGATCGGAGGCCAAAGAAATATCTCTTTTCTGACCATCTTTATATAAAATACTGATGCTCGATTGCGAGGGGTGATAGGCATGGTTCGAGGTTGATTCTTGTATAAACAAAAAATCAGCTTCGTATTTATTGAGCTTAAACTGCTGGGCAATACGTGCTTTCAACTTGCTGATACGCTCAGGGTCGAAAGGCTCGTTTGACAATTCAACCTTGAACAAATGCCTGTTGACGATACCTTTGCTTAAAATAGAAAGCAAAGGATCGGGATAAAACTGCCATTGTTTCAATGAAGTAAATATATCAAAATCATCTAATTGCGCAAAATACTCCACCACAGCAGCCTCATGGCCAAGCGACAGATAATCCTCTTTGAGAAAATATTGCAAAGCAGGAGTTGCCGGCAGCTCGTGGTCCTTCAGGCTCAACTCTTTGGCTCGTTTTAAAGCATTCATCAGCATATTTTCGGCCGAAAGCACTGTTTTGTGAAGATAAACTTGCCAATACATTAGCCTTCTGGCACCAATAAATTGTTCCACCGAGTAAATTCCTTTGGCTTCAATCACCAATTGATCGTCATCCACCTCGAGCATCGCTAACAGGCGGTCGGCATTTATAGCACCTTCGGCTACTCCGGTGAAAAAACTATCACGCTTAAGATAGTCCATACGATCCATATCCAACTGACTTGAAACCAATTGACAAAGGAAATTTCGTGGATAGCTGCCCTTAAAAATCTCCATCGCCATTGCCAACTGATTGTTAAACTGGCGGTTGAGCAACTGCATCATTTTTAACGACAATTGCTCATGTGAAACACCAGAAACGATGGTGTTTTCGAGTGTATGTGAGTAAGGACCGTGACCAATATCGTGCAATAAAACGGCCAATGAAGCCGCTTGCAGCTCTTCATCGCTGATACCATAACCCTTAGAGCGTAGCATCGCAATGGCTTGCTGCATCAGGTGCATGGCTCCAATCGAATGTTGAAAACGGGTATGCAACGCACCCGGATATACCAAATGCGTCAATCCCAATTGCTTGATACGACGCAAACGCTGAAAGTAAGGATGTTCAATAATATCGAAATGCAGCTTATCCGGAATTTGAACAAACCCGTACACCGGATCGTTGAAGATTTTCTTTTTACCCGTAAATATAGCGGCCATAAAAAACGTTAATTTTGTGGTAGTGGCATCCTCTTTGGTACAATAAACCTACAGAAAACGCATTATTGATTGCAAATGTAAGCACATATCAATGAATCTACTCTACCCTTTTTTAAACATCTGAAAATTAATTACATGGAAAAAATAAAGATTTTATGGGCCGATGATGAAATTGATATGTTGAAACCACATATTATTTTTCTCGAGCACAAAGGTTATGAGGTAGCCACCACCAACAACGGCGACGAGGCCCTCGATTTGCTAAAAACAGAAAATTTCGACATTGTTTTTCTCGACGAAAACATGCCCGGGCTTTCCGGCATCGAAACGCTGGAGAGGATAAAAATTGATTATCCACACCTGCCCGTGGTGATGATCACCAAGAGTGAAGAGGAGTCCATCATGGAAGATGCCATTGGAAGTAAAATTGCCGATTACCTCATAAAACCTGTCAAGCCCAATCAGATTTTACTTTCGCTCAAAAGGAATCTCGAAAACCAGAAGTTAGTCAGCGAAAAAGCTACCATGAGCTACCAGCAAGAGTTCCGCCAAATAGGCATGGAGCTTTCCAACCAACTTGACCACAACGAATGGGTGGAAGTGTATAAAAAATTGGTGCGGTGGGAGCTGGAGCTCGAAGCCTCGCAAGATGAGGGCATTATGCAGGTTTTGCGGATGCAGCAAGACGAAGCCAACACAGTTTTTGCACGTTTTATAGAAAAAAACTATACCAATTGGATCAACAACCGCAGCAACAACAAACCGGTTTTGTCGCATACCTTGCTCAGAGATAAGGTTTTACCGCATTTAGACGCCACTGACAATCCCTTGTTTGTAATCCTGATTGACAATTTGCGTTACGACCAATGGAAGGCCGTTCAACCCATCATTGAAGAATTTTTTAGGGTAGAGACAGACGAGCTGTATTACAGCATTTTACCCACCACTACCCAATATGCCCGCAACGCTTTTTTTGCAGGTTTGATGCCCTCCGAAATACGCAGAAAGTTTCCAAAATATTGGGTTGACGAAGAAGACGATGGCACCAAAAACCAGTTTGAATCTGAACTTTTAGGTGAACAACTCCGCCGATATGGCAAAGACATCCGCTATTCATACAATAAAGTACTCAACTTGAATGTGGGCAAAAAGCTGGCCGAAAGCATGTCGAACCTAATGGTGAACAAGTTAAACGTTATCGTTTACAATTTCGTGGATATGCTTTCACATGCCCGCACCGAGATGGAAATGATTCGTGAGTTGGCCGAGGATGAACCGGCTTACCGATCGCTGATGCTTTCGTGGTTTAAACACTCCTCGTTGTTTGATATCATCAAGTTTATCGCCCAAAAAAAATGCGATATGGTCATCACTACCGACCATGGATCGGTGTATGTAAAAGACCCTGTGAAGATTTTGGGCGATCGCACCGTGAACACCAACCTGCGTTATAAATATGGCAAAAGCCTGAAATACAACTCAAAAGAAGTGTTTGAAGTCAAAGACCCTGAAGATATTTTCCTTCCGAGAGTGAATGTAAGTACTGCCTACGTTTTTGCACGAGGAAACGACTTTTTCGCTTATCCCAACAACTACAACCATTACGTGAATTATTATCGCAACACCTTTCAGCATGGAGGCATTTCGTTGCAAGAGATGCTGGTTCCCATTATTTTTCTTAAAGCAAGATGAAACATCTAATAAAAATTAACTCACTTTCCGAATTGGAAAAAGTTGCTAAAACACTGGTTTCGCTCATAGGCGAAGCCGGTGTTTTTGCCTTCTATGGTCCGATGGGTTCAGGCAAAACAACCCTCATCAAACTACTGTGTAAACAATTGGGTATCAACGATGATGTAAGTAGTCCAACGTTCTCACTCGTCAATGAGTATGGCAACGAGTTTGATATTTTAGTGTATCATTTTGATTTTTATCGCATCAACCGCATCGAAGAAGCGTATGACATTGGATATGAAAACTATTTTTACAGCGGGCACAGCTGCTTTGTAGAGTGGCCTGAAAAGATTCAGCAACTTTTACCTGAAAAATACGTAAAGGTAACCATTGAAAACGGCGAATCAAACGAATCAAATGAAACAAGGCGGTTTGAAATCGAGGTAATTCAGCAAAAGTAAACCCAAAATAACCATGGCCGAAAACATCAATTACAATCAATTTTCAAGCTCAGCAGGCATTTTAACACAAGAAGAAGTGTTAGAAGTGGCAAAAAAATCAAGCAGTTTAACAATTGGTATTCCGCGGGAGCTGTCGGCCAATGAAAACAGAATTGGCTTGGTTCCTTCAGGGGTTCGTTTACTTGTAAACCATGGACATCGCATACTTTTAGAAAAGAACGCAGGTGAAAAATCACGTTTTTCCGACAATGAATATGCCGAGGCCGGAGCCGAAATTATTGGCGATCACGCCTCTGTTTTTGGAGCAGATATTGTCTTAAAAATAGCCCCTCCACTTCGCGAAGAAATTGAATTGCTCGAAAAACACCGTTGTCTGATGTCGGCTGTTCAGCTTCCAACACGCACCAAAGACTATTTTCAGCATTTAATGACCAAAAAAGTCAATGCCCTTGCCTTCGAGTTCATTCAAGACAAAACCGGAGCGCTTCCCTTGGTACGATCAATGAGCGAGATAATTGGTAACGCCACCATGCTGATTGCTGCCGAATACCTTTGTCATCCGCAATATGGCAAAGGCATTATGTTGGGAGGCTTTCCCGGTGTGCCCTCCACCGAAGTAGTGGTGATTGGTGCCGGAACAGTTGCCGAATACGCTTCGCGCGCAGCGCTTGGACTTGGTGCTCAAGTTAAGGTGTTCGACAACTCCATCTATAAGCTGCGAACTTTACAAAACAACCTCAAGGAAAGAATCTATACTTCTGTATTTCAACCTGATGAAATTGAAAAAGCCCTTCTAACCGCCGATGTGGTAATCGCCGCAAAACATGCGGCAGAAGGCACAACACCTTGCTTTATCCCCGCCGAATTTGTTAAAAAAATGAAAGCCGGCTCTGTCATCATTGATGTAAGCATTGACCAAGGGGGATGTTTTGAGACCTCACGTCCAACAAATCACCAAAACCCTGTTTATCAACTACATGACATCACTCATTATTGTGTTCCAAATATAGCCTCAAAGGTTCCGAGAACTGCATCAACATCATTCAGCAATTTTTTTAGCAGTCTCTTGCTCGAGATCGCCGAAAATGGTGGTGTTGACAATACACTTAAAAACAATAGACCCTTCTCAAAAGGAGCATATATTTTTAACGGTATTCTTACAAACCATCAAATCAGCAAGTTGCACGATATTCCTTTTCAACATTTGGACTTGTTGCTTGCGGCATTCTATTAAGTTTTTGGTCGCTAAGTATAAGGCTGATTGGTTATTCGATTCATAAAAGCCAATATCGTTTTTGTGGAATCTTATAATAATCACCATTTTTGCAAACAAAAAACAAGGCGAATTTTGAAAATGAATCTAAAATCACAATGAAAACACAAGCCCTTTATGGTACTGAAGCATTGCAACGACTTATCAACGTTTTGGTTGAAAGCAAAAAGCACCAACAAAAAGTAGTGTTTTTGAGTGATACACAAACTAATACGTATTGTGTGCCTGTTTTGATGGAAATGCTTGGGCAACCAGCATCCGATTTTCATCATTTGGTGATTCATTCAGGCGAAGCCCATAAAACCCTCGACACTGTTGCAACCATCTGGCAGCAATTGACTGCCATAGGTGCTGGTCGCGATGCCCTTTTGATCAATCTTGGCGGCGGAATGGCAACCGACATCGGGGGGTTTGCCGCCTCATGCTTTAAACGAGGCATTCGAACCATCCATATTCCCACAAGCCTATTGGCGATGGTAGATGCTGCCATTGGAGGAAAAACAGGTGTTGATTTCCAATACTTTAAAAACCATATCGGCACTTTTTACCCTCCTGAGATGGTATTGATTTTCAATGAATTTTTATCCACTTTGCCAGAGCGCGAGCTCTTGTCGGGCTATGCCGAAGTGTTGAAATACGGTTTTATTTCCAACAAGCAATTGTTTGATATTGATCCCCAACAATTTACAGCTTCTCAAGGACTGGCAATCATCCGCCAATGTGTTGACATCAAAAAAACAATCACAACGCTCGATCCCACAGAAAAGGCCGAGCGCAAAATCTTGAATTTTGGTCATACTGTTGGCCATGCTTTAGAATCTCATGCACTTGAGAACGAAATCTCCTTGCTGCACGGCGAAGCAATAGCGGCTGGAATGTTGGCCGAGTTGTACCTCTCGCACCGCTTATTGCAACTGCCTTTGCAAGAGGCCGAGGTCTTTTGCGCAACATATAAAAAGTATTATACACCTTATAAATTTGCGGAAAACGAGATTGAAAACCTGATTGAAAGAATGTTTCAAGACAAAAAAAACAACAGTAACAAGTTGCTTTTTGTTTTGTTAAAAGACGTTGGTGAAGCCATTTATGACGTAGAAGTCACAATAGATTTGGTTCGCGAAAGCCTGCATTTTTTTCTATATATAGTTGAATAATAATATGTTAATTAAAATAAATAAAAAAGATTTTAAAGCTGAGGTACGCCTTCCGGAGAGTAAAAGCATCAGCAACAGGGCTTTGATGATTTGCGCCTACGGTGGATTTGATTTCAGCTCAATAGCTGCGCTTTCAGAGGCAGATGACACTCAAATGCTCATTCGCAACCTCCACTTGATTCAACAAGGAGCAAATAGGAATTTATTGACTACCATCCATTGCGGCAATGCCGGTACCGTTTTCAGGTTTTTGGTTACTTACCTCGCATCGGTGCATGGTGATTGGATGCTTACCGGCGACGAAAGAATGAAATCACGACCGGTATCCGATCTTGTTGACAGCCTCAAACAATTGGGAGCTAACATTCAATATGCTGAAAAAGAAGGATTTGCACCATTACGTATTCATGGCAAGAAACTTCAGGGGGGCAAAACAAAGGTAAGTATGGAAAAAAGCAGCCAGTTTGCATCGTCTCTTGTTTTGGCTGCTCCCACATGGAAAAACGGCCTTGAACTGGAACTTAGCGGCAATTTAAGCTCCATGCCATACCTAGAAATGAGTGTAAATTTGATGAAATGGTATGGCGCCAACATAATCGTCAACAACCGAATCATACACATCCTGCCGTTGGAATATAAAAAAAACACCTTGACCGTTGAGCCTGATTGGAGTGCCGCTGCATTTTGGTTTGAATTGGTTGCCATGAGTGAGGGCGGAGAATTACTACTTAAAAATTTGTCGTTCAATAGTTTACAAGGCGACAAAGAAATGGTTTCAATGTTTTCCCAACTTGGCGTAGAGGCCTTTCAGGAGCCTGACGGCCTGTTGGTATTTAAAACCGGAAAAATTGCCAAAAAACTACAATTTGATTTGCAAAACCATCCCGATATGCTCCCGGCTTTGGCTGCAACCTGCGCCGGCCTAAAAGTTCAAGCGCGTTTTACGGGTCTTGAAAACCTTAAATACAAAGAATCCGATCGTACTGCTGCGCTTCAAGCCGAGCTTCAAAAAATAGGATGTCGTTTCATTCAAATTTCGGAAGGCGTTTTTGACCTTTATCCTGAAAATCAAAACACTGATTTACAATTCATTCATTTTAAAACTTACCATGATCACCGTATGGCCATGGCGTTGTCGCCTCTCGCTATGGTGAGCAATGCCGTTACAATTGAAAACCCATCGGTGGTGGTGAAATCATATCCAAATTTTTGGATTGAACTAAATCATACTCAAGCAGTCACAATTAATGAACAGCAATAATCATTTGCAATGAAACTGACATTTGAAAATAAAAACTGTATAAAAACATTCCTTTGGCCTATATTTGCACTTTATTCCCAAGTATATGACTATTGATCTTTTCATTCCGTGTTTTGTTGATCAAATGTATCCTGAAACAGGCATGAATGTAGTGAAAGTTTTACAAAAAGCCGGCGTTGAAGTTCATTACAATCCAGAACAAACCTGTTGCGGACAAATGGCCTTTAATAGTGGTTTTTGGGATGAAGCCAAAAAACTTGGCGAGAAATTTCTGAAAGATTTTCATACCGATCGGCCTGTTGTTGGACCATCAGCTTCGTGTACAGGATTTGTTAAAACTTCGTATCAAGAGCTCTTTCACAACACAGCCAGCCATTTGGAATACAAGAAGATGGTAAGAAACATCTATGAGCTTACGGATTTTCTGGTGAACCAAATCGGGGTGATAGATTTAGGCGCAAGTTTTCCACATCAGGTTACCTTTCACGATAGTTGTTCCGGGCTTCGTGAGTATGGGCTTAAAAAGGAAGCCCGAATTTTACTGTCGAAAGTGAAAGGACTCAAATTGGTGGAGATGAAAGACAGCCACATTTGCTGTGGTTTTGGCGGCACCTTCTCATTAAAAAATGAGGCTATCGCAGTTGCAATGACTGAACAAAAAGTACAAAACGCTATAGATACGGAAGCGGAATATATTGTTTCAACTGACCTTTCGTGTTTGATGCACCAACAAAGTTATATCAATAAAAACAATCTCCCGATCAAAACCATCCATATCGCTGATATTTTAGCATCGGGCTATTAATATCTCTTTTGTTTTTCCCTTTACAATCCAAGCTGATCGAAAGGTTTTGGCAATTTTATGCCATTTATACCTCGCAAATACATTATCTAAAGACATCTCTTAGCGTTCACCGACAAAGATACCGAGTATTCCTGTTTTCAAAAAAGGTTGTAAGTCATTGAAGGACAGAAACAAAGTAGTTGTACCAAACGACCGTGGGGCTATTTCGTAGTAATTGTAATGAAAAAAGATTCCAAAGGGACTGATAAAAAAGTTTTCGGAAGGAGCAACTTCTGACGAAAAATATCCATAATCTTGCAAATCGGCACTTGAATCACACCCTGCCTTGACTTTTAATTTGTTAGTGAGCAGCTGGCTGAGGACATCGTTAAAACTCTTGACGAATATCTTATCCAAACCAACGGTTTCCGCTGTTTCTGTATCAAAAAGTTCAAAAGAAACATTATACATTCCATTTGCGCCGCCTGTAAACACATAAATTTGCTTTCGAAGGTTGATGAAACGTTCGTGCATCCACACAATCGTTCCGTCAAAACTTTCAAACCACTGAAAAGAAGGGCCTTTTTCGCCCTCAAAATCAGAGAGTTTTAAATATTGCACAAAAAATTCTTGCATATTATAGTAAATCTGCTCGCCAAAACCAATCGTTTTGAGACTGTCGGCAACCAAGGCATAAAAATCAGCAAACCGACTGTGTAGTGAAAGCATCGAATCGGTGGGCACCATTAAATTCATTTCTATAATGGCTTCGGGCGATTGGGGCTCATCCGGAAATAGTTTTAAAGATGCGTTGCGGTACAACCTCCGGTATTGACCACCTTGGATTGTCGTTTCTTTTGTGCAGCTCATTTCCTCTGCCTTAGCTGACAAAAATTGGAAAACACCTTTCAGTCCGGTTTTGTCCAACTTTCCTGCAAACACTTTCTTTTCCTCATCTAAAGTTTTCATTACTAACGTATTATCCTCTTCCAATGTGCCTTTTAGCTCAAGGTATCCAACAGTGTCAACTCCATGATCACCACTCACTTGGTAGAACAGATGTGCAATGATCTCCGAATCCAAAGCATGAAGGAGCACCGACACTTCGAGCGTGCTGCTTTTGCCATGGTAGCGACTGATTTCCAAATCTTTTGAAGATGAAGTAAAAGCAATAAAAAGAAATAAAACCAATAGAGAGATGCGAAGTTGTTTTTCCATTGGGTCATATTAGATAAGTAAACAAGCAGACAATCAAACTAAATTCAGTTTAAAACGGTAAAAATGCCTTGATGATCATCTACGCAAAAGTACATGAATAAACGCGACAGCTACATCCCACATCCACTTTGCAAGAGGGAATTTCTCACTTTCTGATGCAATGCTAAAACCAAAAAAAGTGTGGCTACAGTTCACCACACTTTTTATATAATTTTTAAGTTAAGACCATGTCATTGCTTAAAAACCAGAATAAATTATTATAATCCCTTATTTATCAGATGGTTTAGGATAAATATTTTCAGCATTGCGATAACCTGATTTATCAAGATACCAATCTTGAAATTCCGTTCCTGACGACATTGCCCATTCGGCAAATTTGAGGTAAGTTACAAGGATGTCCACTTTTTCAATCGGATAATCAAACGAAACCGGAATTTCAATGGCCCAAGGCAAACGCCCTGAGGTTTGATAATAACTTCCTTGTCCGGGCGCTGAACGATCGTCCCACATACCGAAAAATTCAGGATTCACCAATGCAGTGGGTTGATGATCAATCAAATGCACTTCTTTACCTCGCTCCTGGTCAATAAAAAGGAAAGGATTGAAAGGAGCTGCCCCAAAATTGGCCTGTGGGGTTGCCATGCGCAATTCAATGTTGATGATATCGGTTTCAACATAAGGACGGTCAATAACGGTGTTGAGGATTTCACCATAAGCATCAACAATGGCATCGTAAACTACAATTACGGTTTCGTTTGTATGACCCAATTCAGTTCCATTGGCAGCAAAACCGATGGTTTCGCCAACTATTTTACCTCCGGTTACAGAGGCTACTTTATTGGAAGCAAAAGGCAATGCCACAGCAAAACCATTGTTTAAACTTGCTCCGGCAGCCATCAGTTTGAACTTTCCATTGAGGTCAACCAACGCATTCGCGGCATTGGTAACCATCTCATACTGAAACTCAATCACAGCATCATTGAAGTCAAAATCGCCCATTCCAGGCCATAAATCCTCATAAGCAAGGGTCGAAAATTTACCTTCTGCAGGATACCACGAAATGAAAGCTCTTTCAGGATCGGTTGGAAATTCATCAATATCATCAGGCACACCATCATTGTCCATATCCACAATACCTTCGGAACCTACACCTTCCGGATTACATGCAGTAACAGGGATGAAGTTTTGCATATTATCGGGGCTCACAAAGGTGGCGCCATTGAGAAGGTGATTTGCCGGAGGTGTATTTTGCGAGATAAAGAGCTGCGCAGAAGCCGCTTCAATAGCACCGGAAAATACGTTGTTTGAGTTGATATGGATTTTTTCAGTGGCCAAAACAGTGCTGGTATTCCCACTTCCGTAAATGCTGGCATTCATCACCAAATTTTTGGTCGAAATCATGCTTGCATCTTCAATATTCATATTGCCCGATCCGTTAAGGGTAATTCTTGTTGCAGCAAACAAATATCCATTGTTGATTAAAAACTGCCCTGAATTGATCTCTATCTTGTTGTCAGCAACCATTTTACAAAAGTTAGTTACTTTGCTGTTGGAATTGATATTGATATCTTTTCCGGCATGCATTGATCCTCTGTTCTCAGTCAAAACGCTCGAATTGAAATTGATATCGTCTTGTTGCACATCAATACTTCCACGGTTGATGACCTTGCTTCCTGAATTGATATTGAAATATCCTGTTTTTACAATCAGTTCATTTTCATTGGTAAACACCGAGCCATTCACTTCAACACTGTTACCGGTTGTGATACTGCCGTTGTTCACTACATTTGCATTGGTATTAAACTTCATACTAGCTGTAGTTGTCAGTGTTCCGTTGTTGGTAAGCTGCTTTCCGTTCACTTCGACTGAGCCATTCAATACAGTGAGATTTCCATTGTTGATAGCCATTTCACTCAGTTGTTGCAAAACCAAACTACCTTTAATGGTGGTTTGCCCGTGGTTGATAAATACACCACTGGTTGTCAAACCCGAATTAATTTGGAGGCTTGCGTTAGAATAAACTGTAATACTTGGATTACTGCCCCACATACTGACACCGCCAAGGGTCAAGCTCCCATTTTGTGTAACCATGATATGGCTGTTGGTTCCCAAAGTTAAAGTTCCATTAATGTTTGCAGTGCCACACACCTTAAGAGTTCCTCCACCGTTCCAGGTTTCAAAAGAAACAGAACCGGTAAAACTGTCTGTTACGCAGTAGGTTTTTCCACCGGTAATGCTCACATTTCCTGTTCCGCTAAGCACTACATCGCAGTTGTTACATTCTGGGCCGGGGTCGGCAACGCTTTTAAAAGGAGTTGGGTTGAATGCACTGCCTTTTGTTGAAACGAAAACAAATTCAAGACTGCCATTGCTAATGGCTACCTTTTCAACACGTTGGATACCGGTAGAGGTTTCAAGCGCGAGGTATAAGTCTTTTACATAAGAGGGAATTCGAATCATTCCCTGAAAAGCCTCTGAAGGACTAATGCTTCCGCTGATGATTTTATCACCACCGGTCAAAGGGTCTTGAATATAAAAACTCACCCTTGATTTTAAAGGAAGAAAACCGGGGTCGTTAATGCTTATTTTCAACACCACATCCTGTGTTGTTTCCCATTTAAAGTCAGGATTCACAACGAGATCTTTCATTTCCTTTACCTCGGTTTTATCTATAGGCTCCGATTTGCGGCAGGCTGTAAAACCGATACCCATCATTAAAATCAGCACAAGAAGTTTTGTATATTTTTTTTTCATCTTTTATAAGAGTTTTTCATTTTTATAAACAAACCAAAAAACATACCATTACTTTTAATTATTGTATGTCAATTCATTATATCATTCCTTATTTTGACAAAATTCCCATTTTTGGATTTTATTCCTAATTTGAATTTTACTTGAGCGATTTATTCCATCAAAGCTACGAAAATGTTTTGGGAATTATAGCTTGGGAATCTATGAAGTATTGAAATCAAATCGCCAATGCTGTGAAGTACCAAATAAAGCCCATTAAAAATATGTAGATGAGCCAAACATGAAACCTCAAAAAAAAAACAGAGGTGAGCCCTTAAAAAAGCGGCTTTCCCTCTGTTTAAATATTTCAAAACGCTTTAACTTGCGAGCTAAAAAGCTTTAAACCAAACCTGTAAAGCCCATAAAAGCAAGCGCTAAAATTCCGGCTGTAACCAAAGCAATGGGCACGCCTCTCATTCCTGTTGGCACCTCCATTAAATCAAGATGCTCCCTGATACCTGCAAAAACAACCAGGGCAAAAGAAAAACCAATGGAATTGGCAATCGCAAAAACAACACCCTCCATCAAATTGTAATCCTTTTGAATGGTTAAAATGGCCACACCAAGCACAGCGCAGTTGGTGGTGATCAGCGGAAGAAATACGCCCAAAGCCGAATACAAGGCAGGACTCACTTTTTTAAGGATAATTTCTACCATTTGCACCAAACCGGCAATAACAAGAATGAATGCGATGGTTTGAAGAAACTCAATTCCAAGGGGTTTAAGGATATAATATTGCACCATCCAGGTGACCATAGTGGCCAGCGTAATCACAAATAAAACCGCTCCACCCATACCTAAGGAAGTAGAAATTTTGTTGGATACACCTACAAATGGACAGATACCCAAAAACTGCGCCAACACAATGTTATTGACAAAAATGGCTGATATGATAATAATGATATATTCCATGACCGTTGATTTTCAGTTCGTTCTATTTGTTGTTTAGTTTCTTTGTGATGGCAATAAGATAACCCAAAGCGATAAAAGCACCTGGAGCAAGCACAAACACCAGCATCAAATCGCCGGGAATGAGCTTCATACTAAAGATTGCTCCGCTGCCTAAAAGCTCACGGATAGAACCTAAAACGGTTAATGCCAGCGCAAAACCCAAACCCATTCCCAATCCATCTAAAACGGACGAAAGCACACCGTTCTTTGAAGCAAATGCCTCTGCCCTTCCTAAAACAATACAATTGACCACAATAAGCGGAATAAACAATCCCAATTGCTCAAACAATGCAGGTAAGAATCCTTGCATCACCAACTCTACAACTGTAACAAAAGAGGCTATAATAACTATAAATGCAGGGATACGCACCTTATCGGGAATGAATCCTTTCACCAATGACACAACCAAATTCGACATTACAAGAACAAATGTTGTTGCCAAACCCATGCCCAACCCATTGATGGCAGAAGTAGTCACTCCCAAAGTGGGACACATTCCTAACAAAAGTACAAGGATAGGATTTTCTTTGAGCAATCCCTTCGTAAAATTTTGTAACTGATTCATTACTTCGTTCCTCCATTGTTTTGTTTAAAAGTATCGAAGGCCCTTTGAACGGCATCGAGATAGGCTCTTGAACTGATGGTTGCTGCGGTGATTGCATCAACAGGGCCACCATCTTTTTTCACTTTTAAGTTGTAATTTTCAGGGTTTTTACCTGCAAATTGTTTCGGGAAATCGGATTTCGATTCCTGCATCTTATCGCCCAGTCCGGGAGTTTCTTTATGCTCTAAAACCGAAATTTTATTGATTGTTCCATCAGGAAGGAAACCTACCATGAGCTTCACCGTTCCGCCAAAACCCTTGTTGGTAAACGTATTGATCGCCACTCCAACCAGTTCTTTTGCCTTAAAAGCAATGTTAAACTGCAATGAATCAGTTTCATGCGCCGAAAGCACCTTTTGGATCAGAATGCTATCAAACTCAGGCAAAACCATTTTAATGGCCTCCTCCTGTTTTTTTTGCCTTGCCAGTTCTATCGGCCCTTTGGTGAGATTATACACACTCCCTAAGGCAACAGCCGAAACAACGGAGATTACCAATAAGGTACTCACCATGTTGAAAAAATTTGATTCCCTTTTGCCTGCCATTTTTAATGTATGTTAGGATGGATGAATTACTTTTTTACAAGACCAAAACGTTTGGGCTTGAACGCGTTATTGATTAGAGGAGTAAAGGCATTCATGATGAGAATGGCAAAAGAAATACCCTCTGGATAAGCGCCCCACAAACGAATGATGATGGTAATAAGGCCGATTCCGACACCAAAAACAATCTTCCCGCTAATGTTCATTGGAGAACTGACCATGTCCGTTGCCATAAAAATTGCTCCCAACATCAGTCCACCTGAAAAAAGATGGAAACTTGGCTCGATATAGTGTTGTGGATCAATAAGATGGAAAATTCCAGCCATAACAAAAACTGTCAATATGATTGAAACAGGAACTTGCCAGTCAATCACCTTTCTGATCACCATAAAAATCCCTCCAATGATGAGCGCAATGGCCGAAATTTCGCCTAATGACCCATTCATATTGCCCGTTAAACGGTCGAGATATTGCGGCATTTGAGGATCGGCCAGAATCTGATCAACTGTTTTGCCGGCACCAACACCTTCTTTAAGCAGTCCTAAAGCAGTAGGGCCTGTAATGGCATCGGTTAGATGACTTGCAAACAAGGGTTTAGCTACTGGCCAGCTCGTCATCTGGACAGGAAACGAAATCAGCATAAACACACGACCCACCAAAGCCGGATTGAAAGGATTTTTACCCAAACCGCCAAATGACATTTTAGCTACCCCGATGGTTACCAATGCGCCGGCCACAAGCATCCACGCCGGAACGTTGGCCGGAACGTTAAATGCAAGTAAAATTCCTGCCACTGCCGCAGAGCCATCCGTAATTGTTATCGGCCCTTTGATGAGGTATTTTTGAATCACATATTCAAAAAACATACTTGCGCCTACCGCGATGAGCATGACCCTAAGTGCATCAAATCCAAAGAAATAGACTGAAACCAACATGGCCGGCACCATCGCGTAAACAACAGTTAGCATGATTTTCTTTACACTCTCTTCCCCGTGCACATGCGGAGATCCTGAAATGGTGAATAAACTCATCGTATTTTTATTTTCTATTTCTGATTAATTGACCGGTCTTTTGCTTGCCCAAACGCAAATAATCGAGCAAAGGCAGACCCGAAGGACAAGTAAACTGGCATGATCCACATTCGATACAATCCATAATCTGTTCTTTTTCAGCTCTTTCATACAAGCCCAACTTCGACAATTTGGAGATAAGAAAAGGCTCCAATCCCATCGGACAAACCACTGTACACTTTGAGCAACGGATACAAGTTTTTGGCGTAGGCCGACTGCTTTCTTCGCTTTTGAGCAACAAAATTCCTGATGAACCTTTTACTACCGGAACACCGGATGAGCTCAGCGATTTGCCCATCATAGGACCGCCATTGATAAGTTTTCCTGTATCCTCGGGCATTCCACCGGCAGCAGCAATCAAATCTGAAATCGGGGTACCAACCCGAACCAAAAAGTTAGACGGACGCGTAAGATTTTTTCCTGTAATCGTTACCACGCGCTCAATCAAAGGTTTATTTTTTTGAACGGCTTCATAAACAGCAAATGCGGTCCCTACATTTGACACCACGCAGCCCACTTCGATGGGCAATTTTCCTGAAGGAACTTCGCGGTTAACGCAGGCTTTAATCAGCTGCTTTTCACCTCCTTGCGGATATTTTACTTTCAAAGGCTGAATTTGAATACCATCAAATGATTGGGCCAATTGATTGAGCTTAGCAATGGCATCGGGCTTGTTGTTTTCGATTCCGATGACAGCTTTACCGGCCTCAAGCGCCTTCATCATAATGCTAACGCCCACCAAAATTTCCTCTCCTTTTTCAAGCATCAAGCGATGGTCGGAGGTGAGATAGGGTTCACATTCAACCCCATTAATGATGAGATATTCAGCTTGTTTGCCGTCGGGGATCATCATTTTCACATGAGTTGGAAAAGTAGCACCTCCCAAACCCACTAAGCCACAGTCTTTTATGCGGGCAACGATTTCAGTTTTGTTAAGTTTAATGTTGCGATCAATAGTGTTGCTCGTATCAATGCCTTCATCCCATTCATCACCGGCGACATCAAGAAATATAGCTTGACGACGGTAGCCCGAAGCATCCAAAGCATCGTCAATCTTTAAGATTTTCCCACTTGCCGGTGCGTGAATATTCGACGAAATAAAAGCCTCGGCACGTGCAATCAACTGACCCGTTTTTACCTCATCACCTTTTTTCACGATAGGTTTGGGAGGCACGCCTAAATTTTGACCCAAGGGAATGATCAGTTGTTTGGGCAAAGGCAATGTTTGAATGGCAACCTCATCCGTTAGTTTATTTTCATGAGGATGAACACCTCCAATGGTAAATGTTTTCAACTTGTTCATACAAAAGGTTGCTTATACTTTGTTTTCGGTATCTGGCTTATTCTCTTCAGAAACTGTAACTTCACTTGTTGCAACCACTTCGCTTGCAGCTTTCTGAACTTTTTTAGGTTCTGTTTCGGTTGTTTCAGCTTTTACTTTCCTGAGTGGAAAATTAATTTCGTGAATGGCATCGGTGGGACAAACTTCAACGCATTTGCGACACAATTTGCATTTCTCAAAATCAATATAAGCCAAGTTATCAGCCATAACGATAGCATCGTGCGGACAAACCTGTTGGCACTTGGAACATCCGATGCAAGCCACTGCACAATTCTTTTTGGCAATACCGCCTTTTTCCTTGTTGATGCAGCTCACAAAGATGCGTTTGTCTTTTTTACCTTTATGACGCAGTTCGATAATACCTCTGGGACAGGCTTTTACACAAGCGCCGCAGGCCACACATTTATCATTTACCACCGGCAGACCTGTTTCGGGGTTCATGTGAATGGCATCAAAATCGCAAGCCCTCACACAATCGCCTAAGCCTAAGCAGCCAAATTGGCATCCACCCTCACCCGAAAACAAATTGTGAGCAAAGGCGCAGCTTGCAGGCCCTTCGTACTTTACTTTCGCGGGCGAATGCGCGTGCGATCCATTGCAACGAATCACAGCAATCATAGGTTCTTGATCGGCAACTTCCAACTGAAGTATTGCCGCCACCTGTTTCATCACATCGTTGCCACCAACAGGACAGTTTAAACCTTCAAGACTTTGTGTGTCATTGGCGGCTTTCACTGTTACCTCGGCAAAATTTCGGCAACCCGGAAAACCACATCCTCCACAATTGGCCTTGGGCAAAGCGTCTTCAACCAAGTCAATACGCGGATCTTCAATCACTTTAAACTTCTGTGCCACAAAATATAAAATAATGGCCAGAACCGTACCTAACAAACCTAAAGTGAGCAGGGTAAAAAGTAAAATATCGTTCACGTTATATACTTTTAAATTAAAATTTATGCGTTGTTAATGCAACAATGCCGCAGCACTTAGCGCAACAAAAGTAAAATAATTGTATAGAATCATCATGGTATGTACCCGCATGACATAATCAATGTATATGCTTGATATATAACATATTAAAAAATCATCAATGATAAAAAATCGGTTGAGTTTTTTGAAACCTATTGATAATCAATGGCATTATGAAGTTGTTTAGAAACCTTCTAAATTAACAGATAATCAGTTATTTAGAACATTAATAAACAACCTATCGAAATATATAGATTATTCAATTGATAAGGCTATAGGATGAATCAGCGTTAGATTCTTGTTTTAGCTTGGAGGGGTTTAACGGCAAAAATAAACTTGTCATTCAGCCTGTCGCGCATCAAATACAAAATAAGGTAGTAAGGAACAAGTACAACAATTGCCGCCAACCCTGCAATACCTTCACTAAAATCATTAATTATGAGCACTATAAGCGTAATAAGCATCACTAAAAAAGGGAAAATATAACCAAAAAAAACAGCCAGAGTACCCAATTCACGTTTGATTAAAACAGTTACTTGTTGGCCGGTTTGGTAGGCGTCGTTCAAGCTTTTTCTTACGGTAACGATCTTTTCTTGCATGTCAGCAGCACTGCATGCACCTTTGGCATGACAGGCAGCGCAAGCCGATTGCGTCTGCATCATCACTTCCAAGTTATTTTCATGAACTTTTAACACCACTCCGGGATGCTCTATTATTTCAGAAGTTGACATTTTTATTAAAAATTAAAACGCATTTAAGGTGTAGAACTTGAAATAGGAAGAATCTTTCCATTGATAAAACGCCCGGTTTCGGTAGCAAAATGATGGATAAAAGCTGCCATCTCCATTGCACTCACCGGTGCTTGAAAACCCGGAAAGGCCTGCGCTAACATTTCGGTTTGGGCAGCACCCAAAGCCAAACAGTTCACATGGATATGACTATTTTTCAGCTCTTCTGCCAAACATTCCGACAAAATAGCCAAGGCTCCTTTGCTGGCACTGTACAATGACAAACCACTAAATTTCGCACTTCCTTGATAGCCACCCATGCTCCCGATATTCACAATATGGGCATCGGGCTGTAAAAATGGAATCAAAGCTTGGGTGAGAAAAAACGGTGCCTTCACCTGAACAGCGAACATGGTATCAAAATCATGCGATGACAACGATTGAAATGGTTTATTTACCAAATAGCCGGCATTGTTGATCAAAATTAAGGGCCTAAAAGAAAACAAATTGATGGTTTCGACTACCTTATCCACGAAACTCGGATTGGCTATATCGAGCGACAAAGGAATGACCTTTCCTTGAAGAGCGAGGCTTTCAAAAGGTTTGATATTTCGTGTTACAGCCAAAACACGGTTTCTCGAATCAGATGCAAACAGCTTAACCAACTCAAAACCAATCCCTCGGCTGCATCCCGTAATAACAACGTCCATTCTAAATAATTTTTATCCTAATAACTACTAAAACTAATCCCTTGAACCTTGCACCTCGAACTGGCGACGCATTTGCTCTACGTCCACCGCACTGATGGTCAACATTCCGGTTTCGTCAACGGTGATTGAAATATTGATGGGAGCATCTTTTATGAACGGATCGAAATTCATAAAAGCAATTCCTTTCACAGGCGTGGTTTGATAGGTTTCCGAAAGTTCCTTGGCTTGAATAAAATCTTTGCTTAACGGTATTCCGGCTTGTCGCGCAATACGCGTAGCCTCGCGCATGGACACCTCATAATTTCCGGTATAAACGAGCAAAACCGAGTTAAAACCTTCTTCTTTGTTATCCACAGAAGTGATTTGCGAATACTCCGAATCAATCAATAAACCTGTGGGTTCGGTAAGACCCAATTTTAAAGCCCACTGCGGCAAACCCTTTGCGGGATTAAGATTATCTTTTCGGGCCATTGCTCTGCCATAGGTATCTTTCACCTCATTGGATCGTTGATTGAACTCAGCTTCAGTTATTTTTCCATCGGCACGTTGCAGCTCCAACTGATCGAGTTCATTTTGCATGGCATCCAATATATCCATTGTTTGGCCGATATTATCCATTCTTTTATTGAACTTTTGCAAGTCTTTTTCAAACTTTTCTGTTTGCGATTCCTCATTGGGGGCATCACACGAAGTGAAAATGAATAAAAATGTCAATGCAATGAGCATCAGCATTTTAATATGAGAAATGTGTGATTTCATCAGTTTGGTTTTTGTAAAGTACATCAATGGCCAAAATTAGATATTATTTTAAAGCAAGAACCAACCAGCCTCATTTGAAGGCATACGAATTATCGAGGCAGCGTAAAAGCGTGTTACAAAAAGATTTGACAAAAAGGAAATGCAATACACAACTCGCAATTAAACGACTGATATTCTATTATTTATAAACCATTATGACGACCAACACAACCAAAAAGCCACACTGCGCCGCTAAACCGCATCGGATTAAATTGTATTTTTGAGCCCACGAAAAGGAACAATTATGGTTAAAATTTTCAAGCCCGGCACAATCGCAATCTTTCTGTTGATGGTGTTCAACGTATTGAATAACCATGAACTTCACGCACAAAAAGGAGCCTCCAACGAGAACAGTTGGATAGAACATCTGAAAACCGCTAATGCAAAAAAACTTAGTAGTCATTTTAACGAACTCATTTCTATTGAGTTAATAAATGAAAAAGGAAATTTTGGAAAAAGTCACGCAGTAATGTTGCTGTCTGATTTTTTTAAACAACATCCTGCCGACAGCATCGCCATCCGCCAAGAAGGCCATGCCGGCGCCAACAATCATTTTTATATAGGTGATTATTTTACCCAAAAAACGGTTTTACGACTGTATGTGGTTTCCAACTTGAACCAACAAAACGAATATATTCACATTTTCAATATTACACGTAAATGACTCAACAACAATCACTTGATACGTTGATACGGCTTGCTATTCAAGAAGATTTAGGTGATGGCGACCACACTTCATTGGCAACCATTCCTGCCCAAGCCAAAGGAAAAGCCAAGTTACTTGTGAAAGAATCGGGAATTATTGCAGGCATTGAAGTGGCACGAACCGTTTTTAAAATGTATGATGCCCATATTGAATTTCGTCCTTTAATTACCGATGGAACCGCTGTCATTACCGGCGATATTGCTTTTGAAGTTAGTGGTTCAGTAAGGTCAATCCTTTCGGCAGAGCGTCTAGTGCTCAATTTCATGCAACGTATGAGTGGCATTGCAACCCACACTCACCAATTGGTTTCACTTTTGGGTGGACGACCTACACGTTTGTTAGACACAAGAAAAACCACTCCGAACATGCGTATTTTTGAAAAAATGGCAGTGAAAATTGGCGGGGGTTACAACCATCGTTTTGGTCTTTTCGACATGATATTGATTAAAAACAACCATGTTGATTTTGCAGGAAGCATCACTGCTGCGATTGAACGAACACAGTCGTACCTTAAAGAACAAGGAAAGCAACTGCCCATAGAAGTGGAAGTTCGAAATTTTGAAGAGCTCAAAGAAGCGCTTCAATCAACAGGTATTCAACGTATTATGTTGGATAATTTTAGTCCTGAAAATCTTAGACTTGCGGTGAAGATCATCAACGGCAAAGTAGAAACAGAAGCATCAGGCGGCATCACCGAAAACGATTTGGCGGCTTACGCACAAACGGGTGTTGATTTTATTTCGGTGGGGGCACTTACCCATCAAATTAAAAGTCTCGACATGAGTTTAAGGGCAGTAGTTTAACCTACAATCGAAGGTAACAAATAATAAATCAACATTTTGCGAATTATATTTTCATAAAAACATAAAAAAGAAAACGCACGATCATTGAATGAAAATTCTTAAGCCAAATCATATTAGAAAATACATACATCTTCGGGACAAGACCGTTGCGGTATTGCGCAGGATAACCATTCCCGGATTTGACCATCTTCCACTTTATGATGTGTTGGAGTTTTTCATCAAAGGATTGTTCAAAGGAGCACTTTCTGTTAGGGCTGCCGCTATTGCCTTCAGTTTTTTTTTAGCTATTTTCCCCTTCATCTTGTTCATTTTTTCGCTTATTCCTTACATTCCCATCGAAAATTTTCAAGAGCAACTGATGGCACTTTTTTCTGAGATTATTCCCCCCGACACATACGCCATGGTTGAAAAAACCATATTTGAAATCGTGATGAAACAAAATTCAGGTTTGTTGTCGCTCAGTTTCGTACTTACCTTTATTTTCAGCACCAACGGCATCAATGCAATTATTGATGGTTTTAACGGATCAGTAAATGTGAACAAAACCAAAACCTGGATACAACAGCGCATTATGGCCATCTATCTTATGCTAATACTCTCATTTTTAGTGGTTATCGCCATCGCCATGATCACTATGGGCGGAGCGGTGATCGAATGGCTGATTGCCAACAAAATATTTTCGAGTCATTTTACCATTTTTCTGCTCGAAATAACAAAATGGGTGATCACTTTGTCGCTAACTTATTTGAGCGTTTCATTTTTGTATTATTTTGGCCCGGCAAGCCGAAAAGAATATAGTTTTTTCAGCCCCGGATCGCTTTTGGCCACCCTTTTACTTATTTCCGGAACGGTAGGTTTCAACTTTTATATTACCAATTTTTCTACTTACAACGCCCTATACGGCTCCATTGGAACGCTGATCATCTTTCTGTTATGGTTGTTTTTCAATGCCTTCATCATGCTGGTTGGCTTTGAGTTGAATGTGAGTTTCGCACGGGCAAAACTTAAACCCGGAAATGCCGATCAAGGGTCAACCTTACAACCAATTGAAAAACCTACGTTTTGAAACAGCATAAAATCCTTTTCATCCAACACCTGAATTCATCTTTTATCAGGCAGGATGCCGAGTTGCTGCGGCAAGATCATCAAGTTGAGGTGTATCAGCTTAAAAATAATAAAGGAATAAAAATTGTTCTCGAAGGATTGCGACAACTCCTCTTCTTGACAAAAAACCTTTACAAGTTTGATCTTGTTTTCATTTGGTTTGCTGATTTTCATGCTGTTCTGCCAGCACTTTTTTGTCGGCTGCTGGGAAAAAAATGTGTGGTTGTAATTGGAGGAGTTGACGCTTCCTATTTGCCAGACTATAATTACGGAACTAAAACGAAGGCATTAGGAAAAATCAGTTTGTTTTTAACCACGTTGTGGGCGCACCAACTCTTACCTGTGAGTCAGTTTACGGCTGAGGCTTTGTGGCGCAACGCCGGAAGTCGGTTGAGAAAAAAATCGAAGGTTATTTACAACTGCTTTTCCGGACAACATCATCCGAAAGTAAACGCAGGCCGCGAAAATGTCGTTATTACCGTTTGTTTGGCCAACAAAGAAAACACCCTATATATTAAAGGTGTAGATTTTTTTATGGAAGTGGCAAAAGCCATGCCTGAAACGCAGTTTAAAGTAGTGGGGCTAAGCGGGGCGGCCTTGCGTTGTGTAAAAGATAAAGCGCCATCCAATTTAGAGATTTTATCGCCGGTAAGCCATCTCGAAATGCAAGCATTGCTGGCTAAAAGCCGCGTTATTTGTCAGTTTTCTCGCCACGAAGCCTTTGGGTTGGCCTTGGTTGAAGGCATTGCGGCCGGTTGTTTTCCGGTTGGATATCATTATGGCGGAACAAAAGAAATTTTAGCGAACAGCCAAGCCTTGACGATTGACCAACTAGATGTGGCTGCTGCCCAAAAAGCGATTGAAAAGGCGATGCATGTCAATGAAGAAACCATAAAAGCGATTCAGCAGTCTGTTTTAGATAAATTTAGCTGCTCCAAAAGAAAGGAAAAGCTCAACCAAGTCTTGGATGAACTGCTCAACTTAACGAAAAATAGTTGAAATTCGATGCATTACCGATTGAATACTTTGGTTCATATCTGGTGAAAGACCCAAAAGATAGATGGTTGCAATGTAAACTATGGTGATCGAGCTGCTCCGAACAGCTATATCAAGAATGAAATCTGGGAAGGGAGGCAAAAGCACAGACAAAAAATAGACCGCTAAACCAACAACCAACACAGTTAAATGCCCAAAGGTAAAAGGCATAAAGCCAAATTTCTTATAAATAAAGCTGTATCGAATAACGTTGTTCAAAGCAAATGAAACCGCATTGGCAATTGCCGCACCCACCAAACCAAACCAGTTTATAAAAAGATAGTTAAAAACAACAATAAAGACTAAAAATAGAGTATTCAACATTGCGCTAAAACGGTAGTATTTGGACGTTTGTACCAAAATTTCACTCACTCCCGAACTCATTTCAATCAAGCCGGTGAGTGCCACAAAAAAAACCACCCATTTACCGGGAAGATAAGTTGGCGGTAAGATTTCAAACACATTATTGATATTTGACCAAACACCTACAAAAATCAAAGTTCCGATAATAAGTTGATTTACAATGCTTTTAGTATAAATCTCATGGATCATTTTCATGTCGCTGTTTCGCCAAGCCTCAGCCAACATAGTTCCGGCAATTTTACGCAACGAGCGCGCCGGAATGACCACTAATGTTCCAAAAAAGAAGGTAATCGAGTAAATTCCGGCGGCAGAGAGTCCCAGCATCCTTTCAATCATGATGCGGTCAATAGATAAAACCAAAACGCTCGAAAAGCCAACAATAATGCCAAAAAAACTCATGTTGAAAAGCGATCGTGCCATGTTACGATCAATAAACTTCCAATCGGGTTTCCATTGTACCTTACCTTGAAACAGCAATGCCGCAAACAAAAACACAGCAGGCAGGCAATTCGCTATCACATAAGCTGTTATGAATGATCGAAAATCAAGTACTTTGAGAAAATATAACAACAACGAAAGCAAAATAAGCGCACGGAGCAAAAACTCTTTTAAAAAAGTACCAATAATGGTTTTATACAACATCTTAAAATACACATCAAGCAGCTGATAAAGCAAGCTAAAAAAGATGAGTGGAATGAGAAAGGTGATGTAGCCGGCAAACAAAGAAGATGTTTCGATGCTTTTGGCCAGCAAAAAGGGTTTAAGAATAAAAAAGGCAGTGATGGCCAACAAAAAACCGACGGTCACCACCAGGAGCAACAATCCAATGAAGCCATGATGATTGGATTTCTCATCGCGAAACCACGAAAAAAGGCGACCAGTGGCATTGCCAAAACCTAAGGTAGCAAATTGTGCAAACAAACTTGAGTAGGCAATCAACAAGTTGATAAGCCCATTTTCTGCGGTCGTGAATAGTTTAGGAAGTATCAGACCCGAGATGGCAAACCCAAGCAAAACCCCTAAGTATGAATAAATTGAACCTTTGATGGTTTGCTCTTTAATTTTGCCCATTGCTGCCATTTTGCTGTGCAAAAGTAATGACTTATTTCATTTAATAGCTTTGCAGGCTTTTGCAGTTTTACGGCCTACTTTTGCCCATCGCTTATCGGCTACAATGGACAATTGGAACAAGATTGGAACACATTCGGAAAAATAACAATAAAATTTGAAGGTAAGGATTAATTTGTATTTTTGTTAGCCCTATATGGAAAAGGGTGGGATTTTTAATTCAATTAAAACTACTTTTTTATGAGTCAGAAGAATAATAATTTGGTTGTTGGCATGTCAGTTTTCGGTGCCATCTTCTTCATTTTTGGGTTTGCTACAACCTTTATCGTAACATTGAGTGCACCCGTTAAGGAGATTTTCGGTTTATCGGAGTTTGGCGCTCAATTGCTTTCATCGGCCTTTTTCATCGCTTACCCATTGATGTCAATTCCTACTGCAAAACTCATTGACAGAATAGGTTACAAACTAACAGTAGTTGCCGGGCTCATTCTTATGGCACTTGGAAGTTTCATTTACATCCCTGCTGCCAACATGCCCTCCTTTCCTTTTTTCCTTTTTGGCACCTTCATTTTGGCTACAGGAGTAGTTTTTCTACAAGTTGCCGCCAACCCTTATGTAACCGCCATCGGTTCAGAATCAACAGCATCAAGCCGTTTAAATCTTACGCAAGCCCTCAATTCCATCGCTACTATGATTGCACCTTGGTTGATTTCGGTTGCTATTTTTAAAGGACTTGAATTTCCACAAGATGCAGCCATTGCTGCCGAACGCGTTCCACTCCCATTCATCATTATGGGATTGATTGTTTTGGTGGTAGCTGTGATCATTTTTACCATCAAACTGCCGGTAATTGCTATTGAAAAAAGCGAAAAGAAAAGTGTTTGGGACCGTCCACACG
>JAEWWJ010000122.1 GCA_023396415.1 Bacteroidota bacterium
CTATCCGCTTTTACACAGAAAATAATTCATCTTCCAACAATGATCTACGGCGTATTTACTTCAATAATTTAAAGATTACTACACCTGATAAATTGATAGCCGACAACGCTGAAGGCACCACCCACTACTGGCCCATTACCAATGCTTATGCTTTTGGTGATAATTATAAAATTAAAGTAACAAGCAAGGTTGACCCACTTATTTTTGATGAAAGCGACAATTATTTTGCCATCACAGCCACCGAAGGTGGAGCACTTGAATTGCTGCAACCCAACTCACCCAGTCCGGTTATTACTTGGGTAAAAGGATCAACCTACCTTATTTCATGGAATGGAAATGGTTATTTCCCAGTAAAAGTTGAGCTGCTTAAAAGTGGCACTCCCGTAGCTACAATTGGAGGCAGTGTTTCTGGAACTACCACCACATGGCAAGTACCGGGAAGCACCGTGTCTGGTAATGATTACAAAATCAAAGTTACACGCATTGCCGATGGTGTTTCGGTAACAGGTGCGGCATTCAGCATCCAAAACAATGCTCCTGGGGGTTTTGTTACAGTTGAACAACCTTCTGAGGCCGGTATCGAATGGATAAGAGGTACTTCGCATCTTATTTCATGGAGTACAAATATCCCTGGTCCGGTGGACATTGAAGTGGCCAATGATGAACTGGGTACCTTTAAAACAATTGCAAGCGGTGTTGTAGGTTCAACATATATTTGGAATATAGATCCTAATCTTTTCCCTGTTGGAACTAAATATAGGGTTAAAGTATGGGCAAACAACGGCACCGTTTCCGGAGCCAGTGTCAACCAATTTGCCTTGGCTGACTATCCTTCTGGAGGAACAATTACAGTGCTTCAACCAAGTGTTAGCAATATAACATGGCTGAGAGGATCTCAAAATTTGATCTCTTGGAATCCAACCATCCCCGGGCCTTTCAATATTGAATTGTATTGCCCAACATGTACACCCGCTTACCATATGATAAAGACCGGTGCTATTGGCTCAACTTGGGTTTGGGACATCCCAGAATTAACCTATCCGGTAGGAGCCGGTTACAAAATAAAAGTTTGGTCATCGGACAATGCAAGTGTATCTGGCGTAAGTGAGCATCCATTTGATTTGGCAGATACCCCTCCTGGTGGCACCATCGAAGTGTTGCAACCCAATGGCGGTGAATTTTTGTATATTGGAGTACCGTACCTCATTTCATGGATTGATGATATTCCTGAGGCCGTTAATCTGAAATTGTTAAGATATAACTCCAGCCACGTATTACAGGGTGAATCTATCATCGCGAATAATGTTGAAGGAACTACACATATCTGGAATATTCCAGGAACTGTAATCCCAAGTGACTACTATAAGGTAAAAGTGATGAGTTCTTTAGGTTCAAGTACAGTCTATGATTTGAGTGATGACTATTTTAGTATTCAACTTCAACCTCTTACTGTTTCGGTGTATCCCAACCCGGCCAAAAACTATGTCAATGTGAAGTTTGCTGAAAAAGCCGATGAGAGCTACACCGTACAACTTAAAGATAGGTTCAATATGACCCTTTCAAATGTTGTTGTGAATGCAGCTTATGATAAAGAAATACAGATTTCCACCTCACAATTGCCCAATGGAGTTTATTTCTTAACCATCATTTCAGACAAAACAAAAACCACAGAAAAGATTGTGGTTCAACACTAAACATTGTTTTATACAATAAAAAAAAGGCTACCCTTATTGGGTGGCCTTTTTTTTTGGAGGTGAAGGCTGAGGAGTGATGCGATGATGGGTGATAAACGACTTGCACGAGAGAATTGGCAATCAACGGTGTACATTATACGAAAAACAAAGAACATTAATAAGGTAAGAAGGTCGAATTTTCATTCTTAAAAAAAGCCTAACTGCCTTTCGGTTGCCCGCAACAAAAATATTAGTTTTGAAAAAATGATCCGGTTCAAACAAAAAGGCTGCAATGAATAACTTTATTGTGTAACATCTTTGATTGCCATCTCAAAATTGAAGTAATTTTACGCGTATTTACTAAGTGATCGGTACTAAAAACTGATGGCAAACGTTCTCTGAAAACCCTAACCTCAAACCCAAATGACAAACAAAATTTTAAATCTGAGTTTAATCCTTTTCTTTTTGCTGTCAAGTTGCAGCAAGAAAGACGAAAGTTCACCTGCTTTTGGCGAAATGCCGGGAAGTGGACAAGGAGGCTCTGGAAATCAAAGTCAACCCGGCGTAATCACAGCAGGCGAATGGAACGACCTTGACAATTGGAATTTCTGGGAGACCCTAATCGCTAAGGATGATTACAAAGCTATGCCGACGTATTGGACGGTTTTTAACAACAATAGAGTGGCAGTTGAAGTCTTGGACAGCGATTCAAGCTTTAGCGTGGATGCTTTGGTGCAATTGAAAAGAGGAGGAATCACCATTTTTAATGCAAGAACCGATAACAAAGGCCGTGCAGAACTATGGGTAGATCTGTTTCAAAACAACACAAATGTTGACTTCTCCACTTTGGAAATTGACATCAACAATGGCGCACACGTGCTTTCTGCCGTTAAACCTTTCAACGAAGGCATCAATAAGGCGGTTATAGCTCCCATCGCCGTTGCCAATAAAATTGAAATCGCATTTGTGGTAGATGCTACAGGCTCTATGGGTGACGAGTTGGAATATTTAAAAACGGAGCTGTTGGATGTAATTGGGAGGGTAAAAAGTGCCAATCCAATCTCCACAATAAATACATCATCAGTGTTTTATCGCGATGCCGGCGATGATTATGTAACCAGGATTTCGCCTTTTACCAACGACATCAACCTTACCACCAATTTCATAAAAAATCAAAGTGCTGGTGGAGGCGGCGACTTTCCCGAAGCAGTACATACCGCTTTGGATAAAGCTGTAAACGAACTGCAGTGGGCCACAAAAGCAAAAACAAGGCTGCTGTTCTTGGTGTTAGATGCGCCTCCACATTACGAAAGTGAGGTCATTTCAAACCTTCAATCTTCTCTTCTAAGTGCGTGTGAAAAAGGAATTAAAATCATCCCCATCACAGCCAGTGGCATTGATAAGGAAACTGAGTTTTTAATGCGGTTTCTGTCCATCAGCACCAACGGAACCTATGTTTTCGTTACCGACCATAGTGGAGTCGGAAACAGCCATTTGGAACCAAGCGTGGGTCAGTACCAAGTTGAGTTTTTAAACGATCTGATGGTCAGGCTCATCAATAAGTATGCACTTTAAAAAGAAACTAACTATCGCAGATTGAAATTAACTTTTTCTACAACATTCCTTTGACCTTATGGCAAAAAACAAAACCACCGAAACCAATGCAAATGTTGAAGAATTTATCGCTTCATTTGCTGAAACAGAACAGAAACGCAAAGATGCTTTTACATTGTTGAAAATGATGGGTGACGCCACAGGCTTTGAGCCGAAAATGTGGGGGCCAAGCATGATCGGATTCGGTCAATACCATTATAAATCTGAGAGAAGCACACAAGAAGGCGATTGGTTTCTTGTTGGTTTTTCGCCTCGAAAAGCAGCGATTTCCTTATACGTTTACTCCGGTTGCGCCGGGCAGGACGAATTACTCAACAATTTGGGGAAATTTAAAATGGGCAAATCATGCATTTATGTGAATAAACTTTCGGACATTGACCTCGATATACTTAAAAAACTGATACACTCAACCATTGACTTTTTAGTTTCGAGGAATTGAACCATCCTATTTTATTTTGCAGGTTTTCATCCTGATTGGTGAAGTTCACCCCAAACCCCTGACAGGTTTCAAACCCTTTTAGGGGTTTTGGGTATAATGCTTCCCCTTCAAAAACGTAGGTTGCGTTAAGCAAAAAAATGGTATGGTGCTTTATCCCTTAAACCCTTTTCAGCTTCTCCCGAATGTGTAATACCTGCGGTATCAACATGTGCAAACCATCGTTGTGGATAACATAATCGCTGAGCGAGATTTTCTTTTCATCGGGCCATTGCTTGTCCATGCGCTGTAGTATGCTTTTTTTATCAAGGCCATCACGCGCTTCAATGCGCTTTAAGCGTAATGCTTGAGGGGCAGCGACATAGATAATTTTATGGAATTTTTGTTGGTTTCCTTTTTCAAACAAGATGGCCGCTTCGTAAAGTGTGAACAAAAACTGGTGCTTTTCTTGGTGCCAATGGTGGTATTCATTGGCTACTTTGGGGTGAATCAAATTTTCAACAAAGCGCAACACGGAGGCATCGCTAAAGATCAATTGAGAAAAAAATGTTGTGTTTAAACTGCCATCGGCATGATAACAATCTTCTCCCAATTGGTGGATGATTTTTTCTTGAATTTCCGGACGGGAATAAAGGTTTTTGGCTACTTTGTCGGCATAAAAAACCGGAACTTTTAGTTGTTCAAATATTTTACAGACGGTAGTTTTTCCGCTGCCCATGTTTCCGGTGATGGCAACTTTCAAGGTCATTTGAGCAGGATATATTCAATCTGATCGGGAAAAATCTGTGTTACTTTCATATTGTCAGGGTGTTGCAATACCTTAATGGTTAGGAACTTCTTACGTTCAGCAATTCCGCTGGTATCCACTGTAACATTAAACTGATCCTCAGTTAATTTTTTAAAATCTTTGGTGGCTACCGCTACCGTGAGCTTAACAGTGGAAGGAAAGAGCTTTAAACGAGGCTTGGAAGGTTTAATGATTTTCACTTCGACTGTGGCCTCAGTAAATTTTTCGACGTTGAATTGGGCGGTCACAGTATTTTCGGTGAGATGAACCAACGAAGGGTCGAAAACAAGTTGCGTTGAAGTGCTGAGGTTATCGCGCAGTTTATCGGAGGTTACAACCTGCGTTGGAATAAATCTGATGGTATCAAGTACCGTTTTTGGAGCATACACCAATACCGAATCGGGTAGGGTGGTGGGTGTGCCATACATGCCAAATTGATCCCAAAATTGTAAGTCGTAGTTCAACTGAACAGCAACATTTTTGGTGAGTAGTGGTTCAATGGCAAAAAATAAATCACCATCGTTGAGTACCAATTCACCATCGTGCAAGTCGAGAACAGCCGAAAGGTAACTCTTTAAGCTTGAGGTAGTAAGATAAAGTATTTCTTGGTTTTGTTTGCGGTAGGCCAATTGGGTGATCGGTAGTTCGATGGTGTTTTTTTGGTAGGAGGCACTGTAAAACTTCAGTAAATTGTACCCTGTTGAGGTGATCGAAACATTTACCTGGTGCAGGGTTTGGTCTTTCGAAATCCAGTATTCCAACGGAGGCTCAGTGAGGCGTATGTTGAGCGATTCGGCCACAGTATATGTGTTGGCAAGTTTGACAAAAAGCCACAAAGCCGACGAAAAAGCAAGGAAAAAAAGAAAGGCATAAAGACGCCTTTTTTTGGGTGCAGCAGCAATGAAAGCTTGTTTGTTGTCCTGTTGGGATTGCATCTTTGTTGCAGCTTAACGGATGAAACGAAAAAAAGGTGGACAACAATGTTGTGGCCCACCTTTAAAATTGTCTTATTTAGCAAGGCCTACTTGGGCTGAATCGGAGATAATGGCACTTTTTTCAACCATCAATTTGTTTCCGCCTTCAATTTCAAGAAGAATGGTGGTATCTTTTACCTCCGAAATTTTTCCGTGAATGCCGCCAATGGTGATCACTTTGTCTCCTTTTTTAAGGGCTTCGCGGAATTTACGTTGTTCTTTGGCTTTTTTCATCTGTGGGCGGATGAAGAAAAAGTAAAAAACAACCATGATAAGTACCAAGGGTAAATACGACATCAAACCGCCTGATGGTTCGTCGTTTTGGGGTGCTAATAATAAAATGTTTAAATAGTTCATGTTATAAGATTATTAATAAGATTCTGGGGTTGAAACCTGTCCTTTGACTCGCAAGATGGTGTTTTGAGGCTGCCCGTTGCTGATCACGGTGATGGTTTTGTTTTGAATGCCACGTTGTCCGCCCGAGTCGAAAGTAACTTCGATGGTGCCTTCGTCGCCCGGTTTAATGGCTGTTTTGGTGTATTTGCTCGCCGTGCATCCACAACTGGCGCTTACCTGACTGAGGATTAAGTCGGCATCGCCTGTGTTGGTGAACCGAAACACATGAATCACTTTTTCACCTTGTATCATCCGTCCAAAATCATGTTCTGTACTCTTGAAGGTAATGCCCGCTGTTTTTTTGTTGGCAGCTTCAGTGGCCGATTTTGGGTTGTTGACAAGGTTCGCTGGATTGTTCTTGTTTGTTCCGTTGCAGGCAGTTAAAAAAAACAAAACAACAGGAAGTATTTTTATCAAAGATTTCATTGTGCAATAAGCTGATAATAAATAAGTTGAGATACAATTAGAAAACAAATACTTCAAAGTATTTTTTTTGTTTTCAGAAGCTTGTCGCTCGGCACAAAAATAGTAAAAAAGCAACACTCTCTAAAGGCTTAATTTCCGCTTCCAAAGATGGTGATGGCTCCTTTATACACTTCATTGCTTTTAAAGCCTTCACATTGAAGCACATAAAAATAGACACCATCACTTAGGCCGCTGCCACCCCAGTCGTTGTTGTAATTGGTAGATTCATAAAGCTTCTTGCCTTGTCTATTAAAAATAACCAGATTGGTTTTTTTGTAATACGCTGAAAGGGAACGGATTGCGCCATCGGATTGGATGGATTTCATGGGATTATTGTTGTTATTGTCCTCTGCTGTGCCTTCGGTAATCACTAACACATCGTTGATGCCATCTCCGTTGGGTGTAATAATGTTAGGGATGCTCAGCTTGATGGGCAGCACTTTCACGTCTTTGAAATAAATGGTATCGCAACCAAAATCGTTATACACTGTCAAACCAACTTTGTAGTCGCCCACTTCGTTAAATACATGCATCGGTTTCAAGAGATCCACCCTCGGTGTATCGTCGCCCATTTCCCAAAAATGACCTGTAACTTGCACCGTGTCAATGGATAGATTTTTAAACTCAAAAGTTACGTAAGGGTTTTGGATGAAGGCAGTGTCGGGAGTTGCCTCAATTTCTATTACAGGATTGGAGTAGGCTTGGGTATAAATCGAATCCTTGGTGATGCATAGGTTCTGGTCGGTTACGTTGATGAAATACCATAGATGTGCCTTTAGCCCGATGGCCAACGAAGGGTTTCCGGGTGCTATTTGAATGGGGCGTACATCCCAGTTGTACTGGTAAGGCCCGCTTTGCCCTGTAGCCACCGCTTTTACCATCGCGGTGTTGCCATTGTCATTGTCGCCATTGGTGCAGGTCAGCTGCATTTGCTCAAAGCTAATGGTGGTTTCGGGAAAAACAATCACCTCAAAGGCTTGACTGATACACTCTTCGAGCGTTACAGTGTCTTGTATCCTGATGGTGATGCTTTGGTTTTCAGTAGCCGTGAAATTAATGGTTGGCGTTGTGGCTCCAATCCATGACCATTCATAAACGCAATTGGGATTGGGTGTAACTTGAAGGGTCACAGCGTTTCCTTTGCAAACAGGCATTGTTTGTGGGCTGCTGATGGTGCAATCTATTTGACTTTGGATTGTGCCAGCCATCATCACAAAGGTTAAAAAAAGAAAAGTGCTTTTAAAAAAGGCTTTCTGCATCGTATTCAACGGTTTAAAACAATCTAATGTATCTAAAAAGTGGCTGTTTCAGCACGACAAAAGTAGCGAAAACAGGCTTTGGTCATTTAAAAAATACCGGCATCAAGCATCACCAAGGTGCAATCCGTCACCACTTTGATACCATTTTCAAGCGCTCTTTGCTCGAGTTTTTTATGCTCAGTACCCGGATTGAAAATGATACGTTTTGGCTTCAAAGCGATGATTTGATCGAGATATGACTCTTGGTTCATCGGGTTAAGATACAATGTAACAGTATCAAAATGAATGTTATGGGGTATTTTATTGGTAATCTTGACCTCAAAATCTTCCGTTTCTACTTTTCCCACAGCGGTAACATGATGGCCATGAGCCAAAAGTTTTTTTACTGCTTTAAAGGCGTAGCGTGATGGATTGGTAGAAGCGCCCAAAACTAGAACTTGCTCTTTCATTTTTGAGGAGTTAAATGAAACAATAAAAAGTGAAACACAACCATAATGATTTTTATCACTTTTTATTGTTTCAAAGCGATAAAATTGCCTGATTACTGGCGATATACGAACGAATTGATATTCATTCCCGCACCTACAGAGGCAAACATCAGCACATCTCCCGGGCTGATGTGATGGTTTTCGAGTTTTCCTTTCAGAATCATATCATACAAAGTTGGAACGGTGGCTACCGAGCTGTTGCCTAAGGTTTGAATATTCATGGGCATTTTTTCTTGCACATCAATTTTCAAATGGTACTGCCTGTAAAAGCGCTGAACGATAGCCTCATCCATTTTTTCGTTCGCCTGATGGATCAAGATTTTTTTCAAATCTTCTATCGGTATTTGCGAGCGTTCCAATGACAATTTCATGGCAAGAGGAACTTGGGTGAGGGAGTACTCGTAAATTTTTCTTCCCAACATTTTCATGTAACTAATGTCGGTGTTCTGATCAGGTGCATTACTGGGGCCGAAATAAAGATAACCTACCTCTTCATTGGTGTGTGAGGCAAACGAATACGACAGAAATCCTCTTTTTTCATCTTCCATAATGCCTTCTACAACGGTGGCACCGGCGCCATCACTGAAGATCATTGTATCGCGATCGTATTTATCAACCACTCGTGAGAGGGTTTCGCTGCCAATGACTAAGCATCTTTTGGCCATGCCTGATTGGATGTAAGAATGGGCTTGAATAACGCCTTGCACCCATCCCGGACAACCAAAAATAATGTCGTAGGGGATGCAGGATGGATTTTTAATTCCCAAAGCATTTTTTACGCGTGAGGCAATGCTGGGCAGCATATCGGTTTGGTGGTTGCCAAACTTTACGTTGCCAAAGTTATTGGCGACAATAATCTGGTCAATGGTTTCAGGGTCAATTCCGGCATCGGCAACAGCGGCATGGGCTGCTAACGAAGCCATATCCGAATTGTTGATGTTATTGTCAGCCCAACGTCGTTCATAAATGCCGGTAATTTCTCTAAATTTTCGTGAGATTTCTTCGCCCGGACTTTCAACCAAACTTTGATCTTTTTCAAAATAGGCTTGTTGTTCAAATTCGGCATTGCTTATCACTTTCGACGGGATAAAACTGCCCGTTCCTGTGATGACAGTATTGAGGGTTTGCGTCATGTTATCTGTGTTAACTATTTGCTATTTAATACCTTAATGTGTTTTTACTGTGTTTGATAATAAGACTATCAGCTGCCAAAGGTAAAAATCTTATCTCAGAAATAGCTTTTCTAATTTGCAATGCCTATTTTAAGCTCCTCAATGTCCCCAATATTTTTTTATTTTGCCGAAAACTTTAAATCTGATACACCAAACTTTACTTACTGTTTGTGATAAAAATGTTTAACGACTTTTGAAATATAAAAACCCTAAACACACACCTTATGAGCAGGCTTCAACTTCTTTTGTTTTATGTTTTGATTTTTGCTTTGGCTCCTATCGTTTCTATGAGCGGCCTCAAAGCCCAACAGGCCGACACTGCCAATTTCCCATACTGGATTGAAATGATGCAGCAGCAAGATGCCAATTTTTTTGAAACCCAAAGGGCCTTTGAAACCTATTGGGAAGGCCGCGAAATAACCCGCGGAAGTGGCTACAAGCCTTTTAAACGCTGGGAGTATATGATGAGACAACGGGTAAGTCCCGAGGGTCAAAAACCCGATTATGACATGGCCTTGAATGCATACAATAAGATCGTTGAATCAGGTGCTGTCATCAAAAACAGAGGCAGCGAATGGGTTCAAATGGGCCCTTTTGACGTGCCTTCGGGAAACAACGGTTATCGCGGTCTTGGAAGGGTAAATGCCATCGCCTTTGATCCTGTAAACCCTGATATTCTATATGTTGGCGCACCCGCCGGTGGATTATGGGTGTCCTACAACCATGGCACAACATGGCAAGTTTTGACCGATCATTTGCCCACTTTGGGTGTGTCAGCCATTTTGGTTGATTACAGCAATCCCAACCATATTTTAATTGGAACCGGCGATAGAGATGCCGGCGATGCGCCCGGTTTGGGTGTTTGGAGAAGCACCGACGGAGGTCAGAACTGGGAACAATGGAACAATGGCATGGGCAGCAGTATTGTAGGGCGCATGGTGCAAGATCCCCTTGACCCGCAAGTGATACTGGTGGCTGCAAGTAGTGGGGTATATAGAACCATCAATGGTGGAGAGACTTGGGCGCTATCCAGAAACGGAAACTTCAAAGAAGTGGTGTTGCACCCTACCAATAGCAATATCGTGTATGCAGCGCAGGGAGGAAATTTTTATCGGTCGGATGACAATGGCGTTTCTTTTGCGCTGGTCAACAACGGACTGCCGGGGGGCTCGAGAACAGTGATTGGGGTTTCTCCTGCGGCTCCTGACGTGGTTTATTGCCTCATCACGACTTCTGATGCATTTAAAGGACTTTATCGCTCCACCGACGCCGGTCTTTCTTTCGTCCTGAAGTCAAACAGTCCAAATATTATGTCATGGGACTGCAATGGTGGAAGTGGCGGTCAAGCTTGGTACGACCTTGATATTGCTGTTGAGCCTACCAACGCCGATGTCATCTATGCCGGTGGTGTTAACTGCTTTAAATCAACGGATGGTGGCACTTCTTGGAACATCCGTTCGCATTGGTACGGTGGCTGCGGCGTACAATCTGTTCACGCCGATTTGCATATACTTGAATATTCGCCCATCAACAACCAACTTTATGTGGGCAATGATGGTGGAATTTATTTCACCGCAAATGGTGGCGTCAATTGGACAGAGCTTTCCAATGGATTGGTAATCAGTCAAGCGTACAAGATCGGACAAAGCAAAACAAAAACCAATTATGTCATCAATGGCTATCAGGACAATGGCAGTTCTGTGGTGAACAATACCACATGGGTGGCAGTGGGCGGCGGCGATGGCATGGAATGTGCCTATGATCCTGCCGATGAGCGCTACAGTTACTCCACCTTATATTATGGCGAAATCAGCCGTAACTTCAACAACAACTATCAAGGAACCATCGCAGGCGAAGGCAGCAACGGCATCACCGAAGGTGGGGGATGGGTTACGCCTTTTCTGATTGACCACATCGATGGCAACGTGATGTTTATTGGTTACAAAAATATTTGGCGTAGCACCAACATCAAAGCCGGCAACACCAACAGTGTGCAATGGCAAAAAATTAGCACCATGAACAACAGCAACATGGATCAATTGGCGCAATCCAAAGCCAACACCAATATTTTGTATGCGTCGAGCGGGAAGAAGTTTTACTTCACCGAAAATGCCAAAGATGCCACAGTGGAATGGGCCGTGCGCACAAACGCATTGCCTACAAACGCCAACATTACCGCCATCGAAACACATCCAACAAATGAAGAAGTAGTGTATATTGCCCAGCAAAATCAAATTTTTAAGTCGCAAGACAAAGGACTAACTTGGACTGACATTAGTCTCAATCTCTCCAGCATCCAAATCAACAGCATCGCTTACTATAAGAACAGCCAAGAGGGTTTGTACATTGGAACGGACGTTGGGGTTTTCTATAAGGAAGCCTCTATGGATCAGTGGTATTTATACAACGAAGGGCTTCCTGCAAGTGTGAATGCCACCGAGGTAGAAATTTATTACGATGCCGAAAGTCCACAAAACGATCTCATCAGAGTTGGAACATACGGTAGGGGGTTGTGGTCGGCTTCACCTTTTATTGGTTCATTAACCGCCGGTATCTCTCCTTCGGTGAGTAACGTTTCTGCCGGCTGCGATGTAAATTTCACTGACCAAACCATTGGAACACCTTTTTCTTGGGAATGGACTTTTTCCGGTGGCGAACCTTCAACGAGCAGCCAACAAAATCCTCAGGGAATTGTTTATGCCTACGAGGGCGTTTTTGACGTAACCCTAACGGTAACCAACTCCTTAGGTTCCGACACTTTTGTTTGTGAAGACTGCATCACCGTTGGTCCTGCCGCTGTGCCGGAAGTTGGTTTCAGTGCCTCAGCTACCGTGGGATGTGCAGGAATGATCGTTCGTTTCACTGACCAAACCGGCAATTGTCCCAACCTTTGGGAGTGGGAATTTATACCGAACTCAGTATCTTTTCTTGAAAATACCACCAACAACTCACAAAACCCTGTGGTGCAATTCAATGAAAATGTGCCTTACCATGTGCTGCTCACTGCTGCCAACGAAACGGGCACTAACACCTTATTAATGAGCGATATGATTCATGTAGGTGGTTTAACAATTCCGTTTGTCGAAAATTTTGAAACGCCTTCTTTTGTTGATGCCGGATGGTCGGTTGTCAACCCCGATGATGGCCGCAGCTGGACTTTAACCACGCTTCCCGATGGAAACAAGGCCGCAGTGATGGAATTTTTCTCTTACACCAATTTTCAACAAAGGGATTATTTGGTGAGTCCTCCACTCGATTTTAGTGGGATGCAACCCGTTGGCTTGACTTTTAAATATGCTTATGCACAGCGCTACTTCCAAATGGATTCGCTCATCGTAGGTGTTTCTACCGATTGTGGCGAAACCTGGCAAAGGGTGTATGCCAATGGGCCAAATGGCGAAGGTATTTTTGAAACATCATTGCCTACCCTGGCCTCTTTTGTTCCACAAAGTGATGAAGATTGGTGTTTCGCCGGTGATTATGGTGCTTCATGTCCCGAAATTAATTTAGGTATTTTTGCCGGAATGAGCGGGATTAAAATCCGTTTTGAAACCTACAATCAGTATGGTAATAACCTTTATATCAATGATGTAATGCTTTCGCCTTATACCGAATTAGAGGAAAATGTAAGCCTTGAAAACACCTTCGCCTTGTACCCCAATCCGGCTCATGGTCAGGTGAAATTGTTGATATCCAACAATCTATTAGGTAAGTCATTGCTCTTTGCCGATGTGCATGGCAAGTTGGTGAAAAAGATCACCATCACAAGTCACCAAATGGATATTGCTTTAGAAAGACTACCGGCCGGAGTATATCAAATCAGCATTGAAGGCCAACCGGGTCAGTTGAGAAAACTAATCGTGATATAGTAGCAACGAATGAGTTTGTTTATTGCGTTTCTCAAACTGTTGGTAGCGATGCGATCAGGAGATTTTTTCCTTCAGTTGTGCTAACAGCTTAAAACCGGTTAAAATGAAAGAGCATAAGAAATAGGAAGCCCTGTCCTGTCAGTTGTGCTCTTTCTATTTAGTGCCAGAAAGAAAACGCTTAATTTTTACGGTGCTTAGTCAGAAAATGTCAAGTTTGAGGCATGCGATGTGCTGAATCACAATAAGTTTACTTTGGTAAATGTTTGTTTTCAGCACAAGCATAACGAAGAAATTGGCATTTTCGGGCAAGCTCAATTTAAAAATAGACCAGTCATTTTTTGATCATACCATGATCATTTGAAACATTTTTTTGTTGTTTATTATCCTAGTGGCTTGAGTAATTGCCTCACAAAAAACGAATGATTCGTTCTTTTTGAAGTCATATCTCGCACCTTGTATTGAAGTTATGCTATTTTTGTATTTCACTAAAAACCTAAACATGAAAATTATATACCACTTTATCTGGGTTACCGCCTTCTTTTTAGCAACCACCACAGGCGGAACCCTTCATGGCCAATCGGTTCAGAAAGGGAAGGCGGAGGCCTTTTCAAAAATGAGTATGAGTGCCATTATTTCAAACGATAGCAGTTTCCGTGCGCTTCACTCCGAAAATTTTAAAAAGCCAAATCCCGAACGCTATACCCCGTCTTTTGTGGTTGATCCCAATGATATAACTGATATTGATGTTGTTGAATCTGCAACCCAAAACATGTTACAGCTGATTTCGCCCCTTCCCGACACTACTTTCGATGCCCTTTACGATTCAGGAAACTCCATCCCGCCGGATGTGAACGGAGCACCGGGTCCCAACCATTTGATGGTTACGCTCAACACCGAAGTGCGAATTCAAGATAGGGACGGAACACCTTTAACAACCATTTCGCTAGGTGCTTTTTGGACCAGTTTGCCGGGAAGCGGCACTTTTGATCCTAAAATTGTGTATGATTTTCAAGAAGACCGGTGGTTGTTTTCAACTTGTGCCGGCAGCGAACCCGGAAATTCGCGGCTTTATATCGGTGTTTCTGCCAACTCCGATCCAATGGGCGACTGGTTTCTATACTCTTTCATTACCGATAACGCAAATCAGGTTTGGTTCGATTATCCCAGCATGGGCTTCAATGATAAGTGGGTGGTGATTTCAGGCAATATGTTTGGAAATGCCTTCTATAGAACTGTTTTCACTTTTGACAAACAAAGCATGTACGCCGGACAGCCCGACCCATCGTACACCCGCTTTACTACCACACAAGGTTTTACTCTTGTTCCAGCCACTACCTACGATGTAGATGAACCCAATGTTTATCTCGTTTCAGCAGCCAATGGAAACCAAGGTGGAAATGGATACATCACTCTTTTCAAAGTCTCGGGAGCGGTTGATGATCCGCAGTTTAGCCTTGTTGGTCAAATTGGAACCAATCAAACCTGGGCAGGAAGCAGTGATGGTAGCGGCGACTTTTTACCTCAACTGGGAAGCAACGAGCGTATCAATTCTGTGGACCATCGTATTGAGAATGTCATTTTTCGCAACGGAAAAATTTGGGCAGTGCATCATATTTTCCTTCCTGCCAACAATCCACAACGTACTGCAGTGCAATGGTGGAACATCACCCCTGAAGGTTCTATTATTCAGCGGGGTAGGGTGGACGATCCTACCAATGTGATGTCGTATGCTTTTGCTACCATCGCCGTAAACCAATTTGAGGATATGATTATCGGTCACGGTATCTTTTCAGCCAACCAATATGCTGCTGCCGGTTATTCTTACCGTGCCGCAAATGATGCGCCCAACACCATTAGAATGCCTTATCAATATAAAGACGGACTTGCGCCTTACTACAAAACTTTTGGAGGCGGACGAAACCGCTGGGGCGATTACACCGCTACCATGCTCGACCCTGTGAACAGCGTTGACTTTTGGGTGATTCAACAATATGCTGAATTGCCTTCGGGTGGCGATCGCTGGGGAACTTGGTGGGCTTATCTTCGCATACCTTTTGCGCCTCAGGCTAACTTTGTAGCCAACGAAACACTTATCCCTTTGGGTGAAAACATTCAGTTCACCGACCTTTCAATCGGCGTGCCGCAAAGCTGGCAATGGTCCTTTGAGGGTGGAACACCTGCTGGTTCGTCGCTTCAAAACCCAACAGGTATCACTTACAGCAATGCCGGAAGCTTCGATGTGAGCTTGACGGTTACCAACGATTTTGGCAGCCATACCTATCTCATGGAAGATTATATTACAGTAAGTGCAACTTTGTTGCCGAGTGTTGAATTTTTGACCAATAAATCAATTGTTTGCACCGGTGAAACAGTGACTTTTACCGATCAAACCCTCTATATGCCCCACCAGTGGGAGTGGGTGTTTACGCCTTCTACCGTAACTTTTGTGAATGGAACGGATGCTTTTTCACAAAATCCCGAAGTGGTTTTCGATGAGGCAAATACTTATTCCGTTACCCTGACAGCCACTAACCTCAATGGCAATGCCCAAGCCACCAAGTTCGATTTTGTTCGCGCAGGCGGAATGCAAGTGCCTTTGGTGGAACGTTTTGATGTGAATGGCTTTGCTGCAAACAATTGGACGGTAACCAATCCCGACAACCAAAAAACGTGGGAGATTGCTGATGTGAATGGATTAACTGAAACACAAGTGGCGGCCAAACTCGATTTTATCAACTATTTTGCCATCGGCCAACGCGACCGTTTGGTTTCTTCCCCTTTAGATTTGCGTGATTTCTCCAATATGATGTTAGGTTTTAAACATGCTCATGCCCGTCGCATCCCACAAATAAGTGATTCATTGATCGTGTTGATTTCCGACGACTGTGGTTCGTCGTGGACACGATTGTTTGCCGATGCTGAAAATGGTAGTGGGAATTTTGGAACACATCCCATGACAGACAGCTTTGTTCCTCAGATACGCGAAGACTGGTGTGGAGCCGGTTGGGGAGCACCTTGCATCCAACTCGATTTGAGTGCTTGGGCTGGAAAATCAGATGTTTTGCTGGCATTTGAAAGTTATAGCGGATACGGCAATCCGATGTACCTTACCGATATTGAAATCAGTACAACTGTTGGTGTTAGTGATAATATGTTGAATAGTAATAATTTAAGTGTGATACCAAATCCTGCCCGAAACGCTATCAGGTTGCAACAAATGGGGGTTAATGAGTTCGAATCGGTTCAGATTTACAATGCCTCAGGAAAATTAATGATAGAAATGAAAGATTTCAATGCACAAAACGACATCAACATCCGTCGTCTGTCCGCAGGAATCTATTATTTGAAAGCCCAAGCAGGAAGGCAAAGCTATCAGTCGAAATTTGTTGTTGAATAGACGGATGACCAAATAAGTTTCCGCCATAATGATTCGCTACAAAAACACCAATCCTAAAGCATAGGTTAGGTGTTTTTGTTTTTTTGGCGTAAAAGTGTTAACGTTTACTCAGAAGCACCGGTTCGGAGTAGTTTGTAACTACGTTGCCAGATTCAAAACAGTCATTTTTTAAAACGCGACGCTCGGCGTAATTTCCCACAATATTGCTTAACATCCCTTAGCGCAAGATGAACAAAAAGCACTTACAATGTTTTCCTATACACCCGAAATCTCTTGTGTAAAACTCCGTTATGGCGTTCACATTCAGCGCGCATCAAACGGTTACTTTCGAGAATCAAATGGCTGTCCACGTTTAATAATCCGGCTTCACGCGCTTGATCGAAAAGTGTTTTTGACAAGATGGTATCCAATCCTTTTCCGCGATGCTGACGTGAAATCCCTCCCAAAAGCAGGGTGAGCAACTTGGTTTTTTTTCCTGCACGCAAGATTTTTACCCAGCCAAAAGGAAACAACCTGCCTCTGGCAGCACGAATACCATCACTGATTTCGGGCATGCTGATCACAAAAGCCACAACTTCTTGGTTTTGATCAATGATCACTTTCACAAAGCGGTAGTCAAGAATGGGAAGATACCGGTTGGCGAAGGCGTGCATCTCCTTCTCGTCAAGAGGAATAAAACCATAAATGTTTTTATACGCTTCATTGATAAGTCTAAAAATAGGTACCACCCAAGGTTTAAGTGATTTTCTGGAGGTAAAGCGCAACAACTTAAAGTTATGATTGGCAAGAGCTCGCGTATAGACCTTATCAATGGCTTCGGGCTGTTGATCGTTAACAGGCATCAGGTAGGATACCAAATCTACTTCTTTTGAAAAACCCATTGCCTCAAGAAATTGAGGGATATAGGGAAAGTTATAGGGGGTAGCGATAACAACTTTTTCGTTAAAACCTTCCACCATTGCGCCTTGTGGTTCTTTATCAGAGAAGCCGAGCGGTCCGACCAAAATTTCCATATTTTTCGCTTTTGCCCACCGCTCCACATAGCCGATCAGGGCTTGGGCAATAGCTAAATCTTCATAACATTCTAGAAAGCAAAACCGTGCTTTTTTTTCGTTGTGAAGGGCGTTATAACGCAAATTGATGATGCCCATTACCCTTCCGACAGGCTTTTTTCCATCGTAGGCAAGACACAGGATAGCCTCCGAAGTTTCAAATGAATTGTTTTTTTTCGGATCAAAAAACACACGATCATCGTAGTACAAGGGATGAACCCAGTTGGGTTGTTGGTGGTGTATCTTTTCGGGGAGGAAGATAAAAGTCGTTAAATCGGCTTTCCCCTGCACTTCGCGCACTGTTATTGCCATGTGTAAATTTTTGGCCAAAGTTAATTTATTATTAAATCAATTGCGTGATGTTTTGTAATTGACATTGTCAGGCTATAAAGTTGGCCGCTCCTTGGTTTAGTTTGCAGCTACATCGCCAAAATATTAACTGACTTTCTGCACTTAATCTGCTAATAATTTATAATTTAAATAGTTCATTTTACATAAGAAATAATTTTCTTCGACTTCTTTTTGTCTCTTTATGAAATGGCTAATAAAAAGAGTTACGCAAAGGAGGCACAGGGTTTCACATAGTAAATTTGTTAGAAAACGGATTGATAAATAGTGGAAAAAACCAATTGCCGACGTAATTACAAACCCTTTTCAACCCAAGAACCCCACTGCCGTTCACTGTTACACTCTTCCAACAAGTCATTCCGAACGCAGTGAGGAATCTCCTTGAACAGCGAGCTGAGCACAACAATAGATTTCTATTGACACTTCTGCCAAGGAGATTTTTCCCTCAAAACCTGCCGCATTGATTCTATGAAGAGAAATCTTTTAATGTATTCATTTGCATTGGCTTTAAAAATGCAATAGCCCTTCAATGCTTCTAAGTGAATGCTATTGACAATACATTGAGAAATCTTTACAAATTGAGTGTGCAAAAAAAAAACGTCCCGGGGCTACCGGGACGTTTTTCAGATTACGTTGTGAAGTGATTTAGTTCACTACAAATTTTCTGGTTTCTTTGTAACCGTCAATGGTAAGGGTAAAGAAATAAACCCCGGTATTGAAGGTGCTTGTGTTGATACTTACTGGGTTGAATCCTGTTGAAAGGTTGTTCAAGTTTTCGGTATAAACACGTTGTCCGGTGATTGTATGTACCTCAACTTTAGCAGTTTTTGGTGCTTTGCTCAAGTTAAGATCAATATTCATTTTATCGGAAACGGGATTTGGATATACCGATGAAAGCTCTGAAACAGGGTTGATTTGCTCATTTACGCCAATGACAACAGGAGTAACTTTAGCAACATAAATTTTGTTGTCTTGGTAAGCATGGTCATCATCCAATGCAAGGCCAACGAGGTTGTCTGCCGAATACATGGCATAGAAAGTTCCATCATAGCCTTTTGGCGCACATGTTACAGAATAAACTTCTTCAAACAAATGGAAAATTCCACCTGAAACGTTTTCAGTTACGTAATACCAAGTACCGAAAATACCATCTTTATAGGTAGCATACAAGCTTCTGTAATTTAGTTCTTCAATCATTCTGGTTTCGTCCATGGTGGAGTAGAAAATAGCAATGCTACCATTGTTATCAACAGCAATTGACGGATGGGTTGAAAGACCTAATGTTCTATAGGCCAATACTCCGGATGCTTCAATGTCGAGAATTCCGTTGTTGTTGATGTCCGGCACATATCCAGCAACCATTCCTTTTCCTAAGGTTTCCAAATATTCTGGATCTAAGGTTTTGTGATCATTGGCAGGGTTGGTGGGGATTGGACCCATTGATTCGTTCCAATAGCCAATACCATCAGTAAAGGGGAAATAGGTATAAGATGTTCCAACTTCTGTGTGCATTACACGTGAAGTAGCCCAAACAACATGCACCATACCGTTGTTGTCAACAGTGATGTTGGCCGAATTGTCGCATGTCCATAGGGTATCGGTGGTAATGGTTGTGTTAAAGTCAAATGATGGGTAAGGATTTTCCCAAATAACTGTTTTGGTCCAGTTGGCACCATTATCTGATGATTTAATAAAAAACAGGTCAAACCATGAAGACGCAAAAAGTATTGCGACAGTGTTTCCATTTGCAGCCATGGTATAATCATCAGCAGAGATGTTGTAATTGTAATATCCGAGGTCAACTTCAGGGGGATGAGCCCAACCTTGCCAATTTTGGCCACCATCTTCGGAGCGGTTGTAAAACACTTCATTATGGGCTGTGTTGGCAGCATCTTGATAACCGGCAATCACATGAATAACATTATGGTCTTCACCTGAAGTAGCTGTTCTGGGCCAAGTGAGATCATAAGGTGCGCCTGAAATCACTCCATGAGCCGTCCAATCGCCGGCACCTTTGGTTTCGCGGCTATATGCATTGATGCCCATTGGGGTTCCACCATGCGAAACTAATAATTCGCCATTGGCTCCCAAAGGTGCTATGGAGGGCCATCCTGAACGGAAAGGCTCTACACGTGCTGTGGGTTGAGCCATCCAGCTGCTTCCATTGTAATAGTTGTAACCGGTTCCACGATCGGGGAAACTTGGTGGGGTTGAATTGCCCCATGTAGCTGTTGCGACAACGGTTCCGTCAGGAAATGCTACCAAGCGGTTGGACAAAGAAGCGTTGGTTTGAAGGTCGTACTGTGTGGTCATCACAACGGCATCAGTAACGCCATTTGTACTTTTGTTGGTGACTGCACTAACAATAGCTGTTGATGGTGTAAACGACATTTCAGCAACAGGAGCTTCATTGAGGTTTCTCACCGATGTTTTAACAGATTTGTTCACATCGGGATGGCTGAGTTTTTTATATCCGCTTTGCGCCTGAACACCGACTGCAAGGGATAAAACAATTGAAAAGAGTAGAAATTTTCTCATGATTTGTTGATTAAGTTAATGTAAATTAATTTTTAAAAATGAAAATCGCTTACAAAAGTAGGTGTTTTTTTATATGAAAGCAACTTTGGTATAAAAATGGACCTGATGATGATGGGTTGATTCGTTTTCTTTTTAACGATGATGCGTTAACCTACAGATTATCTTGTATGACACCAACACTAAACACTTTCTCGTAAACTGTTCGTTTAAATGTACAATAACATTTAGGCTTTTTTGTAATGAAGAAAAATTGAATTGATTAAAAAATAAAAAGAGGCTGCTTTTTGAGCAGCCTCTCTTAAAGAAGTGTCTGATAAAATAGATGAACTACTTAACAATCATACGTTTGGTAACTTTAACGCCATCGGCTTCAACCGTGTAAAAATAGACACCGGTGTTGAGGTCGGCAATGTTTAAAGAAAGGTTATGTTGTCCGGCTGGACGGTAGCCTTGGCTTGACTGCATTACTTTTTGACCTGTCAGGGTGTACACTGCAACATCAATGGTGCTACCTTTGGTAAGGCTCACACGAATGTTGGTGCTGCCATCAACCACCGGGTTAGGGAAGTTTTGTCCAACTTCCAAACCTTTAGCGGCAGGCATTTCTTGGTTTCCAACTACACAGAAATCGGCATCGGTAAAGAAGAAATTGGTGATGTATTTATACACAACAGGTTGACCGGGATCAACATCTGCCGCCACCGGTTGATATGTCATAGGGATGGTGTATTTTCCATCGGCAAACAAGCTTTTTTGTGCCACGCTGGCAAAAGTAGCATTCCACATACCGGCTGAGAATAAAGTAACGTTAGTAGGAATAGGATTCGTTCCTACGCAGGTGAGGTCGGCTGTTCCCCATGCGTTGGTACGGATACCGCGTGAGAAAATATTTGGACGTGTGTTATCAGCCACATCTTCCAGATCAGTGTCAATCCAGCTGATAAATACAGTTTCACGATCAGGCGAAAGGGTGATTTGGATGCGGTTGTCCTCGGTATAGTCGCCCGGCCATGTGCCACGCAATTGTCTGATACTTCCCAATTTTACGCCATGCCATGTAGCTCCACCATCTGTGGTAAAGATATCATAGGCAGCCATTAGGTTTTCACCTGAAGAGATCGAATAAGGATTTGAACCGGTGGCACCCACAACAACAGCGATATGGAGGTTTCCATCAGCATCCACTGCTATATTTTGGTCAAAGGCTGTTGTATAAGAAATTTGATCACGTGCAGGCAGAGGTTCTTCAAAAAGCAACGCGATTTGCTCGTCGGTTAAAAGGCCGTTAACGATACCGGGAATACCATTGGGGCCTCCCATTTGGATGCCTTGTGGGTCTGACCAAGTTTCGCCCCCATCAGTGGTTTTCATGATAACAGGATAGTAACTGGGCGCACCACTGATGATGTCAACAGTTTCGTTGTCGCCTAAGAAGGAGATATAGCCAGTCATTCCGTCTTCGGAGAAAGCAACTTGAGAGTGTGACGGACGTGTAGTTGCTGCTGCAATAGGAGCATCAAGAAGTTCTTGGGTGAAAACGAAATCATTCAAATCTTCATCAAAAACGCCTTTGTTTAAAATAAGACTGCCTTGATAAACCACGGAACCCGAACTCCAATCTTGGTTAATATCAACAACATAAACTTTTCCCTGACGTGTAATTTCATAAGAATCGGGAATGTATTGGTAGTAAGGAGGGGTAGATGATTGCAGATTTTTTGTTCTGATAGAAGGATCAGCAATGTTTACTGTTCCAAAACTATAACCACCCCAGCTTTCTGTTGAGTTGGATCCATCGAGGTTTGGAGCGAAAAATTGCAGCCATGCATTGCTGAGATCAGTGTTTCCTTGAGGATTGTAAATACCATGGTTGGGATAACGTGCGGCATCGGTAAAATAAGAGCCGCCGGCATTGTTTTCGGCCACGTAGATTTCAACCATCTTAGTCCAAGTTAGACCACCATCAGTAGAAATATCGTAACCTAAGTCGCCTGAATAACCACCCGGATCTTGTACACCACCCATACGGTGAAAGTTGGTAACAACGTTCAATTCGGGTTCGGCATGTACAATGGCTTTTTGTCCGCCACCATAACCATAACTGTATGCGTTGGCCGATGAACCGAGGTCAATGATATTCACAATATTGGTGTTCTTGTGTGTAGGTAGAAACGCAGGAACATCAAGCTGTTGCGATGACACAACAGTGGAAGCCTTTACAGGCTCGATACCAATTTTCATTTTTTCAATGGCTTTGTGCTGGCGTTGGTTTGGTTTCAAAGTCACGGTGCTTTGTGCAACAACCAACGATCCAAAACCAAGAACAAGTCCTAAAAGTAGAGCTTTTTTCATCATTTGTAGATTTAAGTTAATATTTAATCGAAAAAAATTCGCTTACAAAAATAGGTATTTTTCAACGTAAAGCAATGAAACTCCAAAAACGCTTTTAAAAGATAAAATGATTTGTTATGCTTTTGATGGCGTCTTGCTACTTTTGTGTGGTGCTGCTGTAATGATGATCTAAAGCCTATAATCTTTTTATAAGCGGCTTAAAACAGCTACTTTAGGGGGTTGATGATGTCATCTATGGCATATGGTGTAGTTGCTTGTTTTTTAGCAGCAAAAAAATAATTCAAATTTGATTATTCCATTCGGTTAATTCATAATTTTGGTTGATAATTCAAATCCACATTCACATGAAAAAAACTTTACTTTTCGTTTCATGCGCTGTTTTATCCACTGCCTTGTTCAGTCAAAACGCGAAGTATGAACGCAAATCGGATCCTGCAAAAGCACCTCAAAACGAGTTGTTTGTTGGTGAGGCACCATTGCAGCAAGCTGTTACGCCCGCTCAAATTGAACCTTTTATCCCAAAAAAGGATGCCAATTTTGTCTCCGTTTTGCCTATCGGCACTTCGGCCAATGCTTTTGGTTTTTTTGTAGATTCGCGCACCGCGAATATCGCAGTGAACAACAGTTTGAATACCATTAGCTTTACCCATCGTCTACAAACCCCGAGCGGAAACTATGTTGGCCATGATGTTTCTTTCGACAGAGGATTGACATGGCAGTTAAACCAAGTTGATTATGATCCCACTGTTGCCGGATTTTTCAATGCCCGCTATCCTTTCGGTGGTATTTACAATCCTGAAGGTAATACCAATCCGCTCAATGCCTATCAAACTTTTATGGCTCCATTATTGGATGGAAGTCTTGGTGTTGCCAACTCATGGGGAGGCATTGGATACGGTGCCAAAGGTTTTGCCCCTGATGCCACCGGCGCTCAAAGTTCGTTCAACTCAAGCGGATCAACCAAATGGTTTTTGCCTTCAACCTACACCATCACCAGTAAAGGTGAGGCTTGGTTTGTTGATGAACAAAGATCTTGGGATGGAACAACTTCCACTTACATAGGTTTGTTGAATGTTGCGAGAGGCACTTGGGATGAAAACCAAGGCAATTTTGATTATAATGTGCAAGAGTGGGCTTTTGATGTCAACCCCGATGACGGTATCAACGATGTTGAGATTGCCTTTAGCCCTGATGGGATGACGGGATACATGAGTCTTCTTACCAACTTGCCCGAAACACTTCCTTTTACCTCCTACCATCCAGTTCTTTTTAAAACCACTGATGGTGGCGAAACATGGTCAGAAAACCCCATTCAGGTTCAACTCGGAGGTCCGGGCGGTCTTACTGCAGTTCAAGAGTTTCTTAGCGATGATGCTCTCGCAGCTTATTTTGATCCGGATCCAGTGCCAAGCCGCGATGCTATTGCTTATTATATGGGCTATTATCATGATTTGATGGTGGATGCTTGGGGAAACCCTCACCTTATTGGCAACATTTTGCTTGCCGATTTAGAAGCCGGAACAATTAATGTTGGACAAGGTTTTGTTGGTATTTTCCATATTTGGTCCAACGATGGTGGAATCACCTGGCAATCCTATAAATTGGCCGACATTATGCAGTACAAAGCTGAGTTTGTTGTAGGCACAAGCACAGGAAATCACTATAGTCGTGGTCAGATTTCATCAACTCCCGACGGCACCGTCTTGTTCTTCTCTTGGTTGGATAGCGATATTCCAGATGCAGCCGACAACAACCGCCCCGACATTTATTTTAGAGACTTTGTTCCTTATGCCGGAGCCAACGGAACCCACAGCGAAATTGAAAATGTTACCGTGTTCAGCCCTGCCATGTGGACCGCCAACTGGGCAACCATGCCTTACAATGTATTTATTCAACCTGTTGCAGCCAATTCGGTCGAATGTACTATTCCTTGGGTGTACCAAAAGCTTGGTGCTGCCAACGATCCCGGTCAGCCCGTGCAGTTTTATTACATCAGTGATTTTAAAAAAACCTACACCATTACCGATCTGAATGAAAACGTTCCCTCTGAAATGGCCATGGTAAGTCAAAATCAACCCAACCCTTTCAAAAACGAAACTACCATCAATGTTACCTTAGCCAAAAAAACGACGCTCACCTTAGAAGTGTATAACCTCACCGGACAAAAAGTGATGGGTAAAAACTTTGGCGTTTTGGATCAAGGTGTTCATCCTTTGCGCATCTCAGCCGATCAATTAAAGAGTGGTGTTTATTTCTACACCATTCAATCGGAAATGGGAAAAGTGACCAAGAAAATGATTGTTGACTAACCAATAATTTTCAAACACAAAACAAAAAAAGAGGCCAAAAGGCCTCTTTTTTTTGGGCGTACGCGCGATTGGTTTGACGAAAATCGAAGTCACATTGCTTTGCTACAATGGCAATATTTGTAAGTATTTCAACAGCAAGATTGATTTGAAATCATTGTTGTCCGATAAAAAATAAGAGTCGGAAGATAGTTAAATCTTCCGGACTCTTTTTGTAGTTTTGTTTTTACCACAAAACT
>JAEWWJ010000121.1 GCA_023396415.1 Bacteroidota bacterium
GGAATCGGGTGAAAATCCCGAACAGTACCCGCTGCTGTAAACTCCGTGTAAAACCTCCGGAAATCAACGCCACTTTGTCTGTATCGCGACATGGGAAGGCTTCGGAAGGGGAGTAAGTCAGAAGACCTGCCAAATCATTTTTGTACAAAGCTTTCGGGATAAAAGCTTGTCGAATCGTAAAAACTTTCGACAATTTTCCTGGAGTTTTGAGGTGAAACACATTGATTTTTAACCTTAAAACCTTTTTTTATGTTCTTTTTACGTCGTTTTAAATTTGTTTTTTTCTTTATGTTGCTTGCTTTTGCGACGGAAGGTTTTTCACAAAAAACGCTGAGCCGATTGATCGTAGGTTCAGGTGGGGCTTTTTCAAATCCCAATGATTTTGTAACTGTGTCGGCTTATTCTCCGACCAGCCAGACCAGCACATTTATCGGAGAAATAAAAACGCAAGCCATTCAAGATGTCTTGGTTGACAGTGTTGGGATTTATGTTTCAGCAACTGATTCCATCGTTTTGTTTGATGCCGCAACCTTTGAAAAGAAAGCGTCAACTGCTGTTTCTGGTGTGCGGTATTTGCTGGTGGTGAACGACTTATTGTTCGTTTCCATTCAGTACCCTGAAACTTCCAATTTTGTAAAGGTTTTCAACAAGCACACTTTAGAATTGCAATCGGTAGTTACCCAAATTACGGGTGAAGCAGCCGGAATGTTGAGGGTTGAAAATCAAGTTTATGTTGCAGTTCCGGGCGATTGGACCAGCACCGAGGGAAAAATGGCAATTCTCAATGCCTCCGATGGTGCTTTTGTTGAAGAGGTAGATTTTTCTACAGCGGGTGTTGGCATTCACGATTTATTTTTATATCAAAACAAAGTGCTTACGGTTCAGCGTTCGGCCTGGGGTAGCACCAGCGGAATGATTATGCTTTTCAACCCGTTGGATAAGACCTTGCAACAGTATCCGCTGGCGCTCAATGTTGGCAAAGGTATTGGAATTCACGATGATTTGCTTTATGTTCAATTGAATAATGCTTTGGGAACCATCAACCTGTCAAACTTTGAAGTTGAAAATCCGGCACTTGTTCCCGATCCCGGTTCGGCTTCTTACATCAGTTTTGGCGATGTTGTTTTAGACCCGATTGGCGAAAAGCTTTATGCCTCAACAACAGATTATTTTTCCATGGGAGCCGGATTTATTTATGATTTAAACGGTAATGCAACCGGAACTTTTGAAGCGGGCATTTCAACCGAGGCTTTGGCTTTGGAGTACGGCTATTACACGGGTTTGAATAAAGATTTATTACCGCACATTACCTTCTCTCCTCATCCTGTGAAGGATGTTTTGAACCTACGCCTACCTGTTGAAATTGACGCTGTTCGTTTAGAGATGGTTGGTAGCAACGGGCTTTTGGTTCTAAGCCATCAGCTCAAAGGTACACTGAGCCAACAACTGAACGTGGGTGAACTTCCCTCGGGTTTATATCTCCTGCGGTTGGTGGCCGGAAACGGAAAAGTTATGGCTCAATCAAAAATGATTAAGCTTTAGATCAAGGAGTTATGAAAAATATTTTCTTTCTTCCTCTAGCAATAGGGTTTGTTTTTTTGATCAACGAACAGCTGGTGGCACAGTTTGCGCCACCAGCAGGACAGTCTGGCTCTGAGGCGATTCATGCAGACAGTTCTGTTTTTATTGCTTGGGGCGACTCAGTGGTCATCCACCGTGGGTGGGTAAAAATTGGAGAACCCGATTTGGGATTGGCTTCTTTTGGTGATGATGCCTTTGCGCTGGGCAAAGCCGATTTGTTTCCCGTTAGCCTCGGCGATGGTGGAAGCGCGACCTATTTTTTTGATCCACCACTGCGTGATGGCGATGGTCCTGACTTTGCTGTTTTTGAAAATAGTTTTTCTGATGATTTTTTGGAGCTGGCCCATATCGAAGTTAGCAGCGATGGCAATTACTTTGCGCGCTTCCCATCGGTTTCGTTCACCTCGACTGATGTTCAGGTGAATTCTTTCGGAACTATAGATGCCCGACATGTTGATCTTCTTGCTGGTAAATACCGCGGTTTTTACGGTACTCCCTTCGATATCAGTCGCATCGCCGATGAAATGATAAATAAAAATCAAATTACAGCCGTTCGCGTGATTGATGTTGTAGGTAGCATTCAGCCTGATTTGGGCTCTACCGATGCTTCCGGAAGATTGATTAACGACCCTTGGCCCACACCTTTTCCGTCGTCGGGCTTCGATCTTGATGGTATTGGTATCATTCACAGGGGTGAATTAGGTTTGAATGAAGTTATCGGAAGCAAGGCAGTTATCTTTCCAAACCCTTTTAATAACGACCTTTATATTCGCCTCCCTGAAGAAGATATTCTTTCGTCAACGGTTGTGATTTTTAATCATGAGGGAGTTGCTATCGTTAAAAAGCAGTTGTCATTATCACAAACCACTTTCGATTTAAGTTATTTATCTTCAGGGATATATCAATTGACAATCCTTGGAAATAAGAGGTTGCAGCATTTTAAAATCATCAAAATGTGAACGCAAACAGTTCGAAATATTTCCTTTTACTGCTGATGGTTTTCGTACCATTTATGCTCAAGGCCACGATTCCAGATACAGTAAATCTCCGGCAAGTGGAGGTAAAGGCTTCTGCTTGGCATACTGCAGCAGTGCTACGCCTGAACCGGATAGACAGCGCCTCTATGCAATCCTTTAAAACCTATAGCCTCTCGGATTTGGTACAGCAAAACAGCACGGTTTTTATCAAAAGCAATGGGCCGGGAGCGTTGTCAACGGCTTCCTTTCGGGGAACCACCGCCAACCACACTTTGGTGCTTTGGAACGGATTTCCCATCAACGGGCCTCAGTTAGGACAAGTAGATTTTTCGGTAATTCCTGTTTTTTTAATGGATCAGGTAAGCCTTGCAGTTGGAAATGCCGGAAACAACCGTCCATCCGGCGTTGGCGGAGTGATAATGGTTGACAATGTGCCGCAATTTTCATCCGGATTTTCGGTGGAAGCCACACAATCCATCGGTAGTTTTGGCAGTTTTGGTACTTTTTTGGGTTTTTCTTTCAGCAAAGGAAAACTCGCTTCGCGCTCACGTGTTTTTCGCAAATCGAGCCGCAACAATTTCAGCTATCTCAACACGGCATCTTGGCCACAGGAAAAAACTGTGCAGGAGGATGCAGACTATCACGATCATGGTTTTTTGCAAGAATTTCATTTTCAATTCGGTGAGAAAAGCCTTTTGAGTTTTGCCAGTTGGAACCAATGGAACAACCACAAATTGCCACCCATAATGACCAATTTGGACCGTGGTGGCGATCCGAAAGAGCAACAAAATGATGTATTTAGTCGCAATGTTTTGACCTATAAAAACTATTGGAAAGATGGTAGTTTTGAAGCAAGCAGCTCTTTTTTTGTTGAAAATCAACATTATTTTCTCAAAACAACCTCTTCATTTGAGCCGTATCCGGTGGTTTCACTTATTGATTCGCGCAACCAATCAAATGCTTTGATGAGTGTCTTAAAAATGAAGCAAAGGATTGGTTCAGTGCAGTTTAACACTTCGTTGCAGCACGATAGAGAGTGGGTTAAAACCCTGAACTATCGTTCGGATCGCCAACGCCAACGCCTGGGTATGAGTGCCGGTGCATTGTTTGACATCACTGAGGATGTGCATGTGAATTTGAATGTTCGCTACGATTTTATTTTTAACGCGAAGGGTGGCCTCAATCCGTTTGCCGAAATTGTTTATCAGCCGCAGTGGAAACGAAAAATGGCTATGAGTTTTTCTGCCGGAAGGGTGTTGAGGCTTCCGACCATGAACGACCTTTATTGGTTTCCGGGCGGAAATGATTTATTGGTTCCTGAGCAGGCCCTTAGCGGAAATTTGGCAATTTCTTGGAACTACTCCAAATCTACATTTCACTCCATGATGAAAGTGGCTAGCTTTGCTTCTGACATACAACATTGGATTCAGTGGCATCCAACAGCCTACAGATATTGGATTCCGAAAAATATTGCCAGGGTTTTTGCACGCGGTTTGGAGGTGCAGATACAGCAGGAACTGAAAATGCGAAATTGGAATTTTAAGCTTCAAACGTTTTACACCTATACCAAAACAACAGACGAAAGTCCGGTGGCGCGCGTGGACAATTATTCGGGTCGGCAGCTGATCTATATTCCAAAACATCATGGCAATATGAATTTTTTTGTCAGCTACGGGCAATGGTATCTGCGGTCAACAGTAGATTTGGTCGGGCAGCGCCGCACCAGCTTAAATGATGATATGCAATGGTATGATTTTTTGCCCGCCTACCAACTATTACATCTTGGGATTGGTGTTCAGAACGATCGTTTCGACTTTTTTGTAAAAGTGAATAATCTGCTCGATCAATCCTATCAGGCAGTAATGTGGCGCCCTATGCCGGGTCGGAATTTAGAGTGTGTCCTGAGTTATAAATTTAATACAAGAAAATAATAAAGGAATGATAATAATGATGTTAAAACGAAGTACGGCTTTAAAATCCAAATGGTTCAAGGGTTGTTTGTTCGCATCTGTGGTTCTGTTGGTTTTGGCTTGTGAAAAGGAGAGCCCCCAACAAGATCCCCAGATTAAGAAAGGTTTTTTTGTTGTCAATCAAGGAAACTTTACTGCCGGAAACGCTTCTCTTTCGTTTTTTAATACTGACAACCAAGAAATAAGTAACAATATTTTCTATCAAAAAAACGGTGTGCCATTGGGTGATGTGGCTCAAAGCTTATGTTTTGCTAACGAATTGGCTTACATTGTAGTCAACAACAGTGGCGTTGTCTGGGCTATTGATCCGAACGACGCTTCGATTGTTGAAAAGATTTCAGGCTTGACTTCGCCGCGCTTTATTTGTCCCGTCAGCAAGCAGAAAGCATATATTTCTGATTTTCAAATGCAAGGCCTCAACATCCTCAATCTCGAAACAAAAAAAATTGTCGGCACTATTGCTACCGGCAAAACCACTGAGGCTATGGTGCTTTTTGAAGATAAGGTTTTTGTCAGCAATTGGTCACAATACAACCAAACAACGTACAATAATACAATCCAAATTATTGATGCACTGAGCGATAGGGTAGTGGATAGCATCGTCGTCACCAAGGAGCCCAATAGTATGATTTGCGATAAAAACAACAAGCTTTGGGTGTTGTGCAGTGGCGGTTATTTGAACGAAGAAATGCCTGCATTGTACCGCATTCATCCCGTGAGCCACATGATTGAAAAGAAAATACTCTTCCCGAATTTGAACAGCTCGCCCGAACAATTAACAGTGAATCAAGCCAAGGATACGCTCTTTTTTTTAAATAATGGGGTTTTTAAAATGAGCGTCAATGACGATGTGCTTCCAAAAAATGCCTTCATCGAAAGTGGAAAAAGGACCTTTATAAGTTTAGCTGTTGACCCTTATCGAGGTGACATTATCGTCACCGATGCTGGAAACTACGTCCAGAAAGGTCTTGTTTTTCGTTTTCGACCTCATGGCACAATAATTGATTCTGTTGCAGCGGGAATCATCCCCGGATTTATTGCTTTTAATTGATTAACCAATCCCAAAAAAAAATGAATAATAAAGTTGAAGTTACCTGGACAGGTGAAATGTCGTTTGAGGCTGATGTCAATGGTTTTAAATTGGTGATTGACGCCGACGAAAAAGTTGGAGGCCGCAACCAAGGCCCACGTCCCAAACCCCTCACACTCGCTTCGTTAGGTGGCTGTACCGGTATGGATGTGATTTCAATCCTTAAGAAAATGAGGGTTGAGCCTACATGGTTTAATGTTGAAGTTGAAGGCGAACTTACCGAAGAGCATCCTAAGTATTATCATAAAATCCATCTCCGCTACTCATTCAAAGGCGAGCAACTCGACCGCGAAAAAATTGAGAAGGCTGTCAATCTGTCACAAGAAAGATATTGCGGTGTCAGCGAATTGTTGCGTCATGGAGCCGAAATAACCAGCGAAGTAGTGCTTTTATAACAGGCCGACCTTAGCAGCGGCAATGGAGTAAACTTCAAGAAGCTCATTCAAAATCATTGAGGTAGCTCCCCAAATGATTTTATTCTCAACGTTGTAGCACGGAACTAAAATATCAGAACCATCACGAAAAGTGATGGTTTTTTGTTGTAGGGTTGTTGCGTTGAAAAAAATGGAAAGCGGAGCAGTGAATACACCGGCCACCTCCAGTGGGTCGAGTATAAACGTAGGTTCTTTCGAGAGCATACCCACAAAAGGATGAATGTTGAAATTGCTTGGCGGAACGTACAGGCTGGTGAGCTTTCCTAAGATGTTTACATCAGCAGGAGGGATGCCAATTTCTTCCCAAGTTTCGCGTAGGGCGGTGGCTTCAAAATCAATGTCAACGTCTTCATAACGACCTCCGGGAAAGGCGATTTGGCTGCTATGGATACCAACATATTCCGACCGTTGAATAAAAACCAACATCAAATCATTTTCTTTAGGGTACATCAGCAAGAGCACCGCACTTTCTTTGGCTTTGGCTTCTTCTGCCGCTTGCTGCCTCATTTGTTTGCGCATTTCGGGTTCCAAACGCGATTGAGCTTCCCATCCCGGAAGTGTTTCTTTTAAGCAGTTGGTGAGCTCCAAAATAATCTTGCGTTTTAGCGGCATCTTTTTTTTGCAAAAGTAAAGAAAACAAACGTTCAAACCTCGTTCAATCCGCGTTGGTGCTGTGATGTGTTGCCGTTGTTAGAAAGTTCTGAGGCGGTTTTGTTGTCTCAAAGAGTTCATCTTTTTTCGCAAAAAGCTTCACCTTCAAAAAGTCGAAGGAGAGAAAATGATTGGAATTACCGTTCGCTATTCCCAAAAAATGGAACGATTTTCAGCTTTCAAAAGAAAATAAAAAACAGCAACTTATATATTTTTAACGCTTACAACTTCAAGCGCATCGTTGTTGCCATTATTTTTGTACTTTTAACGCAAAATCGGATAATAACCAATGGTCAAAGTAAAAGAAAGTCCTTTTGAAACAACAGAGTCCTTGCTCGATAAGCAAAAGAATCTGGTGCTTTTTAACGATGATTTTAATTCATTTGATTTCGTGATTGAAACCTTAATAGATGTCTGCGAGCACACCCTCGAGCAGGCCGAAACCTGCACTTGGATTGTACATTACAAAGGAAAGTGTGCCGTTAAGTCGGGCTCGGTCAGCGAACTTAAACCTGTTTATCAGGAATTGTCTAATAGAAATTTAACCGCCAGCATCGAATAAATTATGTGGACAATCATCTTCACCCTAATAGTTATCGGCTTGCTCATCGTTCTGCTCGAAATCCTAGTTATTCCCGGTGGCGGAGTTGCCGGAGTAATTGGGTTTGCGTTAATGGTATCTGGCGTTTATCTTGCTTTTCAGCGCGAAGGAACCACAGCGGGTATGATTGTTTTGTCAGGAACCGTAGTGGTAAATATAGCCGCTTTGGTGTTGGCCCTGCGTTCAAAAACATGGGACCGAGCCATGCTGCATACCAATATTGAAGGTAGAGTGAACGTGGTTGAAGCCGGAGCCGTTCGTGCCGGCGATGAAGGAACAACCATTTCGCGTTGCGCCCCATTAGGTAAAGCGCTCATTAACAATGAGTTTTATGAAGTGGACGCTCGCACCGAGTTTATTGACGAAAACAAAACCATTGAGGTAATAAGCGTAGAAGGAAATAAAATTATTATAAAACTTAAAACATAGTACAATGAATGAAATGTATGTTTTTATAGCCATTGGCTTGGGATCAATCTTCTTGATTTGGTTTCTCTTTTACTTTATCCCGGTTGGCTTATGGTTTACAGCCTTGGTTTCGGGAGTACGCATCTCCTTGTTGCAACTGATCTTAATGCGATGGAGGAAAGTGCCGCCATCAGTGATTGTTAATAGCATGATCGCCGCCACCAAAGCAGGCATTAAGCTCGAGAGAGATGATTTGGAAGCCCACTTTCTTGCAGGTGGTAGAGTACAACAAGTGATTAATGCACTGATTTCTGCCGACAAGGCCAACATCGAATTGAACTTTAAAACCGCAACAGCTATTGACCTTGCAGGTCGCGATGTTTTTCAAGCCGTTCAAATGTCGGTCAATCCAAAGGTGATTGACACCAAAAAAGTAGCTGCTGTTGCCAAAGATGGTATTCAACTTATTGCTATTGCCCGCGTTACAGTGCGAGCCAACATCAAGCAATTGGTCGGTGGTGCCGGCGAAGAAACCGTTTTAGCAAGGGTTGGCGAAGGTATCGTTTCCAGCATCGGTTCGGCCGATTCTCATAAATCGGTACTTGAAAATCCCGATTCTATTTCCAAAGTGGTGCTGCGTAAAGGTCTCGATTCTGGAACAGCTTTTGAAATCCTATCCATTGACATTGCCGACATTGATATAGGAAAAAACATTGGTGCCGTCTTGCAAATGGATCAAGCCCAAGCCGATAAAAACATCGCGCAAGCCAAAGCAGAAGAGCGCCGCGCGATGGCCGTAGCCTTAGAGCAAGAAATGAAAGCCAAAGCTCAAGAAGCTCGGGCCAATGTAATTCAAGCTGAGGCTCTTATTCCACAGGCAATAGCTGAGGCATTCCGATCGGGTAATCTGGGTATTATGGATTATTATAAATTTCAAAATATTCAAGCTGACACACGCATGAGAGACAGTATTGCTGACCCGAATCAAGGGAATGATTCTGGAAACAAGGGCATTAATTCCGGAAACAAATAATTGCCAATTCCTTTTTCTGACAAAAAACGTTTGTATCAGGTAAAGGTGCAAACGTTTTTTTTAACCATGTAAACGCTTTGATGACATGATGGATAGCCCAAATACTGATAAAGTTGAAGAGCAATTGTCAGCTGTGGTTGCCTTTTTGGGCAACGAGCTGAACGTCCGTGAGAAAGAGCTCATTGAAAAGGCCTTTGAACAGTCGAAGAAAATTTACGCGAATAAGGTGCTTTCCAATGGCGATCCGGCTCTTGTTCACTACCTTGAGGTTGGGAAAATTGCGGTGTACGAAATCGGGCTGCGATCCTCCACTTTCATCGCGGCAATGCTTCACGGTCAACCTATGGCCAATGAAGATCACTATGGTTTGGTACAGCAAGAATATGGGCATGATGTGGCTGTAATTCTTAAAGGATTTAAGAAAATTTCTGACCTGCCAACAACCCGTTTATCCTATCAATCCGACCCGTTTCGCAAACTCTTTCTTTCTTTGGTTGAAGACATAAGGGTGGTGTTGCTGAAAATAGCGCATCGGCTTTATGACATGCGGTATCCCGAGCTTCTCGATGCTGAAAAATTGCAGCGTTTTGTGGAGGAGGTGAAATATTTATACATTCCTATTACACATCGGCTTGGGCTTTATTCCATCAAAGCTGAGTTTGAAGAAAGGGTGATGCGTTATGAATACCCTGAGGTTTTTGAGAGCATTCAAAGCAAAATTAACGCCGACAAAGAAAACCAAGAGGTGTTTATGAAGGCGTTTATCGCCCCGGTGGAGCGGGAGTTAAAGCTGCATGGCATCGAGTCGAACATCAAATGGCGCACCAAATCCATTCCAAGCATTTGGGCCAAAATGAAAGATCAAAACGTTGAATTTGAACAAGTCTATGATCTTTTTGCCATCCGAATCATCACCAAAAGCCAGCAAAAAAAAGAAAAAGAAGATTGCTGGAGGGCTTACTCCATCGTTTCTGATTTATACACACCCAATCCAAAACGACTGCGCGATTGGATCACCACACCCAAAGCTTCGGGTTATGAATCGTTGCATACCACGGTGAAAGCAGCTGACGACAAATGGGTTGAGGTACAAATTCGGTCGGATCGTATGGATCGGGTGGCCGAAAAAGGACAGGCCGCGCACTGGCTTTACAAAGACAAACCGGAGAAAAAAGATGCCGAAGAATGGTTGAACCAAGTGCGCGATGTGCTTGAAAATCCTGGACAGATTCAATTTGACGCCTACAAAAAAGCCGGAAAACATGATGGAGGGAAAATTTTTATCTTCACTCCTGATGGCGACCTCAAACAGTTGCCTGCAGGCTCATCAGTGCTCGATTTTGCTTACGAAGTGCATACCAAAGTTGGTGACCGGTGCAGCGGGGCAAGGGTCAACAATCGTAATGTACCCATCCGCCACCTGCTTCAAAATGGCGATAAAGTGGAAATTATTACCAATAAAAAGCAAGTGCCAAAGCACGACTGGCTGAGCATCGTAGTTACCGATAGGGCCAAAAGTAAAATCAAACGCTACCTGAAAGAGGTAGAGCTAAAAGAGGCTGAATTTGGCAAGGAATTGTTGCTGCGGAAACTAAAAAACTGGAAGATTGTTTATTCGGAAGATATTATTCATCATCTCGTAAAGCATTATAAGAAAAGCACTTCCATACAACTATATCATGATGTAGCCACAGAGAAATTGGATCTTATGGAATTGAAAAAACATCTTGTTTTGCTCACCTCCGAAGATAAACACTCCACAAAACCTATTGAAACAGCCGAGCTGAATATCGAGCCAAAAGCAGCCTATAAAACCGATGGAAAAGATGATTTTTTGATTATTGACGACAGTCTCAGCAATGTAATTTACAAGCTGGCAAAATGCTGTAATCCCATACCGGGTGATGATGTGTTTGGTTTTGTAACCATTAGTACCGGCATTACCATTCATAGGGTGGGCTGTCCCAATGCAGCCCGCCTTAAGGAAAGGTACGGTTACAGGGTTTTAAAAGTGCGATGGAAAGAGTCAAAAGACAATCCTAATTTTCAGGCGGCCATTCGGGTGATAGGAATTGATACTTTGGGTTTAGTCGGCGAAATTACTCAGCTGATATCTAACGACTTAAAAGTAAATATGCGAACAATATCCTTCGATACCCGTGATGGTCGTTTCATCGGGAAAATTGGGTTGCAGATCAAAGATACCGATCACTTAGAACAATTGATTTTCCGCATCGGTAAGGTGCAAGGTGTTGAAAAGGTTACAAGAATTGATTGATTTTTTGTTTGCCACGTTCAAACAAAGGTGTTGTTGTTGTGTTAAAAAAAGAAAAAGTTATGGTAATTCAACTTTTGATCTTGTCGTTGTTTTTTTCGGGTTTGGCGAGTTGGTTTTTCTACCGAAAGAAACATGTTCTTGGCGTAACATTCCTTATGATTGCTTTCGCTGCGGTGGTTTTGTTCTTTGTTGTCAGGGCTATGTACCCCCAAAGTGTTCCCTTTTAATTAACCCAAATCAAACCAGGGTTTAATGCGAATGGTTTTATCTTCGGGCTCATCGAAATGGCGAAACTCATTGTTATAACGGTTATACACATAGTCTTTTTGCCATTTTTGATGGTTTTTCTTAATTTCACCAACAGCAAAAACCAACAAGTCAAGTTCGTTATTTGTCATGGTTGGATGCAACGAAGCCCTAACCCATCCGGGTTTTTGCGACAAGTCGCCGTGGTTGATGAGGTTGGTTATTTTTCTTGATTTATCATGGCTGACATCAAGTAAAAAATGACCGTAAGTGCCAGCGCAAGCACAGCCGCCACGCACTTGAATACCAAAACGATCATTGAGCAGCTTAACCACAAGATTAAAATGAACGTTGTCAAGGTAAAAAGAAAAAACTCCGAGACGCTGATGTACATTGTCAGCCAAAATATGTAAGCCATCAATTTTCCCGAATCCCTCAAAGGCTCTGATTACCAACTCTTTTTCTCTTTGGTGCATCAAAGAAGTTGTCATCTTATTTTTCACTTCAATAGCCAAAGCGGTTCTTATGGCTTGCAAAAATCCAGGTGTGCCCCCATCTTCGCGTATTTCAATGTCATCAATATATTTATACTCGCCCCATGGATTGGTCCAGTCAACAGTTCCACCGCCAGGATTGTCAGGAGTAGGGCTGTTGTACAACGATTTATCAAAAACCATTACCCCTGAGCTGCCCGGACCTCCTAGGAATTTATGAGGGCTGAAAAATATCGCGTCAAGTTTTTTCGATTCGTCATCAGGGTGCATGTCAATATCAACATAAGGTGCTGATGCAGCATAATCTACAAAAATAATTCCGCCGAAATCATGCATAATTTTGGCCAATTCGTGAATGGGTGTTTCGATTCCGGTAACGTTGCTGCAGGCAGTGAATGAGCCGATTTTGAATGCCCTATCTTTATGTTTTTCGAGTTGCGATCGAAGTTCATCAAGGTCAATGAGCAGGTTTTTGTCGGGTTGCAGCACCACCACATCAACATTGGCTTCAAACCAATTGGTTTGATTGCTATGGTGTTCCATGTGGCTGATAAAAACAACAGGACGTTCGTGGGCGTGAAGGCAATCTTCGCCATTAATTTTACGGCACGATTTAAAACCCATGATACGTTGCATCTTGTTGATGACGGTGGTCATGCCCGATCCTGCTGTGATAATGACATCTTCGGGACCGGCATTTACGTGCTTTTTGATGAGTTTGTGGGCATAATGATAGGCCTTGGTCATCATCGTTCCGGTTTCGCTGGTTTCGGTGTGGGTGTTGGCAATATAAGGGCCAATGATGTCAACAATTCGATCCTCAATCGGTTTGTACAAACGTCCACTGGCAATCCAATCGGCATAAACAAGTTGTTGTGGACCATAAGGACTATTGAAAACTAGATCGTTACCAATAGTATTTTTACGAAAATATTCGAAATGCTGCTCCAATGATTCCATCATAGATTGATTTTTAAAACAAATCTATGACAAATTATGAAAAGAAATGGTTGTCAGTGAGTTTGAATTTTATAAAAGTGTTTGTATCACACGAAAAACAAGGCGATTTTGATGGTTAAAAAATGCTTCCGGATCACTTGCTTTTCGTAATTTGTATCAAACCAATTTCTATAGTACCGTTTTCGGGAAGGAACTCGAGCCAAGTATTGTCCTCGCTGAACCATTTGTATTGCTGACCAATTTTTATAATAAAATCATTCAGCTCATTATTTTCAGGAATGGGCAACACAAAACCGCCATTGCGTTCGTCTTTGCTGCCAAAACGCACCAAAAGTGGGAAGGCCGTTTCTCCAGTGTTTTTGGCTTTGATCACGATGTAATTCGATCTGCGTTCGGTAACGTCAACCGGTTCAAATTCAAATCGTTTGGGTGTGTTGGCAGGCACCAAAACAAGGTTTTGATTTAATTCTCTTATTTTGTTAGCTTCCATTTCGGCCGCAATTTTCTTGATCATTTCGCGGGGATAGGTCTCGTCGGGTTTGATGCCTTCGGCCAGAAGGTATTTTTCAATGGCAAGATCGAAACTACTGCTGTTGTAAAAACGATCGGCTTCGGAAACAGCTTTACTATATTCCGTTTTGAGGGCAAGCAGTTTTTCGGTGATGATGGCTTCTACTTGAACCAAACGCTGATTGGCAGCGGCATCACCTGGTTTGAAGCCCAACGCCATTTTAAGTGAAGTTACAGCTTGTTTGTATTCTTTTTTTGCAATCAGCTGTTCAGCCTCTGTCATGGAAGCATCGTAACGGGCTTGATTTTCGCGCTGGCGAGCTTCTAAAGTGAAGGTAATTTCAGCCCTTTTTGCAGTGGCAAAGGTGTTTTGGCTATCCAAGGTTAGAATTTCGCTCAGCTTTTCTTGCGCCTCTATGAGCTGATCTGCCGTCAGCAAACGTTCTACTTCAATTTTTAAGCTGTTGATTTTTTCTTCTTTTAGTTTTGTTGCGTTGGCTTCAGCGAGTTTTGCTTCAGCCAGTTGAATGCGTGTTTGTGGAAGCGTTTCGTCCGGCTTTATCTTTAAAGCTTCTTTAAATTTAACGATGGAAGGCTCGTATTTTTCTTCTGAAAACAATTGTTCAGCCTCGGCTATTCGCGCCTTGTAATTGCGCTCCTGTTCGGCCAAAACCGACAAGTTATTGAGGATTGTTTTTGTTTCTGATAGACGATCGTTGGGATATTTTTCAGTTGGTTTTATTGCCAACGCCTGCTGATACGATTGGGCTGCTTCGGCGTAGGATTTACTTTCAAACTGCTCGTCAGCTTGCTGGATCAGGCTGTTGTATTCTGCATCCTTCTTTGCCAGTGCTTGCTGCGCGTCAATTTGTTGTTGGAGGGCTACATTTTTTTCGGCAGGTATTTTTTCGTTGGGTTTGAGGCCAAGGGCGCGATTGTAGAGGTCTAGGGCTGCTTGCAATGCTCCTGATTTTTCTGCCGCTTCGGCTTGCATCAAGGCATCTGCATATTGTTCATCCAATTGCATTTGCTGTGCTTTGAGCCTTATTTTTTGTTCCAGATTGGCTTTTTGCTCTAAGGCTGTGCTTTGGTTGGGTTGAAGAAGTAAAGCTTTTTCAATTTGGTCGAGGGCCGGCTGTAATTTATTTTCTTTGATAAAGGCATTGGCATTGGACATCAAGTTGTTAAACTCTAGTTCACGTTCGGCAGCAAGTTGTTGATTTTGTATCATTTGCTGAATAACCTCTATTTGCTGAGCCGGTTTTGTTGCTTTGGAATCAATACTGAGGGCTTTTTCATAATTGATTTTGGCTTCGGTCAGTTTTCCGTCGGCAAACTCTTGATCGGCCTGTGCGATAAAGTTGTTGAGGTCTTGCGCGGTCTTTGCTTTTAAGGTGTTTTCCTGAATGATTTTTTCAGTTTGTTTTATTTTTTCCTTCACGCCTTCGTTTTCAGGAAAAATGCTCGCGGCCTCTTGGTAATTCAGCAAAGCGTTTTGGGCATCACTGTCAAGCAAAGCATCGGCTTTTGCAACAAGCAGGTCGAAGTTTTTTTGTGCTTGCCGGCGGGCGTTGTTTTGCGCAATCAAAGCAGTCAGTTCAACGATACGTGAAAGCGCGGTATTGTTTTCTGCATCCAAGCTAACAACTTCATTATAAGCTTCTAATGCTGCTTCAAATTCGTTGGCTTTAAAAAGTGATTCAGCCTTTTGGAATGCTTGTTCGAGTTTCTTTCGCAGAATTGCTTCTTCACTATTTATCAACTGATTGATACGCGAAACCATATCGCTGGCATAAGCATCTTCGGGCCAAATACCAACTGCTTTTTGATACAATGAAAGTGCGCTCTCCATGTTTTTGTTTTCATAAGCGGCATCGGCTAGCGCAACTTGTTCGTTATAAAGGTTTTGACGCTGCTCGAGCTTTGTTGCTTCAGCAAGTTTGTTTTGCGCGGTTTTGTCGTTTGGGAAAAGTTGTATCGCGTCGTTTAGCTTTTCTTTGGCTGTGGTGTAATTTTTACGCAAAACGGCATTTTCGGCATCGGCCAACAGCTGTTGAAAACTTTTTTCGTTGGCATCGCGCTGGGCGATGGCTTTTTTTGTTTCATCCAATTTTTTTGCGAGTTCGGTATCGTTGGGAACGATGCCGAGGGCCAGATTGAGTTGCAAAAGAGCTTCATCTAATTTTGCTTCGGCGAGAAGATTTTTGGCCAACTGAAGATGATTTTCAAACTGCTTTTTGCTTTCGGCTTCTTTTTGCAGGCTGGCGGTGATCTGCTCCACCTGTTTGGTGACGTATTTATCTTGTGGAAAAATTTCTAACGCCTTGTTGTAAGCTGTTAAGGCATCGTTGGTTTGTCCTGCTTTTAAAAGTCTATCGCCTTGATCAAGAAATTGATAAAAAACCTCTTGTTGTTCAAGTTGTTTTTGAATCAGTTGGATGGTTTCGGTCAAGCGTTTTGTTGCAAAAGCATCATTTTCCTTGAGCCTCAGGGCCATTTCATAATAAGTCTTGGCACTGATATAGTCTTTGGCTTCAAACTTTTCGTTGGCCGATTTCACAGTATTTTCGTAAGTGGTAGCTTGTTGTGCAGAAAGATTTTTTGTGGGGATGCTCATCAACATTAGGAAAATGAAAAGCGTAGAGATATAAGATCGCATAGAATCAAACGGATTATGGTCGGTTTATAACGAATTGAATGATTGTTTATTGCTGATAGAAGCGATGTTGCCATCAATGATTTGAACGCGCCGATCGGCCATGAGCGCCAGCTGCTGGTTGTGCGTTACGATGAGAAATGTTTGGTTAAATGATTCGCGGAGCTGAAAAAACATTTCATGCAGCTCGGTGGCCGATGCCGAATCGAGGTTGCCCGAGGGTTCGTCAGCCAAAACAACACTTGGACGGTTCATCAAGGCGCGCGCCACAGCGATGCGTTGTTGCTCTCCACCCGATAGTTCTGATGGTTTGTGAGATGCCCTATCGCGAAGGCGAAAAAAATCGAGCAATTCTTCAGCGCGTTTTTCGGCTTCTTTTTTCGATTTTTTTGCAATATAGGCCGGAATGCAAATGTTTTCAATCGCAGTGAATTCAGGTAAAAGGTGATGAAATTGAAACACAAAACCAATTTCGGCGTTTCTAAATTTCGATAGGGCTTTGTCGGTCAGTGTTTGCACTTGAGTGCCACCAATGGTAAGCGATCCGGCATCAGGTTTCATCAAAGTACCGATAATTTGCAGCAATGTTGACTTGCCCGCGCCTGATGCACCAACGATAGAAACAATCTCTCCACGTTCGATTTGAAGGTTTATATTGTTCAAAACGTGTAAGTTGCCAAATTTTTTTGATATGTTTTCAACCTGAATCATGGAAAATATTCGTGAGCTGCAAATGTAAACAAATCAAGCGATTTGAAGCAGCAACGCTTTCGGACCACCGATAAGGTGGCAGTTGCTGGGTCAATATCCGTTGTGCGGTTTTGTTTCACTTAAAAAGAAATGAAACAGTAGTTTTAGAAACAAAAAACACAATCTTTTTAGTGCCTTGAAGCTGGATTGCGCAAAATATTCTATTTTTGGTCATTACAAATTAGAGAACACAATTGTTATGAATTTACATGAGTTTCAAGGAAAACAAATTTTAAGCGGATATGGTGTGTCCGTCCCTTTTGGTATTGTTGCCGAGTCGCCCTCAAAAGCTGTTGAAGCTGCCAAAGAGATACAAAAAAAGACCGGTTCCGAACGCTGGGCTGTGAAAGCTCAGATTCATGCCGGTGGCCGTGGCAAAGGCGGAGGAGTGAAAATTGCAAAATCTATTGAAGAGGTGGAGCGTTATACTGACGAAATCATTGGTATGATGTTAGTTACGCCTCAAACTTCTGCTGAGGGTAAGCTGGTAAGAAAGGTGTTGATTGAGCAAAATATCTATTACCCTGGGCCTTCTCCGGTATCTGAAATCTACATGAGTATTTTGCTTGACAGGGCCACCGGACGTAATATGATCATGTATTCACCTCGTGGAGGAATGAATATTGAGCAAGTTGCCGAAGAAACACCTGAAGAAATTTTTACTGAAGAAATCAATCCTAAAGTTGGGATTCAAGCTTTTCAAGCACGCAAAATCGCCTTTAACCTCGGTCTTTCGGGTCTTGCCTTCAAAGAAATGGTAAAATTTGTAATGGCTTTATATAAAGCTTACGAAGGTTCAGATGCCAGTTTGTTTGAAATCAACCCGGTGATAAAAGCTGCCGACGATCGCATTTATGCGGCCGATGCAAAGGTTACCATTGACAACAACGCGCTCTACCGTCAAATTGAAATTGCCGGAATGCGCGATCTGAATGAAGAAGATGCCATGGAGGTGGAAGCCGGTCGTTTCGATCTGAATTATGTGAAGCTCGATGGTAATGTCGGCTGCATGGTCAATGGCGCCGGCCTGGCGATGGCTACTATGGATATGATCAAAATGTCGGGTGGCGAGCCGGCTAATTTCCTCGATGTTGGAGGTTCGGCCAATGCTAAACGCGTTGAAGAAGCTTTCCGCATCATCTTAAAAGATCCTAATGTGAAGGCGATTTTAGTAAATATTTTTGGTGGAATTGTGCGTTGCGACCGCGTAGCACAGGGTATCGTTGATGCATACCACA
>JAEWWJ010000019.1 GCA_023396415.1 Bacteroidota bacterium
CCCTCATAGTATCATCACTGTGGTTTAAGGCCTCGTGAACCACATATTTATCAACTTCACAGTCATTTACGGCAATTGTTGCCCATGAGTGCCTCGCCGCATAGAATGTTAAGCCCTGTTCACCGATTAATTTACCGACCTGTTTAAGACCCTGATTTATTGCGCTGTTAAATGTGTTGGCCGTGGAGTAAAGTTTATAAAATTCATATCTGTTTAATATGTTCTCCGCCTCAGGTTCAACCCTTACGCTTATCAACGCCTTATCCTGTCTTCTGGTTCTTGTTTTCTTTCTCTCATAAGTTAGCCTACCATTAACGACCGGTGGATGGTCGAAAAGGTCAGCCGAATTAATTCCAATGAGGTAGAACGATAGAATAAAGCAGTCTCTCGCCATGCGCGCTCTATTCATTTCCTGGCTTAATTCCAAGTCACGAATCATCCTTATTTTGTCAACCTGTAAAGCCCGTTTTGGCGGCCTGACCTCCTTTGGAATTTTGAATTTTGCGAACGGGTTAACTTTTATGAGAATTTGTTCTTGGTCTTCATCATTGTACTCAGCTCGTGCGCGATTAATAATAGCTCTAAGAATACTAAGGTAAAGTGTCAGCGCACGTCCGGAATTCTTTACCTTTTTGTTTTTGTACCTTCTGCTGTCAGCCGTTTTAAGGTAGTTGGCGAACTCGGACACAAGTTTGCCGTTTATTTCATTAATTGAAATCCGGTTTACCCCTTTAAACTCTTTGAAGGCATTTAATGCCGACTTATAATTAGCGGCCATACCTTTGCTTCCGTTTCGCTCAAACTGTTCAATGATTGAGTCCACAAACTCAAAAAAATCTGGAATGTCTATTCCGTCGTTGGAGGAAGTGAGACAATTGTAAACTTCATCTAAACTCATTTCAGCAACTTTTACGGCCCCTAACTTTTGAAGTATTGTCCGATATCCTTTTATAATATCGTCAACCTCCTGTTTTATACCATTACTTTTTATTTTTTTAGATTTTGTAAGGTCGGCATCTGTAAGAATGATTTCAGTTTTAAGCAGCTTCTTTCCTCCTTTGTGGTGAAGCTTAATAAAAACCCGCGTAGTTCCGTCCTTCGCCTTATGTCTTGGGTAGGGTACAAAGTTTGCCATTTGTGTTCCTTTTATGTGCCGTGATGTTCCGCAAATGTACCTTTATTTTGCTGAAAGTGCAGTAATAAAATAAGGTGCTACTTTTGGTAACACCTTAATTAACTGACTTTCAGTTGAGCGGGCAATGGGGCTCGAACCCACGACCCTCAGCTTGGGAAGCTAATGCTCTACCACTGAGCTATGCCCGCTTTTCGGATGCAAAAGTAAGGATTTGACCGGAAAAAGAAATAAATTTTCGTGAATGAGGTCAATTATCTATTTTCGTAAAAAATCATTTAAAATGCTGATTGACATTGTCTATTATCTGTTGCTGACCACCTTGATAGTTTTTGCTCTGTGGTATGTTTTTGATTGGACTCATGGTACCGACCGACAAAATAAACAATGGGTTGAAGCAAAAAAGGCCGGTGAAATTTCAAAGTCATTGCAAAAAGCATATAGGTTTTATCCTGATAAACAGCGATTTATTCTTTTTTGGTTGCAGCTCAGAAGGTTGTCGGTTGATGTTCCTGAAACCGCCGTGATGGCCGAGTTGGGCGTTTACCGCGGCCAAACTGCCCGCCTGCTTCAATTGATGGCCCCTCAGCGCCAACTGTTTCTTTTTGATACCTTTGAGGGGTTCAGAGAGAAAGATTTGGAAGATGAAAGCGGTAAAGCACTTTCCTATACAACGGCCAGTTTTGCTGATACTTCTATGGCTTTGGTGCAAGAAAAGTTGTCATCTTTGGATAATATCCATTTTTTCAAAGGCGATTTCAGTGCTTTGATTCCCGAAATCCCAGAAGTGAAATATGCCTTAGTCTCTATTGATGCCGATCTTGCTGTGCCCACCTTGGCAGGACTTCGATATTTCTATCCACGTTTGTGCCCGGGTGGTGTCATCATCGTGCATGATTACAACGAAAATTGGCCTTCGCTGATGGAGGCAGTGGATGCATTTTTATCTACCATTCCCGAACAACCCACCTTAATTCCTGACCAAGACAACAGTCTTGTTATTGTCAAGAATGCTCTAATCTGACGCTTGAGCAGCTTCTTCTTTTTTGTTTGGAAACTTCAAAGTCTTTTTCAATCCGTAGCCAACTGCCAGAAACAGAAGCATTTCTGTGCCTCCACCTAAGGGCGCACTGCCACCTATAGGGCCGCCGCCAACTGATGGGTCGCCCGGAGGGTTGGGCGGTCCTTGTGCAAAGCCTGATTGGGAGCAAATGAGGAATAAAACAAGAAGAATGGAGTTTATCAATTTTGTTTTCATGGTCTAACTTTTATGGGATGAACACTTTACAGGTGAAAACAGTGGATGTTGCAGTCAGTCTAACCAAAACAACTGAAGTTTGTTTCAAGCCGTCCACTTGAATCAAACCGGCATTACCGACATTCATTTTTTGAAGCAATCTGCCGCTCATATCCAGAATTTCAACGATTACATGGCTTTCAATTTCCGGCGACTGAACATATAGCTTACCGTCTGTAAACCATGCCTTCAATGGATTCTTTGCATCGGTATTTTCAGATGTACCTGTTGGTCCCATAAAAATTAAACGAAAACGAAGCGGATCGAAGTCAGGCGAATGGTCGAAACTATAAGTATTTTGAGCATTCAAATCCACCAGATGTTCAGTAATATTATCCAACAAATAGATTCCGGAATACCCCTCAAAAAATGCCATCCCCTCGAAGCTCAAATTGATGTTGCTCTCTTGGTCGCAAGCAATTCCCAAGGGAATATTCAAAGCGCGTTCAGTGGTAGGTACACTGTTGATGCTCAATTCCTTGTCATCAGTTGAAACTGTGTAAATGTTTGGAATATTGTCGCTTCCAAACAATTTCAAGGCATCAAAAGCTCCATCAAAATCAAATGTTGATTGCTCTTGCAAACGTACGACCACCTCATCTGTCAATCCTGCTTTTTCAGCAGTGATACGCAAAATTGGACTGTTTTCATTGGTACTTTTCAAGAAAGGTTGTCCATGATGCAATCTTACAGCGTTGTTCATTGTTAAAAGTGGTGAGAAGGAGTTGGCCTGCACGAAAAAACTCTGTCCTTGGGCCACATATCGCGTGCCGCCATTCACACCCACACCTCCAATATATGAAGCCCAAACAAAAGCACCACTGTTTGAAAGTGAGCTGTTGTAAACGTATATAGCATTGTTGAGACTCATTTTTGTCCAGCCGCTTGGGGCATCCCAGTCAATGGCAGAAGGGTAGGGGTTGGGAACAAGATTGAAATTGTTTCCAAAAGGAGGATAACTCACAGCAGCTTGAAAACTTCCATTGTTGGCTTTGCCGGCAAAAGAATAAGTGACATCAGCTCCCGGATAATAAAGCAAATAGCCTTTGTCAACCTGCAAGGCTGTGGTGGTTGAAGTGCCGATACTGACATAATCTTGAGCGCCGGCATCAAAGGCATAAACATACGATCCGCTAAACACTCCCGAAAGTGGGTTTGAGCTCTGTGTGAGGGGAACAGAAACGGTATGGTATTTTCGGTTGGTAGTGTTCGCATCGCCGGTGATGTAGCGTTCAAAAGTGAAGTTCAGGTTGTTGTTATTGTGAAGCAACGAGGCTGTCCCCGAAGCATTAGACTGCAACAAAAGAGAAGAACCTCCTGCGGTGTTGTCCACAGCACCTGAAACAGTTAGTGTTGCTGGAGGACTGAGGATGAGGCTGTTTCCTGTTTTAATCATCAGGTTGTCGAATGAAAGTGCAGTGGTTGCTACAACATCGCCAATAATTTTGGCATCGCTGCCGGCACTGGTTAAGCTGAGATCGGTTTCAAGACTGAGGTTATTAAAATAAGGCTGACGTTGATCGCCGGAGGCAAGTCCGCTGGCATAAAATCGTACCGCATCGGGAGGGCTGACAACGGAAATTGTTTGGTTATATGTTTCAATTCCATCACGTCCGGTGGCAAACACTTGTAAGTTTCCTATAGAGATATATTTGAAATGTAAACGCATAACTTGAGTGCCATAATTAGAAAACATGGGATTGCCATTGATGGTGATGGCCGCTGAACTTCCCATATTGATATTGATGATTTCAATTCCCGTTGCCCCGCCGGAAAAAAGACTAATTCCTTTATTTCCAGAACCATTGCTGTCCCAGTTAACACCCCAGTCCACGGAAAAAGTGGTCCCAACGCTCATGGGGCCTGCAAAAGGCCGATAGGCATTCACGTAGTTTCCTACATGATCAGGATTGGCATAAAGTCCAAAAGAAGGGTTGGGTAGTCCGGTAATACCTGCTGATGAAGGGTCTCCAAAGAAAACTCCGGCGAAACCACCCGCTGTGTTGCCGGTAATTGCCCACGCACCAAAACCTTTACCTTCGTTGTCGGCATTGGCCCAGCTTCCGCCATAATTGGCAGCAGCATCAGAGGCGTCAAAAAGATAACTGAACTCAAAAACCTCGTTGCCGGTCATCACCAAAGAATAGTCTTGGCTTCCGCCATCGAGTGTTCCTTTATGCCCAATGGTGAGGTCGTACCATTGATCTGCCAAGGGCGAATCGAGATAAATCACTTCAACATTATCGCGGAAATTATCACCAAAAGTAGCGGCAGCTGATGGTGTTGCAGGATTAAGTATGTAGGGGAAATAGGTTGTTCCATCCATTGAAGTGAGACGAATATCGAGGTCATTGACCAAAATTTGATCGGTAGGATTGAGCACAAATGGCGGTAATGATCCTGGAACATCATTCCAGCTGAAGGTAACTTTTAAAGGCTCGTTTCCTTTTGCTTTTAGTCGGATGGTTTTTGTTTCGCCATTGTTGAGGGTCAATTCTTTGATGTGAACATCATCAGTGCTGTTGACCGACATCACCGCTGCTGCCGCTTCGGTGTTCATCAAACCCCAGCCAAATTGATAATCAGGGCCGACATTGCCAAGATCGGTGGCCGTATGCAGCAAAAGTGCTTTCACGGTTGCCGAACGCAAGGGTTGTCCTGGATGCAAATTTTCTTGATGTTCGAGCAACAAACCTATTGATCCGCTGACCATAGGCCCTGACATAGAGGTCCCATTTGACGAACCATAAGCGCTGTTGTTGGTGCTTGTTGTTGAATATACACCAACACCTTTGGCCACAATATCGGGCTTTACGCGACCATCATCGGTTGGTCCCCATCCAGAAAAAGACGACATGGTTGATGATCCATCCACAGCACCAACGCACAAAACATTTTTCGCAGTTGCTGAGTGTGCTATGCTGCTGTATCCTGTGGCACCTCCATCAATATAACGTGTGGTGGTGCTCATTTCCCAGTTATAGCTATTGTTGGGATTTCGATAATAATGGGAAGTACCCGGTGCCGGTCCTTCACCACGGTCATTGCCTGCTGATTTGGTAATGAGATAGTTAGGAGCATTGTGTGCAAGATTATCCCAATCGCGTGCCTCATCGCTGTAATAGCCCCAATACACATCTTCCAACTCGCTCACCGTTGAAATTCCGAACCAATGCCAGGCATTATTACCCGAATAATCACTATACGACCAGCCCGTAACAAGGCCATAAGAGTGCTGCGAAACTTTCATTCCTGCCAATGCCTCAGCTGCCATTTCGCTTTGATCGTCGTTCCAGTCGTAAGCATTCAGCTGAGCTGCATACGACATTCCTTTGGCTTGAGGTTTAACACCGGAGGCAATCAATGTCCCGGCCACGTGTGTCGAGTGCCAATGACCTGAAGCTGGAACGTCTTTTTGTGTGACCCTTCCAATCAATTCATCATGTGTTGATAGTACCGAACCGGCATCCCAAACACCCAACGTTTGGCCGTTACCACTCAACGAGAAACCGGCACCACCTCCTGAATAAACTTTGTTGGATTTTATCAATGCTGCACCGCCTGCATTATCGGTGATTTTAAACACCGGAGCACCATTATCAAGCCGAATAAGCTCAACCATACGTCCTTCAGCATCTTCAAAACGAATGGGCCATCCTTTTTCTGATGCCATTTTTTCGGCCTCCTGCTTTTGAAGTTTTTCTTTTTCACTCCATGTTTTTGATAACTGGGTTAAATTTCTTTTTTGTGTTTCATTTTGTCCCTTGGCCAAGTGGCTGAAAAAGAGAAAGAAAAGACCCAAAACGACGATGCTTGTATTTTTCATGCTGATGCGTTTTTAATCGTGCAAAAACCAAAAATATACAAAAAGCATTACAAAAAGCAAATTTCTCTAAAGTGGAATGTAGCTGATGCGTTTTGAACAAAAATCTTGTTTAACTTTTTAAAGTAGCTGTTCACCGTTGAAAATACCTATAACCACGCTTACAATTAAATGTCCAAGAAGTGATTCTATTGCATCAGTAAAATAAGAAAAACAAACCTAATATACTAATTATTAGGCATATGTTTAAACTCAAAAAGGTTAAAAATAATAGAATAAAACTTACGATTAGGAAAAACTAATCTTTGGCCACTTTACCTACAAAACTTTTGCTAAAGCTGGGCCATTCAGTGGTTTTATAGGCATCGGTGCCAAAAAAATGAAGAACCGGCTCAAATTGATCAGCAGGAAAAAAACCGGGAACCACACTTATGACCTTCAAATCTTCACCCATGAACACATAAGAAGGGTAGGACATTTTGCCCTGCATCAGCATTTGTGCCAATTGGTGCGAGCTGCGTTTTTTACCCGGGTTGGAATTCACAAAGGTTTTTCCGCCAAAAACAACGGTATCGGAGCGCTCGGCATCGAATTTCACCGGATAGAAATTCTGATTGATATAAGCTGCAATCACAGCATTATTAAAGGTTGATTCATCCATTTTTACGCACCAGCCGCACCAGTCGGTGTACATATCCATGAACAGTTTTTTAGGATTTTTCTCGGCTTTTTTTACCGCTTCGTCAAAGCTCATCCACTTAATTTTTGTGGACTGTGCTTGCGAAAACATAGGAATAGAAAACAAAGCAAGTATAAAAATGATTTTTTTCATGTGTTTTAGAATTTTGTCAAACGATCCATTTCTCTTTTGGTGTCTTTCTTTTTCAAATCCTCACGCTTATCGTAAAAGTGTTTTCCGCGAGCCAAACCAATTTCGAGTTTTGCCCTGCCGTTGTCGTCAATAAACAACACCAAAGGCACAATGGTAAAGCCTTTTTCTTTCACTTTGGTAGAGAGTTTTTTGAGTTCACGGTAGTTCAGCAGCAACTTGCGGTCGCGTTTGGGCTCATGGTTGTTGTAGGTACCATGACTGTATTCGGCGATGTGCATTTGCTGAACAAAAAGTTCCATTCCGCGAAAGGCGCAGTAAGAATCGGAAAGATTGGCTTTGCCTTGGCGGATACTTTTTATCTCCGTTCCGGTAAGCACAATACCCGCCACGAGTGATTCTACAATGAAATACTCGAAGGAAACGCGTTTATTTTTTATCCGAATTTTTTCTTTCATGAAAGCTTTTAAAGGGCTGCAAATATAACTGTTTTCAAACTGAACGACAGATCTTGTGCTTAAAATGACTTAGAATTTATTCGATGAGATGCTGTAATACGTTTCCTTGCTTGCTTTTATTGCCATCATTCTGTAATTGCCTCAGGTTCTCAGTAACTCACATCATCAAAAGCTTTGAGGGGATTTCCGTCGAAAATCAATTATATTTGTCAAAAAAATTCAACAGATGAAGATACTTCTCCTTAACGGCCCAAACTTAAACCTTTTAGGTCAACGGCAGGTTGAAATCTATGGAAATCAATCCTTTGAGAACTATTTTAAAGAAGTGAGATCTTTGTTTTCTGTGCATCAACTGGTCTATTTTCAGAGCAACCACGAAGGCGTTTTGATAGATCAACTTCACCAAGCCCGGCACGATTTCGATGCAGTGGTATTCAATCCGGGAGCTTATGCACATACTTCTGTTGCTTTGGCCGATGCGATCCGTAGTATCAATATTCCTGTCATTGAAGTGCATATTTCAAATATCCATGCCCGTGAAACCTACCGAAATCATTCGTTCACCGCAGCCTCATGTAAAGGAATCATCAGTGGTCTTGGTCTCGAGGGCTATCGCCTGGCCATACTGAGTTTGATTCAAAGTGAGATTCCTTAGCTTAGTGTTTGAGGTTTGCCATGTTTTCAATACGCAGTTTATTGAGACATTCGTTTTGAAATCGTACTTTTGTAAGAAAATACACCATGTCTTCCCTAAAAAATAAAGTGGTTGTTATTACCGGGGCTTCCTCAGGAATTGGAAAGGCCATTGCTTTAGAAGCGGCAAAAAAAGGTGCTCATTTGGTGTTGGCCGCACGCAATCTACAGACATTGAATGAGGTAGCTCAGCAATGTAGCGATTATAAAAATCAGGTGTTGGTCGTGCCTGCCGATGTAAGTGTTGAATTGGATTGCGAAAACATCATCAACAAAACAGTAGCACATTTTGGAACCATAGATGTTCTGATCAACAATGCCGGCATTTCGATGCGAGCCATTTTTGAAGAAACTGATTTAAATGTGCTAAAATCCATTATGGACACCAACTTTTGGGGAACGGTATATTGCACCAAATACGCATTACCTTTCTTGTTAAAAAGTAAAGGTTCTGTTGTAGGTATTTCATCTATAGCTGGTTACAAAGGACTTCCTGCAAGAACCGGCTATTCGGCTTCAAAATTTGCCATGCAAGGTTTTTTGGAATCATTGCGCATCGAAAACCTAAAGAAAGATTTACACGTTTTGATTGCCTGTCCGGGTTTCACGGCTTCCAACATTCGAAATACCGCTCTTGCTGCCGATGGGAGCAAGCAGGGCGAATCGCCACGCGATGAGGGCAAAATGATGCAGCCCAATGAAGTTGCTTTGGCTTTAATGTGTGCCATCGAAAAGAGGAAAAGAACACTGACTTTAACAACTCAAGGAAAGCTTTTGGTGTTTTTGAATAAGTTCATTCCTACACAAGTTGACCGTATGGTGTTCAAGCAAATGGCCAAAGAACCCGATTCTCCTTTTGATAGAAAGTAATAATTGAGTTGTATAGAGTTCATTTTTAATTGAATACAAAAAAACAGCTCTACCTCAGGCGTTTCATGAAATAGGCGATTTTTTCAAGTTTGGCCAAAAGGTCGTAATTTTCAACGTACACGTGCGAAGGAACTTGTAGTTGCGCGGAAGTGAAATTCAAAATGCCTATAATTCCTGCATTCACAAGAATGAGACTGATGTCTTTAGCAAATTCTTTGGGTACCGCCAGCGCGCAAATGAGAATGTTTTCCCGCTTGATGATTTCAGATAACTGACCGATGTGATAGCATGGAATTTCGGTTTCCGTGGCCTGCGAAGGGTCGAAATAAAAACTAGCAGCAATCTTCAATTTGGTTTCCCGTTCATGCAGCTGCTCCGAAACGGCTTTTCCCAACTGCCCGATACCTACAAAGCATACCTTATCAGGCTGATCGCCATCCAGCGCTTCATTTATTTTTTTCAACAATTCGCCAATATCATAACCTTTGTGCACACTTCCGTTGACACCAATGAGCATTAAATCGCGCCGAACTGTCGTTGGTTTGGACTTAATAATTCGAGCCAAATTGTGCGAAAAAATATAGGCGTGCTGAAGGTACTGATAGTTTTGAAGGATGTGGCGGTATTGGCTAAGCCGCTCAACCGTTTGCTCTGATAGGTCGTTGATCATGGATAGCGTTGCTGCAATTGATACATCAAACCAAAGCGAACTACATAGCTTTTGTAGGTGATTTCCGGCATTTCGGGGTTTTCATACATTGCTGCCAAGCCCACTTGAAAGCGACCATCCAGCGTGAGCGTAAATCGGTTGCCCAGGTAGTAATTTGCTGACAAGCCAACCAAAATGCCGGCATCGTATGTATTGATCAGGTTGATAGACGTACCTTCATAATTTGTAACCGTTAAACCGTGAACCAGCCCGTAATGAGGGTAAGCCGACAATCCGGTGCTGTCGAAATTGAGCATTTCAACGCCATCGTAGGTATTGTTCAATAATAAAGCATAGTAAGCGCCGGCTTGAAGGGCAATTTGAAAATTTCCTTTCGCTTTGGCATAATGTATCAAAAGCGGAATCTGAAGGTAATGGGTAGTAAAACGAACATCATAGAGGTAATCACAATTGGCGCAAAATGCTTGTGAAGTATCATTGATAAAGTAAAACCCGCGTAAAGCACTGTTTGCTCTGATACTGCGTCGGTCATACATGAACTCCATTTGAAGCTTTACATCTTCACTCAATCCATAAGCCACACTCAGTCCGCCTATTGCAGTGGTTTTGTTAAAAACGTTTATGCCTCTTCCTATGGCCTCACCAAATTGTGGTCCGCCCGAAACGCCTACAAACCACTGGTTTTTTTGCAATGGCTTCTGAGCTTGAAGAACGTCAACAAAAAGCATCAGCAAGAGAAGTAAAAACGCTTTGTTTTTCATGTTAAATTGACATTAAAATCCAATAAAAACCTACAAAAAGCGAGGCGGACGCTCCTACAATTTGAATGCTTTTAAAAAGAAGAGGCTTGGCTTTGTCATCCGACTTAAAGGAAACATATCCCAATATAAACGAAAAAGCCACCATAGCCACCACTGTTCCAACCCCAAAACCAACGAGGTACGAAACCGAATCGGTCATCGTAGGAAAAGCCAGCGTTGGCAACATGCCAATAAGATGCGAAACTCCGGCAAATCCATGCAAGGTACCAATGAGAATAGCCGAAATGAACGATTGTTTTAAAGGCATAACGTGCTCATGTTCATGTACATTCATTTTTGGATGGTCGTGGTCATGCACGTGCGTGATGATTTCTCCAGTTTGGGTATGATGGCTGTGCGGATGCTGATGGGTGTGCGTGTGTTTCCGGCCAAAAATACGCCACAAAGCCCAAACACCGATTAAAATGAGGATAAATCCAACCATCAACTCACTATAAGCTGAAATGCTGTCTAAAGGTAGAAACTCTTTGAAATAGATGAACAAAACACCAATGAGTAGCATCCCGGCAGTGTGACCAATTCCCCATCCTAGTCCAATAAACCAGGCTTTTAACTTGTTTTCAATGGCCAAAGGTGTAACCGCCGCCAGATGGTCGGGACCTGAAACAACATGCAGCATACTCGCCAATAAGCCAATCATTAGTGGAGCACCGGTAGCAACGGCATGATGATCGGCATGAAGAAACATCCAAAGAAGATTTTGATTCATAACAGGCATTTTTGCAAAAATATGATATTTGCTCAACAACCATAGATTTATTTGGGCTTATCTGCATTGGGTTTACAAAGTTGCAGTTTGGAAATAATTATCGGAAATTTGCCAAAAAAACCGTGCCTCGATTTTTTCTTCAGCTTCAATACAACGGCAGTCGTTACCATGGATGGCAAACACAACACAACGCCTTGGGTGTGCAAACAGTTGTTGAAAAATGCCTATCGTTTAAACTTAATGAAAAAATTGCCGTGACGGGTTGCGGACGAACCGATACCGGTGTACACGCCCGTTTGTACTTTGCTCATTTTGATACTGTTGCACCAGCTGAACTGGTTTTATCCGATCAATTCCTTTTTCAACTCAACACATGCCTTCCCAATGATATTGTGGCCGACGCATTTTTTGAGGTGCAGGAATATGCCAATGCCCGCTTTGATGCCGTGAGCCGCACTTACCATTATTACCTAAGTCTTCAAAAAGATCCTTTTCAAAACGATCGAAGCCTTTATGTTTTTGGTAATTTGGACGTGGAACGAATGCAGCAGTGTGCTGATTTATTGATTGAATATAAGGATTTTACAAGTTTTTCTAAACTTCATTCACAAACCAAAACCAATTTGTGTCAGGTGGTTGAAGCCCAATTTTTACCTTGGGAAAAGGGGTTGGTTTTTAAAATTACAGCCGACAGATTTCTTCGAAACATGGTTCGCGCCATCATGGGAACATTGCTTGAGGCTGGAAAAAATAAAATTAATGTGGATGATTTTAGACAAATCATTCTTGCCAAAGATCGTGGAAGGGCAGGCTTCTCGGTTCCTGCACACGGTCTTTTTCTTGAAGATATTACCTATCCTGAATCCATCTGGAAGCTTCGCTAAGCGGTGTACTTTTTTATCAGCTTCAAATAACCTTGCTTAATATCAACCAAAGCCTGCTTAGTGAGTTGCTCTTTGTAAATCCGTATAAGATGCGTGATGCGGCCATCTTGCTGATAATAAGCCAAAGCAGCATCGAAGAACAGCAAATGGGTATCAAATTTCACTTCATGGGTGAGTTCACGAAATGTTTCCCAGTCAAGCGCATGTTCAATAACAAAATAGCCATGATGCTTTTGCTGTTTGTCAATAAACATTTGCTCTCCCCACGGATCGAAATAAAAAAACTTTTCCAACCGAATAAAACCGGGCATCGAGTCAATTTTTCGACTTTTTTTACGAAAAGTAGCGCCTTCTTGTTGAAAAAGTTTTTGCAAATCGGCAATTTGATTGTACAATGCTAAATCTCTGATGCGCAACGCATAACAACTGGAATGGTCCTGAAATGATACTTCGCCAAAAACAGCATCGAATGAAAAATCAGCTTTTTTCTTTACCTTTTCAATGATAGGGGCCACATCCCAAAAGGTATAAGAACCCTCCAACATCAAGTAGAGGTATGAAGGTTTTTGACCACCTTTTTCGCTATAATAGCCCATAAAAGGTGAAACAGACTCAAGGACACAGGTGTCGGGAATGAGAAGATCGTTTTCAATACAGCTGAGTGGCTCAACTTTGAGCAGTCCGCCGAAGCGTTCAAAAGTGTATGTTTTCATTGTTTTAAGAATTAGGTTTGTGCCAAAATACGACATTTTTCAGCAAAAGGCAAATTTTTGTTGCTTTGATTACATTGAAATAGTTGCATATTTGCAAGATGTTAATTATTAAGCTAATATAAACCTAAATCTTAAACAACATGATTGGTTTTTCACTCGATGACCGGCAAAAGGCCATCAAAGACAAGTACCACGATTTCGTTCAACAACATGTAATTCCTCACCGCTTGAAATACGACCAACTGGCTGAGTTTCCTTGGCCAATAGTGAAAGCAGCGTATGAAGAAGGCATTATGAATGGACCGATGCCTAAAAAATTTGGCGGCAATGATTATTCTATTCTCGATGGAGCCTTGGCTTCAGAAGAGCTGGGTGCAGGCTGTATTGGCATTGGCATCTCTATTGACGCCAACACATTGGCCTTAACACCTTTATATCTTGCTGCCAATGAGGAGCAACAAAAGCGTTTTTTTGGTCTTATCAATGACCAGAAAGCTGTTGCAGCCTACGCACTAACAGAACCCAATGCGGGCTCAGATGTGGCTGGAATTAAATCAACCGCGATCAAACATGGCGATAAATATATCCTCAACGGGCATAAGAGATACATTACCAATGCCGAAGCCGCTTCATTTATTACCGTTTTTGCTCTTACCAATCCCGAAAAAGGAGCACGAAGTTTAACAGCTTTTGTGGTACCCACTGACAGTCCCGGGTTGGAAATCAAACCAAGGTTGCAGAAAATGGGTCAAAAGGCTTCGGTTCAAAATGAACTGATCTTTAATAATGTAGAAATACCCGAAAAGAACCGATTGGGTGATGAAGGTACAGGATTTCTTATCGCTATGAAAACTTTTGATCGTACACGCACAGGCGTAGCTGCTTTAAGTGTAGGAAATGCACGTGCAGCCTATGAAATTGCCTTGCATTGGGCCAAAAATCGTATTCAGTTTGGAGCCCCCATCACGGCGAACCAAGGCGTCAGTTTTATGTTGGCTGATATGGCAACCGAAATTGAAGCTGCACGTTTGATGACTTGGTATGCTGCCTGGGCCTATGACAATGGAATGAAGGTGGCCGGAAAACTTTCTGCCATGTCAAAACTATATGCCTCCGATATGGGGATGAAGGTAACCACCGATGCCGTTCAGGTGATGGGCGGTGAAGGTTACAGCACCGAATTTGCAGTGGAAAAAATGATGCGTGATGCTAAACTTTGTCAGATTTACGAAGGAACCAATCAAATTCAACGCTTGGTGATTTCAAAAAGCATTTTGAAGTAGTCAAAAAAAAAGGTTGTCTTTTCAAAGACAACCTTTTTTACACACAAAAAAACTTTAGAAACAATATCTGTTTTGTTCAATCAGATGCTCTGCTATGCGTCGGCGCGCCTCTTTGGTGTTGTAGGTGCTCTGCGAACAGAGTTGAAATAAATCATTGATCCATTCCTTTTTTTGTTCCGGTTCGGCAAAAGCAACAATGGCATCCGTTCCCGATTTAAACACCAAAGCACTGGTTTCATGGGTCAAAACATCAAGAATATCACGATACAAAACATTGGCATCAACACCGTTCATCTGTTCTAACTTTCTTACCCTGAGGTAGGTTGATTCAAATCCATACACTTGCATTAACATATCCGAAAGGTTCATCATCACTTCTTCTTCCTCGCCTAATTTTCTTCCAAAGGCCTCTGAAATTCCGGGGATGAGCATCAGAATTGCCTTTTTTAGGTTTTTGATAATGGCCAATTTTGCATCGAAATAGGGGAGTCCTTCAACAGATAAAAATTCTTTTCGAGAATTGACGGCTTCTCTTCCGGCTTCAAAGAGTTTGAAATCGTTTTTCATACCTCTTTTGAGTAAATTGTCAACAGCAAGCAAACGATTGATTTCGTTGGTACCTTCAAAAATCCGGTTGATGCGAGAATCGCGATAAGCCCTATCAACGGGTGTTTCGCTCGAAAATCCCATTCCGCCATAAATTTGAACGGCTTCATCTACTACATAATCCAAAGATTCCGATCCGTAAACTTTCATCAAAGCACACTCAATAGCGTAGTCAGCCACACCTTCGATACTGGCTTTGCCGTATTCTACACCTACCGATTTGAGCAACATAATGTTGTCTTGAATATCTTTACTTGCCCTGTAAACTGCTGATTCAGTTGCAAATGTGCGAACTACCTGAGCTGCAAGTTTATGTTTGATGGCACCAAATTCGGCAATTGCTTTACCAAATTGTTTGCGTTCGTTGGCGTAATTCACAGAGTGAAGAATGGCTCTTTTGGCTCCACCGATCACAGTTGCGCCGAGTTTTATACGGCCAAGGTGGAGAATGTTCAAAGCAATCCTGAAACCTTCGCCACGTTTACCGAGCATATTTTCAACCGGCACTTTCACATCATTGTAAAAAATCTGACGGGTAGACGATCCTTTAATTCCCATCTTTTTTTCTTCCGGATTCATCGAAACGCCTTCCCACTCACGTTCTACGATAAAGGCACTCAACACCCTATCGTTGTCAATTTTAGCAAAAACAGTTTGAACGTCAGCAAAACCTCCGTTGGTAATCCACATTTTTTGTCCATTCAAAATGTAGTGTTTGCCATCTTCTGAAAGCACTGCTTTTGTACGCCCGGAATTGGCATCTGAGCCTGCACCCGGTTCGGTGAGGCAGTAAGCGGCCATCAGTTCGCCCGAAGCTAACTTTGGAATATAACGGTCTTTTTGATCTTCGTTTCCGTAATAAAGGATGGGTAAAGTTCCGATTCCGGTATGCGCCATGATAGCAACGGAATAGGAGTAGCCTGATCCTAAGGCCTCATTGGCCCGCATGATGGTTAAAAATGATTGTTCAAATCCACCATAGTTTTCGGGAATTGACAATCCCAATAAACCTAAATCACCTGCACTCTTCAACAAAGAGGCCATCAAACCGACTTCTTGTTTGTCTATGCGATCCAGATTCGGAAAAATTTCATTGTCTAAAAAATCCTTGCAGCTGTCAACAATCATTTTGGTTTCATCATCAAATTCTTCGGGGATGAAAACATCGTTGAAATCAATCTCTTTCAGAAGGAATTCTCCTCCTTTTATCACAGGTTTTTGGCTCATAGGGTTTTGAATTTAGCCGCAAACTTAGTATTTTTCCTTTTATCGTTTGGCTGCCTGTCGCTTCAAATGGATTATTTAGAAACGTTACAAAAAAGCCTGTGTTGATAAACACAGGCTTTTAATATAATTTTAAGGCTTTTAGGCTTGGTTTTCAACCCCCTCCATTTTAATCACCTCAACAGTTATTTCATTCTTTTCGGTGTCTAAATCAAGGCGAATCAGGTCGTCTTTATGCAATTTGGTTTGAATGATTTCCTCAGCCAAAACATCTTCAACATATTTTTGAATGGCGCGTTTGAGCGGTCTTGCTCCAAACTGCTCATCCCAACCTTTCTCAACGATGAAATCTTTTGCCTTTTCGCTCAACTCGAGTTTGTAGCCCATTTCGTTCACGCGTTTGAACAAGTGACTGAGTTCAATATCAATGATTTTATGGATGTCTTCACGAATCAACGAGTCGAAAATCACAACATCATCAATCCTATTGAGGAACTCAGGAGCAAAGGCTTTACGCAGTGCACCTTCGATAACACCTTGCGAATAGGTTGATTTTGAAGCTTGCTTAGCACCGGTTGTGAACCCCACACCTTGTCCAAAATCTTTCAACTGCCGCGACCCAATGTTGGATGTCATGATAATTATGGTGTTCTTGAAGTCAACACGCCTTCCTAAGCTGTCGGTCAAAACGCCATCGTCCAGCACTTGCAACATCAAATGAAAGACATCCGGATGTGCTTTTTCGATTTCGTCGAGCAAAACGATGGAGTAGGGCTTGCGGCGTACTTTTTCGGTAAGCTGCCCACCTTCTTCATAGCCAACGTATCCGGGGGGCGCTCCTACAAGTCGCGAAACCGCAAACTTTTCCATGTACTCGCTCATGTCAATACGAATGAGGGCCTCCTCGGTATCAAACATATATTTTGATAATACTTTGGCAAGATAGGTTTTACCAACTCCTGTAGGTCCAAGGAAAATAAATGTTCCGATGGGCTTGTGGGGGTCTTTCAAACCTGCTCTGTTGCGCCGTATGGCTTTAGCAACTTTCTTAATAGCCTCATTTTGACCGATCACCGATCCTTCAAGGTCTTCCTCCATGTGGCGGAGGCGATCGCTTTCATTTTGGGCTATCCGTTGCATAGGAATTCCTGTCATCATGGCCACCACTTCGGCCACGTTTTCTTCGGTAACGGTTTCACGATGAATTTTTGAATCTTCCTCCCATTGCCTTTTGGAACGTTCCAAAGCCTCTGTCAGCTTGCGTTCATTGTCGCGGAACATGGCAGCCTCCTCAAATTTTTGAATCTGAATGGCCTTGTTTTTCTTTGCTCGCGTTTCTTCAATCTGGTTTTCAAGTTCAATGATTTCTACAGGAACATGAATGTTGTTGATATGCACCCTTGCACCGGCTTCGTCGAGAGCATCAATGGCTTTATCCGGAAGGTAACGATCTGACATATACCTGTTTGTAAGTTTCACGCAGGCTTCAATGGCTTCACTATCGTACTTTACCAAATGGTGGTCTTCGTATTTTTCTTTGATGTTGTTGAGAATCTCTACTGTTTCTTCAGGAGAGGTTGGTTCAACTAGAATTTTCTGAAAACGTCTTTCAAGTGCACCATCTTTTTCGATGTGCTGACGGTATTCGTCAAGGGTGGTTGCACCGATACATTGCAGCTCGCCCCGTGCCAGTGCAGGCTTGAACATATTGGAGGCATCCAAGGATCCGCTGGCGTTTCCGGCACCAACGATGGTGTGAATTTCGTCAATAAACAAAATCACATCAGGGTTTTTTTCAATTTCATTGAGAACGGCTTTCATGCGCTCCTCAAATTGTCCTCTATATTTGGTGCCGGCCACCAATGAGGCGATGTCGAGCATAATCAAGCGCTTGTTGAACAATGCCCGAGAAACTTTCCGCTGCACAATGCGCAGCGCAAGACCTTCGGCAATCGCCGACTTGCCCACTCCCGGCTCACCGATCAGGATAGGGTTGTTTTTTTTGCGGCGACTCAGAATCTGTGCCACGCGCTCCAACTCTTTCTCACGCCCAACGATGGGATCAATACGGTTTTCTTCGGCAGCACGGGTGAGGTCGCGACCAAAATTGTCTAAAACAGGGGTTTTAGACTTCGCATCGGCGGGTTTTTTTGTGCCACCGGTGATAGGACGGCCTTCATCTTCTTCATCCGATGGTTCGTTAGGAAACTCCGCCTTGGGCTTGTCAGCCGATGGCTCTTCTCCCGAAAGCATAAACATTAGTTCGGTTTTGTAGCCGGCAAGATCAACGCCTTGAGCTTCTAACTTCTGGGTAATCAGATTGTTCTTGTCACGCAGAATGGCCAACATCAAGTGTTCGGTGTGGATAATATCGGAGTGAAATTCTTTGGCAGCGATATAAGTAAACTTAAGAGCACGCTCTGTTTGCTTCATCAACGGTATGTTTGAGGCTGTGTTGTCCGGCTTTTCAGGGTTTCTGATTGCGTTTTCAATCTTCTTTTTGAAATCTTCGAGGTTGACACCTAAATATTTCAACACCTGAATGGCTTTTCCATCGCCCTCACGCAACATTCCAAGAAACAAGTGTTCCAAGCCTATATAGTTGTTACCCAATCTTATAGCCTCTTCATGACTGTAGCTCAGTATGTCTCTAACTTGGGGTGAAAACTTTGCATCCATATTCTTATTCAGTTATTTCCAATTCATTTGATCCCATTATTTTGGGATTCCAAAAGTAAGAACAATAATCAGTCCAACTTTGTTCGGCTGACAAAATGTATTAACAACAAATTGTTTATTCTTTCTTTTATAAACGTCAAAAGAAACTAAAACTTGTTTAAAGAAAGGTGTCGCGGAGTGATTTTCGTCAACATCAAAAATCAAAGGGATTATACCTATAATAATAGGTGATTGATTTGCATTCATTAGGCATATTTTTCTTACTTTTGCACCCTTGTACTAAAAGACAAGTTAATAAAGGAATTGAATGGAAGAAGTATTTGAAGGTGAAAAGATTGTAAAAGTTAACATCGAAAATCAGATGAAATCGGCCTACATTGATTATTCAATGTCGGTAATTGTTTCTCGCGCTTTGCCCGATGTTAGAGATGGCTTGAAACCTGTACACCGCAGGGTGCTGTATGGAATGTTAGATTTGGGTGTTTTATCCAATCGTTCTTACAAAAAATCTGCAAGAATTGTTGGGGAGGTGCTTGGTAAGTATCACCCACATGGAGATACCTCCGTATACGATGCAATGGTGCGCATGGCCCAAGAATGGTCGTTGCGCTATCCACTTGTTGACGGCCAGGGTAACTTTGGTTCTATTGACGGCGACAGTCCGGCGGCTATGCGCTACACCGAGGCCCGCCTCAGGAAGCTGGCCGAAGAAATGTTGGCCGATATAGATAAAGATACTGTTGATTTTCAACTTAATTTTGATGATTCGCTGACAGAGCCATCCGTGCTTCCTGCGCTTATTCCCAACCTGTTGATCAATGGTGCAAGCGGCATTGCAGTGGGTATGGCTACCAATATGCCTCCGCATAACCTATCGGAAGTGATTGACGGCATAGTGGCCTATATTGACAACCGTGAAATTACAGTGGCCGAGCTGATGCAGTATATCAAAGCGCCCGACTTCCCAACAGGAGGCATTATTTATGGCTACGAAGGCGTTCGCGAAGCCTTTGAAACAGGCCGCGGTCGCGTGATGATGCGTGGCGAAGCTGTTTTTGAAGAGCAAAACGGTCGCAATTGGATTATTGTTACCTCCATTCCTTATATGGTAAACAAATCCGATATGATCAAAAAAACCGCCGATTTGGTCAATGATAAAAAACTTGACGGCATCTCGGATATCCGCGACGAATCGGACAGAAATGGAATGCGAATCGTGTATGAACTCAAACGCGATGCGATACCCAACATTGTTTTGAATAAGTTGTACCAAATGACTGCCTTGCAGGCTTCTTTTAGCGTGAACAACGTGGCGCTGGTAAATGGAAGACCAAGGATGTTGAACCTTCGTGACTTGATTCATCATTTCGTTGAACATCGCCATGAAGTGGTGATTAGAAGAACAAAATACGATCTGTCCGAAGCCCAAAAACGGGCGCATATTCTTCAAGGACTTATCATTGCCCTCGACAATATTGATGCTGTAATCGAACTGATTAAAAAGTCGAAAAACCCGGAAGAAGCACGTAATGGGTTGATAACTAACTTCAATTTGTCGGAAATACAAGCCAGAGCCATTCTTGACATGCGCCTCCAAAGGCTTACCGGACTTGAAGTTCAGAAAATCAGAGAGGAGTATGACGAAATCCTTAAAATGATTGCCCATTATCAAGAAATTTTAGGCGACGAAATTCTGCGTTTTGAAATCATCAGAAATGAAATGCTCGGCGTAAAAGATAAATATGGTGATGCACGCCGTTCAACAGTCGTTTATTCAGCCGATGATTTCAAGATTGAAGATACCATTCCTGATGAAGCTGTGGTGCTCACCATTTCGCATCTCGGATACATCAAGCGCACAGCTTTAAGTGAATACCGACGCCAATCAAGAGGAGGGAAGGGTGCTAAAGGCTCAGATGCCCGTGATGAAGATTTTATCGAACACCTTTTCATAGCTACCAACCATAATTATATGCTCTTCTTCACTGAGCTTGGAAAAGTGTTCTGGATGCGGGTGTTTGAAATTCCCGAAGGCTCCAAAACAAGCAAGGGCAGAGCCATACAGAATATGATCAACATTGATCCAAATGACAATGTGTTGGCATATATCAATGTGCTCAGCCTCAAAGATGAAGATTATATTGCTAACAATTACATTATCCTTTGTACTAAAAAAGGGATCATCAAAAAAACGAGTTTAGAAGCTTATTCAAGACCACGACAAAATGGCATAAACGCGATTATTGTCCGCGAAGGTGATGTGCTGCTCGAAGCCCGACTAACCAACGGAAAAAATGAAGTGATTATGGCGTTGCGCTCCGGAAGAGCCATCCGTTTCAACGAAAGCACCGTCCGTCCCATGGGCCGAAATGCTTCAGGTGTACGTGGAATTACTCTGGCACATGAAAATGATGAGGTTGTTGGAATGATTTGCGTTGAAAACGTTGAATCTAATATTCTTGTAGTTTCTGAAAAAGGTTACGGTAAGCGCTCCGACCTGAACGACTATCGCATCACCAATAGGGGAGGTAAAGGAGTTAAAACACTGAATGTTACCGACAAAACAGGTGAACTTATTGCTATCAAAGAGGTGAGTGACAGCGATGATCTAATGATTATCAACAAATCGGGTATCATTATACGTATTGGTGTCGAAAGTTTACGCGTAATGGGCAGAGCCACACAAGGCGTTCGTTTGATCAACCTCAGAGCCAATGATGAAATTGCAGCTGTTGCAAAAGTATCTTTAGAAGAAGAAGCAGAAATAGACGAAATCACCGATGCCAATGTTGAAATAATTGATGAAACCGCGGCTGATGATGAAACCTCAACACCCCAAAACAATGATTAATGCAAATTTGGCATAATAAATGTTTCACCATTACAATCAATACTAAAAAGAAAGGTATGAAAAAAGTTATCATTATGTTGGCCCTCATCATTTCAGCTTCAACGCTGATGAGCCAAACCAAAGAAAGAACCAACGCTTTCATGTACAACAAAAATGGCCAGTACGACAAGGCCCGTGAAGCGATTGACAAAGCTGCTCAAAACGAAAAAACCATTAACGATCCAAAAACTTGGATGTACCGTGGGATTATTTATCTGAACATTGTTTTTTCAGAACAATTCTCAAACTTAGACACTTTGGCGCTTGAAAAAAGTTTGGAATCCTTCAAGAAAACACTTGAACTCGATCCTGAAGACAAGGCTAGACAAAGTGACGACATCAAACCTCGCATTGATGCCATCGGTCAACAGTATTTTGCGATAGGAGTAGAGGCGTTCAACAATCAAGATTTTGAACAAGCTACCCTTGATTTCAAAAAAGCTTTTGATGTTGCCAAATTGAACAATAAGGTGGATACACTGGCTTTGCTGAATGCCGGATTGGCTTCACTTCGTGGCGAGAAATTCAATGATGCCATTGGGTATTACAACCAATTGCTCGATTTAGGTTTTATCGAACCGGATGTATATCGTAGCTTGGCTGCTTCGTATCGCGGCTTGCAACAAACCGACGAAATGCTTCTGGCCCTCAACAAAGGACGGAAGCTTTATCCCAATGATTCCGGCTTGATGCTCGAAGAAATTAATGCTTATCTTGCTATGGGTCAGGGAGCTAAGGTTGTTGACGATTTAAAAGAGCTGGTTGTACAAGATTCTACTAATTACTCCATCTTTTTTGTGCTAGGAACCATCTATGGCGATGAAACAAATGCCGATATGTATGACATGGAGGTGGCCATTGATTATTACGAAAAAGCCTTGTCGCTTAATCCTGATTACTACGATGCGGTTTATAACTTAGGTGCCTTGTATATCAACGAGTCGAATAAGCTGCAAGTGAAAGCGAACGATTTGCCCTTGTCGGAAACAAAAGCTTATGAAAAAATTACTGAAGATGCCAACGAAATTATCCGTAAAGCATTGCCACATTTGGAAAAAGCTTATGAGTTACAACCCGACAACCAAGAAACGGTTCAGGTCCTCAAATCCATTTATATTCGTTTTAAAATGGATGACAAGCTCAAAAAAATGAACGAATAACATTAAGTTGATCGCAGAGTTAAAAACAGCTTTCCTCAAAAGAGGGAAGCTGTTTTTTTTGGCTCAGGAATGGAAGGGATGGAAGCTATTTGTAAGGTACCTTATTAAAGAAAGAAAACGATTTGCAAAACATCTATTTAACATAATATAAATTATCTACTTAATATGTATTGTTAAATTTAGCTATGGATTCTGGTTTTAAAGCACTTATCCCTATACCTTGGTTTTATATGCTTTCCGGTTCCAATTAATTCACTACCTTCGTACATCCTAAAAAAATACTGATGATTCTGCCACTCGATCCATCGTCGTCCAACGATATTTCTAAAGCGATAATGCAACGTGATTCCGATGCACTAATTGCCATGATGGATGATTTGTATCCGCCTGACATAGCGGAACTTATCAATTATTTGGATACAAATGAAGCACGTTATTTGTTGGATTTGCTTCCCAACGAGGAAGCTGCTTCGGTGCTGATAGAGCTCGAAGATGATGTTCGAGATCAACTGCTGAACGCCTTGTCATCGGAAGAAATTGCCAAAGAATTTATTGATCACCTCGATTCGGATGATGCGGTTGACATTATCGGCAAAATGTCAGGTGAGCTGCGCAATGACGTTATTTCACATATCACCGACAAAAAACAAGCTCAGGACATTGTTGATTTGCTCAACTATGATGTTGATACTGCCGGAGGTTTGATGGCCAAAGAGCTCATAAAAGTGAATGAAACCTGGCATGTGGTCACTTGCATCCGCGAAATGCGTTCACAGGCTTTTGAAGTTGAGCATGTTTACTCTGTTTATGTGGTTGACGACGATAACGTGCTGAAAGGGTTACTGTCGCTGAAGAGTTTGTTGATTGCTTCGCCGCGCGACCATATCTCTAAGCTTTATTCACGGGATGTGATTTCTATCAAGGCCTACTCCACTGCTGAGGAAGTAGCTCAAATCATGAAAAGATACGACCTTGTGGTGCTGCCTGTGGTGGACGAAATGAACCGATTGATAGGTCGAATTACTATTGATGATGTGGTAGATTACATTAAAGATGAGGCGGATAAGGATTATCAATTGATGTCGGGGATTAGCCATGATATTGAACCTACGGACCGTGTGTGGGTGATGACACGCGGACGAATGCTATGGCTGATTGTAGCATTGTTTGGTGGTATTATTGGATCTCGAATACTTTCGGTGCATGAAAAATCCATAAGTATTTATCCCGAAATGGCCTTTTTTATGCCATTGATTGCAGCAATGGGTGGAAATGTTGGGGTACAATCATCGGCTCTTGTGGTTCAGGCGTTGGCCAATAACAGCCTGAATGGTTCTATTTTTAGTCGGCTGCTTAAAGAACTTCAAGTGGGACTTATCAATGGATTGGTGTGCTCACTTTTGTTGCTCATTTACAGTTTGTTGTTCACCCCTGCAATGGCTTTAAGCATTACTTTGGCGATCTCGCTGCTTACGGTAATTTTGTTTGCTTCGGTATTTGGATCCTTCGTGCCAATGATATTGAATCGCTTTCATATTGATCCGGCGTTGGCTACCGGACCTTTTATTACAACAGCCAATGACATTATCGGACTCTTTATCTACTTCATGATCGGACGAATGATGTATGGCATTTTTGCTTAAACCATCCACTATTTGATGATAAAATCACTAAAAAGTTTCTCGAATTTTTTCAACTTGGGCACAATCACAAACTGACAATACCCTTGATTTTGATTTTGGTTGTAATAGTTTTGGTGATAATCTTCAGCCTTGTAAAAGGCCTTAAAAGCCGTGATTTCAGTCACAATGGGTGCATCCCAAATTTTTTGTTCATTCAACTGTTCTTTCAATTGACTTGCTATAACACGTTGTTGCTCATTGTGATAGAAAATTGCAGAGCGGTATTGGGTTCCAACATCAGCTCCTTGTCTGTTGAGCGTTGTTGGATCATGGGTTTTCCAAAAAATTTCAAGAACCTTAACCAAGGAAATCTTTTCAGGATCAAAAGTAACCTGCAGCACTTCGGCATGGCCGGTTAATCCTGAGGTTACCTCTCTGTAGGTTGGGTTAGCGATTCCACCACCTGAGTAGCCCGATTCAACTTTTATTATTCCCTTAACACGTTGAAAAACAGCTTCAGTACACCAGAAACATCCGGCTCCAAGGGTGATCACTTCATGTTTTTTTTCGACGGCCATTCCTGTGTTGCTGATCATTATGAGGGATATTAGAACGATTATACTTTTACGCATTTTATTTATCTTTTGAAATAGTAACGCTTAGAAGCCAAAATTGTTGGAATAAGGTCTAAAATTCCTACTTTTGCACTACAACAACCAATTAGATGGAAAAGAAAAATTTAACACAAAATAATATGAACTTAGAAATTAAAGGTAAAGTACTGCAACTGGGCCAAAGTGCTACAGGTGAAGGCCGTAATGGCGTTTGGGTGAAACAAGAATTGATTATCGAAACCGAAGAACAATACCCCAAAAAGGTGTGTTTGATGTGTTGGGGCGAACGTGCCGATGAGGCAAAAGCCTTTGCAGTAGGCGAAAGAATTAAAGCCTCCATCAACATTGAATCGCGGGAATACAATTCAAAATGGTTCACTGATGTTAAAGTGTGGCGTTTCGACCGCGAAAGCCAGCCATCGGTTCCAAGCCAGGGAAACGATGTCCCCTACTCTGCTGCTGCCCCGGAAACTCCACCCATGGAAACCATGGAAGACGACTTGCCATTCTAATGAATCTTTATTCTTGAAATCAAGAACTCCTGCCCTGATCGCGGCTATCGGTGCTAACCTCATTTATGGATTAAATTTTGTTGTTGCGAAAGGTATTATGCCTGATTTTCTGCAACCTCGTGCCATCATTTTGTTGCGTGTGGTAGGAGCTACCTTGGTGTTTTGGTTAGTTTCTATGTTTACACCGAAAGAAAGGCCCAACACCAATGACTTGCTCACTCTGGCTTTAGCTTCCGTTTTTGGAGTGGCCATCAACCAAATTTTTTTCTTTGAAGGTTTGAACCTCACCACACCTATCAATGCCAGCATCATTATGGTTTGTGTCCCCATTGCGGTGATGCTTTTTAGTCGTGCCATCCGTGGTGAACGATTGAATCCACTGCGTTTGTTTGGCATAGCGATGGGTACGGCAGGAGCGGCGATTTTAATTCTTAAAGATGGTCAGCTTAACTTTTCATCATCCACTTCGTTAGGAAATTTGTTGGTGGTCATCAACGCCAGCTCCTATGCGCTTTACCTTGTTTTGATCAAACCGGTAATGGTTAAATACCATCCCATAACTGTAATGAAGTGGGTTTTTCTGTTTGGAAACATCAGTGTGATTCCGGTTACTTTTCAAGTTGCTCGTGAGGCTCAGTGGCAAGCCATTCCATTGTCTATCTGGATTTCAATTGCTTACGTAGTTTTGTTCACAACTGTTTTGGCTTATTATCTCAACAATTTTTCGCTCAAGAAGATAAGCCCAACCACCAATGCTGTATTTATTTATATGCAGCCCTTTTTTACCACGGTTGTGGCCGTCTTGTTGGGGAAAGACCAGCCTGTTTGGACGATGCTTTTACCGGCTTTTCTTATTTTCACAGGGGTTTATCTTGTGAGCATGAAGCGGTTACCAAGAACCTCCGATTAACGTTATCATTTTGTTAACTTTGTCCCTCTGATCTAAATCAATACACCATGAAAGCGATTATTTTTGGCACTACCGGCCTTGTGGGCGAACAATTGTTGCATTTGCTATTGAACGACGCAACAATTACTCATGTTCAAAGTTTTACACGACGTAAGGTTGATTTAGACCATCCGAAATTGCAACAAATAGTGGTTGGTTTCACCAATCTTGAAAGTGAAATTCAGAAGATGGAGGGTGATGTGGTTTTTTGTTGCTTGGGGACTACCATTGGTAAAGCCGGAAGCCAAGAACAGTTTGCTTATGTTGATTTAGAACTTCCAACTTCAATCGCACAGCTTGCCGCTCAAAACCGCATCCCGAGAATGGTGGTAGTTTCGAGCATTGGTGCAGATGCAAAATCATCTAATTTTTATTTAAAAACCAAGGGGAAGATGGAACAAGCGGTGGCCGATTCAGGAGTTGAAAAGGTGAGTTTTATTCGTCCGAGTTTGTTGTTGGGCAACCGCCATGAATTTCGTTTTGGTGAAAAAGTAGGTGCTGTGTTTATGAAACTTTTTTCATGGATGCTCATAGGTTCCTTAAAAAAATATGCGCCGGTTCATGTCAAAAAGGTTGCGGCAGCCATGATGGAGCTGGCCTTTTCGCCCGCTCCACCAATTATTTGTAACTCAAACGAAATTAACACTTTATCCAATAAATATTTCAACATCTAACCCATGAATCCTACTCTATTTCCTTCGATGCGGCACGATCGCTTTTTCTTGATGGCGGGCCCTTGCGTTATCGAAAATGAAGACATGCCGTTTGAAATTGCAGAATACCTTATCGGGCTGTCGAAAAAGTTTGATATTCCTCTAATTTTCAAGGCATCATATAAGAAAGCAAACCGCTCACGCCTCGATTCTTTTATGGGCATCGGTGATGAAAAAGCCTTGCGCATTTTGGGTGAGATACGAAAAAAATACGCGATACCGGTGGTTACTGACATCCACGATATTCATGAAGCTGCACTGGCTGCCGGCTACGTAGATGTGTTGCAAATACCTGCTTTTTTGTGTCGCCAAACGGAGTTGCTGCTGGCGGCAGCACAAACCGGAAAGGTGATGAACATTAAAAAAGGACAATTTCTTTCCGGTGCTGCCATGCAGTTTGCGGTGGATAAAGTGCTTTCAACCGGAAACAACAACGTGATGCTTACCGAACGCGGCAACTCATTTGGATATGGTGATTTGGTGGTTGATTTTAGAAATGTGGCTTTCATGCAACAGATTGGAGTTCCGGTGATTGTGGATGTGACCCATTCTCTTCAACAGCCCAATCAAGCTTCGGGGGTAACAGGAGGCCAACCGGCTTTGATTGGTTTGATTGCTAAATCGGCCATAGCCTCAGGAGCCGATGGCATTTTCATGGAAACCCACCCCAAACCATCTATTGCCAAGTCCGACGGAGCCAATATGCTGCCTATGGACAAAGCAGAGGAATTGTTGGAAAAACTTGTTCGGGTGCGCGAAGCAATCCGATAAAACTACTCTCTTTTTATCGTGGTAACCATCCCCGATTCGGGGCTGAATTGCAAGCGTGTTTTGTTTACCGGAGCAACGGCAATGGTTCCCAATTGGCTGATCGCTCTATGTTCTTTGAAATAAACTTTTCCTTGATACGTGAGTGTGAGCATGGCGCTTTGTGGAATTCTGTAATAAACGCCATTGGATACTTTTCCTTTGGCACCGCCTGATTTCACAAAGGTTTCCTGGATGTTGTTGTCAATAGTAAGTTCAACTTGATTGGCTTTGGAGGTGCCCTCTGTTAAACCCAGAGTTTCGGAAAATCCTGCAACAACAACACTTCCTTTTTGATCGGGTTTAGGGACAAAATAAACCGCTTGGATATATAATTGTTTTATTTCTTTTCCTAAAAACAGTGCAAGATATTCCTCTTCAAGTTGTTGCAGTTGTGTATCCATATACATGATGCTCGTTCCGTAGTTGATTTCCTGAAAACCGGAAATGAGGTTGAAACGGCTGTCGCGAATTTTATGGATCATGTCGGCGGCAGCCCTTGCTTTTTGCTCCGGATTGCGGTCAACCCACGCTGATTGTAAGATATTTCGCCGAATCACAGTTGTGTCAATAGTAATTTTTCGCACAATCGTATCTACGCGCTGGTAAAGGTTACGTTCGGCAAAATAATGAAAACGTTTTTCATTCCCTGCATTTACCAAGGTTGTTTCAGTGAGGTCGCGGGTCAGTTTTTTTGCCAAAGGCGCCTCATCGGCACTTAAAATGATGCCATTGTCTTGCAGATCGAAGATCAGACTTCTGGCATCTTTAGAACCTCTTTCATCAAACTCAACAAAAAACCAAGCACCGGGATCAGGTTCGGCTTCAATGGTCGTAACGATGTCCATGACCCGAAAGTGGGTTTCGTCTTTTGTTATAAAGTCTTGAACTCCAATAGTATTCTCTGCGTATTCGCTGTAAGGTCCTTTTATTTTTTCTGTTTTTTCGATCACGAAATCGAGCTTTATCACATTTTGAGGCAAAGCATAATAAAAACCGGGCGATTCTGAAGCAGTATTGTTTTGGACCGGAGTGACAAAAATCTGGCCTGAAGTTACTAGCGGCAACAAACCTGATGTCAGGCCAAGGAAGAAAGTAAAGAAACGCATGCGCAGGTGAGTGTTCATTTTGAAAGAATTTGTATCAAAAATAGAAAAAAACCGATGATCAGACGACATCCCACGATTTCATTTATCACTTATCCTCACAAAAAAAATGAAAACTGCCTCCTGCTTTTGATCGCAGAAGGCAGTAATTTCAATGTAAACAGTTAATAATTAAAGATATACAACAGAGCTATTTAATAAACAACAGCTCTCTGTATTTCACCAAAGGCCACAATTGATCATCCACCAAAAGCTCGAGTTTATCAACGTGGTAACGAATTTTGTCAAAATATGGCTTCACCTTGTAACAATAAGCATTTGCTTTATCAGCTTCGTTATGGTTTTTATTGGCCTCGCGGCGCTCGTTGGTCATCTCCTCCACAAACTGCCGGATTTCGTTGATATGCTCCGAAATATCTTTGATGGTTTGAATTTGTGTACGGCTCAGTCGCATATACGTTTTAGTGTCAAGCACATCTTTCAAACCTCTGGCATTTTCGATGAGGGTATTTTGGTATTTAATAGCTGTTGGGATGATATGATTTACAGATAGATCGCCAATAAGCCGCGATTCAATCTGTAATTTACGCACATATTTATCCAGTTTAATTTCATAGCGGGCTTCAAGCTCGCGCTTTGAAAGCACATTTTGCCGTTCAAAAAGAGCCACCGACTTCTCTGAAATATAGGCTTTAATGGCATCAGGCGTGTTGGCATGATTAGAAAGACCGCGTTTTGCAGCTTCTAACTTCCATTCGTTACTGTAGCTATTGCCTTCAAAACGAATGGCTTTCGATTCTTTGATATATTTTTTTACGATAGCAAAAATGGCAGCTTCCTTTTCTATTCCAGCTTCGATGAGTGTTGTAACTTCTTGATAGAAATCGGCCAATTGATCAGCAACAATGGTGTTCAGAACCGTCATTGGTTTGGCCGAGTTGGCTGTTGAGCCTACTGCCCGAAATTCAAACTTATTTCCGGTGAAGGCAAAGGGAGAAGTACGGTTTCTGTCGGTATTGTCCAACAAAATTTCAGGGATCTTAGGAAAGTTGAGATGCGTTTTTTTTCTATCTCCATTGGTAAGATTGTTAGCATTTGAAATCTGTTCAATCTCATCAAGGGTTCGGGTGAGTTGATCGCCAATAAAAGCCGAAATGATGGCAGGTGGGGCTTCATTTCCACCCAAGCGAAGATCGTTGCTGGCCGAAGCAATACTGGCCCTCACCAGTTCTTCGTGGACGTATAATGCTTTGAGGGTATTAACCAAAAAGGTAGCAAAACGAAGGTTTTCGATAGGTGTTTTGCCCGGAGCCAAAAGATTTTCCTCAGTGTTGGTGGCCAATGACCAATTGTTGTGCTTTCCGCTTCCGTTCACCCCTTCGTAAGGTTTTTCGTGCAGTAAAACCTTAAAATGATGCTTACGCGAAACCTTGTCCAAAAGGTGCATCAGCAATTGGTTGTGATCTACTGCCACATTGGCTTCTTCATACACCGGTGCACATTCAAACTGACTTGGTGCAACCTCGTTGTGTCTGGTTTTAAGAGGAATACCTAAGCGATGGGCTTCAATTTCGAGGTCGCGCATGAAAGCCCTGGCGCGGCTGTGGATGGTTCCGAAATAATGGTCGTGAAGCTGCTGATCTTTAGCAGATGAATGCCCAAAAACCGTTCGTCCGGCCAAAACCAAATCAGGACGGGCTGCAAAAAGAGCCGAATCAACCAAAAAATACTCCTGCTCCCATCCCAAAGTTGGGTAAACTTTATTGATGCCTTCATCAAACAGCTGACAAACTTTCACAGCTGAGCGATCGAGGGCTTCGATAGATTTCAATAGAGGTGTTTTAAAATCGAGCGACTCACCGGTGTAGGAAACAAAAATGGTTGGGATACATAAGGTGTGCTCCATGATAAAGGCCGGACTTGTGGGATCCCAAGCAGTATAGCCTCTGGCCTCGAAAGTGTTACGAATTCCTCCATTTGGAAAGGATGAAGCGTCAGGCTCTTGTTGGATGAGCGAGCTGCCCGAAAACTCCTCAATCCCTCTTCCATCGGGTGTGGGACTTACAAATGAATCATGTTTTTCGGCAGTGGTGCCTGTTAACGGGTGAAACCAATGACTGTAATGTGTTGCTCCGTGCTGCATGGCCCAAGCCTTCATTGAAGAAGCTACTTGATCGGCAACTCTGCGGTCAATTTTCAAGCCTTGTTCAATGGCACTTTGCACACTTTTATAAGCTTCCTTGGTGAGATATTCCTTCATCACGTCGTTGTTAAATACCATTGAACCATAAAAATCGGAGATTTTTTGGAAAGGATATTCAACGTGAACCACCTGCCGATCGAAGGTTTCAGAGAGTGCGGTAAACCTGAAATTTTCCATTTTGATTTAGTTGTTGTGTTTTTTTTGTATGATAAATAAACCTGATAAAGTGAGCAATCCGTTTACGATTAAAATTTCAAAACCAAAAACGTAGCCATTCAATAAAAACTCTGAGTTGGCACTTAAAGCATAACTTAGCAGAGGAGCCAGCAGCGCTACAACCGGCACATACTTGTCTTTTACCTCTTTTTTGGTAAACATCCCAAAAGTAAAAAGACCTAAAAGCGGTCCATAAGTATAACCCGCAATAGTGAATAAGCGTGCAATAACTGCCTGATCATTGATCTCACGGAAAAGAACGATGGTTAAAATAATCAGCGAAGAAATAAAAAAATGTGTTTTGTACCTTAACTGTTTTTTGTTTTTTTCTGTTAATTTTTGATTGTTTTGAACCCCAAGAATGTCAATAATAAAGGAAGTGGTAAGTGCCGTAATAGCCCCATCGGCACTTGAATATGCAGCAGCAATAAGCCCGATAAGAAAAACGACCGACAGCACCGGCTCAAAATAATTCATGACCAGCATTGGAAATAAATCATCAGAAAGCATCGGAAGTGAAATTCCGAAATCGGTTGCATAAACATAAAGCGAAGCACCCAAAAACAAGAACAATAGATTTACGGGAATAAGCGCAAAACCAAGCGAAAGCATGTTTTTTTGCGCGTCTTTCAATGATTTGCACGTCAGGTTTTTCTGCATCATGTCTTGGTCCAACCCTGTCATCACAATGGTGATAAACATTCCGCTAAAAAACTGCTTCAAATAAAAACGGTCGCTGCGCCAGTCGCCGTCAATAATTTTGGTGTAGCCTGCCTCTTTTGCCCGAAGGTAAAGGTCGCTAAGCGTGATGTTCAGGTGGTCTGAGATCACGAAAAGCGTAATCACCAGAGAAGCCAACATGAAGGTAGTTTGTAAAATATCTGTCCAAACGATGGTTTTTATGCCCGCTTTAAATGTATAAAGGGTTATCAATAAGATAAAAAACACCACCGAGGCCCAAAACGGAACACCCCATTGATCGAAAATAAAAATCTGTAATACATTAATAACAAGAAACATACGAAATGATGCTCCGATGGTTCGGGAAAGTAGAAAATAAAAGGCGCCCGTTTTATACGAATAGTAGCCATATCGGCCTTCCAAGTAGGAATAAATGGAAACGAGGTTTAAACGATAGTATAAAGGCAATAGCAAATAGGTGATAACAAAATAGCCGAAAAGGTAGCCAAACACCACCATCAGATAGGTAAACTGTGAGTTTCCAACCCAACCCGGGATGCTGATAAAAGTTACGCCCGAAAGTGAAGCGCCAATCATTCCGTAGGCGACCACAGGCCACGGCGACCTTTTGTTACCGGTAAAGTAGCTTTCGCTATTGGCTTTTTTTGAAGTAAAAAACGAGATCCCAAAAAGGACAATGGTGTAAATTAAAAAAACACTGAAGATGAGATGAGGTAGCAAGTTTTCGCGTTATTTAAGTAAACAATATTTGGCAAATTGGAAAAGAGATTGAAACCTAAGGTCGGGTGTTATAGGGCTCGCCTCATCGCCAATTTGGATGGTTTTCATGCCTAGATTTTTCCCAAAGGCAATATCTGAAGCAGTGTCACCCACCATCACAGCTTTTTGCAGGTTGATTTCAGGAAACATTCTACAGGCTTCATCGGCCATCATTCGGCTGGGTTTCCTACAATTGTCAGGCTTGGTTTTAAGGTCGGTGCAACAAAAAACATGATCAATTTTCCCTCCAGCTTCACTGATAGTTCGCAGCATAGCCGAATGAATATTTTCTAAATCCTCTTGTTGCATCACACCTAGGCCAACACCTTGCTGATTGGTTACAACCAACGTTCGCACAAAATAATTGCTTAACAGACGAATGGCCTCCACTGTGCCGGGCAAAAATACAAAGTCGTTTACATTTTTAATGTAATCATTCCAGGGTCGGCGGTTGATCACGCCATCGCGATCGAGAAAAATTGTCCATTCCTTGGTCAGTAACAATTTCATCCTGAGACGTTTTCAGAGTTGAAAATTGTTCGCTCGATGATATCGCAAACAATATGACCCACCATAATATGGGCCTCTTGAATGCGGGCGGTGTCATTGGAGGGCACCAGAAGGATATGGTCGCAATGGGTTGCCATTTTGCCACCTGTTGCGCCACTGAAACCCAAAACAATCATCCCAATTTCTTTTGCTTTTTGCACCGCTTCGAGCATATTGGCTGAGTTGCCCGAAGTGCTCAAAGCTACCAGCACATCGCCTTTGCGACCCATGGCAGCCACCATTCGGGCAAAAACTTTGTCGTAGTGATAGTCGTTGGCCACCGCTGTCAAAAAAGAAGTGTTCACATGCAATGCTTCGGCAAAAAGTGGTGGACGATCCATCTTAAAACGACCACTTAACTCAGCCGAAAGATGTTGCGCATCGGCAGCACTGCCACCGTTTCCACAGAATAAAACCTTCCCGTCTGAACGAAAAGTTTGAACACAAAGCTGTGCCATCTTGTCAATGACCTCATGTAATGTGCTGTTTTCAAGCATCTTCTGTTTTACTTCAATAGACTCGCGAATGGTATCGGCAATCATCATAATTATAAAATTGACCGACAAATGTAGTTATTATCCCCGAAAAGTAGCCCTCCCCTTTTTGGCATAAAATCTGATGCGAAAAAAACGAAACAAAACTTGAGATTTTTTACCATAGAGGATACAATAAAACTGTTTTTAGACGTTTTGCGAAAGCCTTTAGAAAAAAGCTTGCATAATCCCAAGTCAGGTTTTAATTTTGGCAAAAATATTGATTGAGTAACCATCTATACAATCTATCAGCGATATGAAATTTTATGACATTGATTCCGAGTTCACTTTTGGGAAATATGAGGGGAAAACAATTAAGGATGTCTTTGAAAAGGACCCCAAGTATATTGATTTTTGCTTCAATAATATTGATGAGTTTTATGTTTCTCCCGATGTGCTAAAGGAGCTGCGTTCACTTGATCCTCGTTTTGACGGCGCTAAAAATTCAGAAGAGTTTGATGACGATTTGCTCGAGTCGTACCTTGATGAAGCTGAAATGCTTGAGGATATTGACGATTCGTTTTTGGAAGACGATGATGTTACATGGGACGATGAAGATGATTTTGATGATGATCTTGATTCGTTTGACGATTTTGATGACGACGACTATTAAGATGGTCTAAAACAGAAAAAAAGCTGTGTCTCATTGAGGCACAGCTTTTTTTATGACTACTGTGGTTTTTTTTGCCACAGAAAATTCAAAAATATTTTACTTCAAATAAGTCAAAATGGCAGTTGCGTAGGCCTCCCAACTCATATTTTTTGAAGTAGCGGCCACATTTTTTCTGTCAATAGGGTTTTCTATGGCCTTTTGCATGGTGGTTTTCATGGAGGCTATATCGCGATCGGCAGCAAGATAGCCGTTAAACCCATCTTTTATGGTTTCCGTAAAATGACCCACTTTTGTAGCCACCATCGGCATATTGAAGTTATAACCGATGGATTCCACCCCTGAAGGTGTCGCCGTGAGATAAAACAGCAAAAGATTGTCGCTCACCTGAAAATACTTGGCCACCTCCTCGTTGGGCACAAACTCATTGACCACAAAAGTGCTGTCTTGAAGCTTATATTTCTCAATCAATTCCAAAGGATTGTAGTTACGTTCATCGTCTTGTTGGCGTAGAAAAAGTTTTTTAGCAAAACCAAAAAGACCTGATTTGATGCGTGTTGACAATTTTTTGTTGTCTAAAGTGTTCCAAAACGATTCACCCACAATGAGTAAACTTACATCGTTTCTTTCTTCATTTAGACGGGCAAATGCTTCAATGGCTTGATGTAGTCCTTTGTATTTTCGGATAAATCCGAAAAATAAAAAGACATTTTTCTTCAAGCCCATCTGCGCCTTTTGACCTTCTTTATCAAAATTTGGGTTGGGCTGAAACATATCATAAACCGGATGAAACAGCCGAACCACTTTTTTGGTTTTGGGCGCAATTTTTTCGTTGTCGTTTACCACCGCAAACTGTTTTTTAGGGAACAGCTGCTTCAGCTGATCAGCCGTTTGTCCGGCGTGCACCACATAAGCGTCAGCATGTCCAATTCCCAAACGGGTGAAGCGGTTATCTAAGGCGCTGCCTTCTTTTTGGATGACAAAATGCAAGTCGAAAATAACTTTGGTGTTGGGTAGCTTTTTCAAACCGCGGGCGATATACCCCAACGGAAGACCCTGAACGGCAATGGCCCATTGAAAAATGACCATGTCGGCTTGCAAAGAACGAATCAAGCGGATGGTTTTTTGCCAACTTGCCGGATTGTTGTAATTGGTAACATAATGCACCTTGATACGGGTGCCTTCAAGTTGGTCTTTGATGCTCTTGCGGTCAATAAAATCGCGTGGAATAATGGCCGGATATTGTTGGGTCCAACTTACGATAATCACTTCTGTATCAGGTATTTTGTCGAAAGCTTTTGCCAACGAAGTGTTGTAATTGGCGATGCCTCCTTTGAACTGTGGTCCCGGACCAAAACAAACAATACGGGTCATGCTGATATTTTTAGCAAAGGTGAATTGGTGTTTCACTTCTGCAACGGATTGCGAAAATGAAATAAAGTACTATGCTTCAACTTTAAAAAAGTAATTACAACTTAAGTAACTCTTTTTGACGAAGATATACCCTTTCCATTCCTTCCTTCATACTGATTTTAGGTTTCCAGTTGAATTTTTCGTTGACCACATCCATATTGGCGTAGCGTGAATGAACACCAACCGGCTTATCCAACAATGGTTTCACTGTTGGTTCATATCCTGCAATTTCACCAAACAAGGAGATTAATTCCAAGAAAGAGGTGAGCCTGCCCGATCCAATATTGTAGGCTGATCCGTCGGATACATTGTCGAGCAACATAAAAATGAAGTCGAGCACATCATCAATATGAACGAAATCGCGGCCTTGTTTGCCACTCCCCCACACTTCAAACGGGTTTTCTTTTCTGGCGGCGCGAGCAGCCAGGGCAGGCACGGGATAGGATTGTTCTTGGTCTTCGCCATAACCCGAAAAAGGCCGTATGCAAGCTACCCGCACCCCATAATGTTGGGCAGCTATTTTGGCAAGAAACTCACCGGTGAGCTTCGACCAGCCATAAGTCATGTCGGGTGTTCCAAGGTTTTTATCAAAGTCAATATCACCTTCGCTAAGTGCAATCGCACCATCCGTTGTTTGTAAACTTACCGGATAAGCCGCGCTGGAGCTGGGATACAACACGCGTTGCGGTTTGTGTTGTGTGACCCAATAAAAGAATTCAGCGTCAATACTCAAGTCGAGGGCAACGATCATCGGATCGCCTTCAATTTTCATGCGGCCTCCAACAATGGCGGCAAAATGAAAGACATCATCAAAACGGTCAAATTCAATACCGTATTTTTCTTGGATGTAGCGTGGCTGCTGGCGCATGTAGAACAGCAGATTACGAAAATCGCCTTTCCAAAAAAACAACCTGCCAGCAGCACCAATCACCTCGAGGTCTTGGTTTTTTGTTGAAACAAAGTTGGGCAGCCATTCCGAAGGATGACGACCGATACTCAAATCGTCAACCATAAACACCTTATCTTCTGTGGTTTGTAACAAACGCTTGACCATGTTGCGGCCAACAAAACCACAACCTCCCGAAACCAAATGAATTTTCATTGCAAATATTAATTGTTAGATTTTTATTTTTTCTTTGATGGTGTATGCTCCGCCAACGCTGCGCGACGATTGCGATACCAGCTCTGCAAGAAAGCCGGTTAGGAAAAGCTGTGTACCGATGACCATGGCCAAAAGACCGAAATAAAATAGAGGTCGCTCAGTCATTTTATAGGCTTGGTGGAAAAATTTCGAATAAGTCAAATATCCGGCAATACCAAGACCAAACATAAAAATGAAAGAACCCATGCTTCCGAAAAAGTGCATCGGACGTTTGCCGAATTTAGAGGTGAACGTAATAGTAAGCAAATCGAGGTAACCCTTTATCAGTCGGCTCATGCCATATTTTGATTTTCCATATTTCCGTTCGTGATGTTGCACAACCTTTTCGGTGATGCGCCCATAACCCGCCCATTTTGCAATCAGTGGAATGTAGCGGTGCATTTCCCCCTGCACTTCGATGTTTTTAACCAGTTCGCCTTTATAGGCTTTTAGTCCGCAATTGAAATCGTGAAGGGGTATTTTGCTGATCATCCGTGTGGTACGATTAAACAGCCGCGACGGAAGGGTCTTTGATATTGGATCATGTCGGTGTTTTTTCCATCCTGAAACGAGATCGAAATTTTCAATGGCAATCATTCGATAAAGCTCAGGAATTTCATCGGGGCTGTCTTGCAGATCAGCATCTAAGGTTATAACTACCTTGCCCTTTGCTGCTGCAAAGCCTTCGTTTAAGGCAGCTGATTTGCCATAGTTTCGACGAAATGAAATAGCTTTGAGCTCGGGAAAAGTTTGTGAAAGTTGTTCAATCACTTGCCACGACCGATCTTTCGATCCATCATCCACATAGATGAGTTCAAAATCAATATTGAGGCCGCGACAAACACGTGCCAACCATTCCGTTAGTTCGGGCAATGAGGCTTCCTCATTATATAAGGGTACAACGATAGAAAGATCCATGGATAAAAATGAGTGACTTAGAGTTGAATGTTCTTGTCTTTTTTAACAAACAATGCCAAAATGGCTCCTAAAACAATGGAAATGAGCGGCATCATCCATAAGCTTTTGATGAAAGCTTTCATAGGATCCATGCTCTCCTTCATGGTGTCAATCATTGTATCAAGCGATTCCTCAGGCACTTTGCCTTCCATGCTGTAAATAAAGTTGTCCAATTGCTTAGTCATATAAGTTGGATCAATGTATTCATTCAGTATGACCGAAAAAATACTGTTGATGTAAAAGGCGACTACCAAGGCAACAGCTCCTACCAACCAAGCTTGGAGAAAGTTGATTTTTCCAAGCAGAAATGTGTCACGTGTTTTGTTGATGGCCCATACGGCCATGAAAATCATCAACCCGAAGGTGATGAGTCCGTTGAGTATTGCATACACGGGGCTGAAAATATTCATGTCCAGAACGTACATTACTACGGTGTAGGCCACAAGTGCCAATCCGGTGATCAATCCGTGTTTTAAAGCTACATGAAGTGGTGCCATATTTTTAAATTTTTTAAGGTTAAAGGTCGGTGATATCACGACGGCTTCGTCGAGCAAAGATAGCAATTAAAAAAGCAAACACCGGGAGCAAAACGATATTTACAACGAAGTAGTAAACCGATAAGGATATCGGACTTAAAAGTTTAGTAATGAGTTGCTTACGCTCTTTCATGCTGTCAAACGTCTTTGTAACATCAGTAGCCAATAATTCTGCATGAAGCTGAGAGGCACGCTGTTGCAAAGCAGGAATGAAAAGGTTTCCGTAAACATAATATATCATCAATGACATGACTACTGCCGAAACAAATCCGGTGAGCATGGCGATTCGAAATCCTTGGCTGAAATGCAAAACACCTAAGCCAAAATTTTCACGCAAACGTTTGGCAGCATGATACATACCAAACAAAGGCAGCAGATAAATCAACACATACAAGAGCGAAAAGGAGCTGATGGCAAGGTTAAAAAGCAACAGCTGCAACAAAAAAACCAGCATCCCGAGAAAGAAACCCGTTAAGATTCCTACGAGCCAGAAATGTTTTTTTTTGTACATCTATCTATCAATGTTTTGACGCTGTTGTTGTGTGCAAACT
>JAEWWJ010000094.1 GCA_023396415.1 Bacteroidota bacterium
CAAAGCTCCTCACCCACTCCTCCTGCTGCACCATGATTACCGGAACAATCATCAATGCAGCGGCAGTCATCATTGGCAGCCTCATCGGATTGCTGTTTCATGCCCGTCTGCCGCAGCGCTATAGCGACATTCTCTTTCAAGCTATTGGCTTGTTCACCATCGTCTTGGGCATCTCTATGGCCTTGAAAGCCGAAGTGTGGATATTGGTTATCCTCAGCCTCATCATAGGTGCCATTGTGGGCGAAGCCATGCAATTGGATCGCTTTTTTGACCAGTTGGCCGGTCGCCTTGGAAAGTATTTTGGCATCGGTATCGGAAAATTCAACGAAGGTTTGCTCACCTCTTTTTTGCTTTTCTGCATGGGCTCGATGACAATTTTAGGTGCCATAGAAGAAGGTCTGGGCGGAAAACCTGAGCTTTACTACATCAAGTCATTGATGGACGGCATCAGCAGCATTGCCCTTGCTTCGGGCTTGGGCATTGGGGTGTTGTTTTCGGTGGTGCCGCTCTTTCTCTATCAAGCAGGATTGACCTTATTTGCCGCCCGGTTTGGGAGTTTTATGCCCGAGCTGATGATTACCGGAATTTCGGCCACAGGAGGTGTAATTTTGGTGGGCTTAGGATTGAATCTATTGAAGATAACCCAACTGCGTATCCTCAATCTTTTGCCTTCTTTGGTGGTTTTAGTGCTGGTGACGTATCTGTATTTACTTTTTTAAGAAAATATCGTATACTTGATAAAACCAGATGGATTCATAGTGATCCAGCGGATAAAAACAGCACCAATTTATTGCTCATGAACGCCCCGGCAAAAAGCCTGAACCATATAATTGATCAGCTTTCCAATCAGTACGTTTTCCATTCCATCGCTTCTTTTATAAACAGCCTCAGTAATATGCAAATAGCACACTTGCCGCTCTTTACCGCAGCTATAAAGGTAGTTGAGCGATTCATCAGAAGTAATCCCGACTGAACTCCAAGCGCTGCTGAGTAAATTTTCCAGACTGTCAACATCGAGTTCTACACCAAACCTGCCCCCTTTGACAAAATCAATGGCCTGAGATTGCGCTTCTGACCAATGCTGCTTTTTACGTAAAAAAATATCTTCAAATAAGATGGGTAAAAAGTCAGGCCCTTTGAAGAGTTCATCAAGGATCTGCTCATTGTTATACGCCTGATGAAGCCCCAAAATGGCATATTTTTTTAAATAACCAGCATCATAAGCATACCTAAAACCATTTCCGCTATGCCTCCCCTCGGTAGGCCGAAAATCAGCATGTGCATCTAAATTAATGGTATTAATTGGCCTATTGCAAGCCATTGCACAGCCTTTTAAAATGGGAAAAACATTGTTGTGTCCTCCACCAATGATGATGGGAATCTTTCCGGCTTTTACAATTTGATGGATAACGGGAAACACAATTTCATCCAGCTCTTCGGTTAGTTTCCGCAGGGTGTCAATGTCAGCATTCTGGCTCTCTTCCATCAATTCGCCGGTACGGATTTTTCCCAACAACAAAAACTGGCTTCCATTAAAATCTCTAGAATTATGAATGTTCACAAAGCTATTGATGAACGAACGAAATGCGGAGGCTGCTCCGGCTATGCCATAATTTGCGCGAATGCCAATGTCTTCGGCGATTCCCAAAATCACAAATTTCCCTTGGAAACTGCTCAAATCTCCATCGGTGGCAACCTGCAGGGTCTCGCCAAACTTTTCTTCGCCCTCCCGATAATCAATCAATGAGGTGATGTATTCTTTTTTAAAAAACTTAACTAGTGAATGCATGGCTGTAAACGGATAAATTGTTGATAAATACAAAGATAGGGCATTCTTTTTAAGTCAAGGTGAAAGCAGGCCTCCCCTGCTCAGCATAGTTTGTAATTACTTCGGCAATAGTTTGTTACAAATTGATCCATCTGTTCCTGACGGATCGTTTCCAACAAGATTTCAGATGATAAATGTTTTGTTTTTATTTGGAATGTTGCGTCGTAATTGCAATCTACGCCGAGCAGATGCATTTTGTTAAAAAAGAATAGTAATGATTTCATTTTCAGCCAATCATATTTTCTTCTTTATGAAACTCTGTGGTTTGCTTTGCAATTGCTTTATTTGATCAAGCCCTTAAATGAACTGTTTATAAATTAACAAAGGCTGTCGGTAGGCCAAAAAATAATCTTATCTTAGCGTCATTAAACTATTGCTCATTTAAAACATAAGTTATGGAAAATATTGATTGGAAAAATTTACCATTTGGTTATTATCCAACGGATTACAACGTTCGCTGCTACGGCAGAAACGGTCAATGGGGCGAAATAGAAGTTAGCTCATCGGCGTTTATCAGCATCCATATGGCGGCTACTGCGCTGCATTACGGCCAAGAAGCTTTTGAGGGCATGAAAGCCTTTAGAGGTGTTGATGGCAAGGTTCGCTTGTTTCGCTGGAAAGAAAACGCCAAACGTTTTCGTACCTCCGCCGATGGCATCATGATGCAGGAAGTTCCAGACGAGTTGTTCTTTTCGGCTATAGAGAAGGTTGTTCGTCTTAATGCCAAGTACATTCCACCTTATGGAACGGGGGCATCATTGTACATTCGTCCGCTACTGATTGGCTCCGGCCCGCAAGTAGGCGTTAAACCTGCCAATGAATATCTTTTTGTTGTGTTTGTTGGTCCTGTTGGCCCTTATTTCAAAGAAGGATTCAATCCTGTAACCGTTGAGTTGGTACACGATTATGATCGTGCTGCACCACTTGGCACCGGCCACATTAAAGTGGGAGGCAACTATGCTGCCAGCCTTCGTCCGGCCGACCGTGCCCACAAAGATGGATATTCATCTGTTCTTTTTCTCGATGCCAAAGAAAAGAAATACATTGACGAAGCAGGCCCGGCCAACTTTTTCGGTATCAGAAACAACACCTATATCACCCCACAATCCAAAACCATCCTGCCTTCAATTACCAATATGAGTATTGAGGCTTTGGCCAAAGACCTGGGATTGAAAATTGAACGCCGTCCTGTTCCTATGGAAGAGCTTGAGCTTTTTGAAGAAGCAGGAGCTTGTGGCACTGCCGCCATCATTTCACCTATCGGCAAAATTGTTGACCGTGAAACGCGTAAAGTGTATCAATATGGCGAAAAAGCCGGTGAAATTTCAACCAAATTGTATCACAATCTGAAAGCCATCCAAGAGGGTGTTGCTGAAGATAAATATGGATGGACAACTGTTCTCGAAGGCATTTAATCCAACACAATAACTAAAAAAGCAGCCAAATGGCTGCTTTTTTTATATCATTCCTGCCCTAAGCAGTTGTTGTTGCATTTCAAGATGCAGCTTTGTTGCTTCTTCACCCGCCTTTTCAGCAAAATCCTTTCCTGAGGAAGCATAAAGAATACTCCGCGAAGCATTGACTAAAAGTCCGCATTGTTGGTTAAAACCGGCTTTGCACACCGCGGCCAAATCACCTCCCTGAGCACCAACTCCGGGCACCAGAAAAAAATAGTCCGGAACAATGTTCCGAATCTGCGCCAACTCTTCGGGATGGGTGGCTCCCACCACAAACATCAACTGATCGGCATTGGCCCACTCACGCGATTGTTTGATCACTCTTTCAAATAAACGATCGGTGTTGGATTCAAAATATTGGAAATCAGCAGAACCACTGTTGGATGTCAACGCCAGCAAGATCACCCATTTTTGGTCATAGCCTAAAAATGGCTTTATCGAATCATGTCCCATATACGGTGCCACGGTTACCGCATCAACACCTAAGTTCTGAAAAAAAGCTCTGGCATAATGTGAAGAAGTGTTTCCGATATCGCCGCGTTTGGCATCCGCAATCACAAACATTTCTGGGTGATTGGCATTCAGGTATGCGATTGTTTTCTCCAATGATTGCCAGCCTTTGCTCCCGTTGGCCTCATAAAAAGCGGTGTTGGGTTTGTAGGCCACGGCATGGGGTGCGGTAGCATTAATAATGGCTTTATTGAAGGCAAAGATAGGGTCGTTTTCACCCAACAAATGTTTGGGAAGACGATCCAATTCGCTATCAAGACCAACGCAAAGGAAGGATTTTTTGTGTTTGATTTGTTCAAAAAGCGACTTACGATCCACGGCCTACAATTCAAGTTCTGTTTTCAAACGTTCAGCATTTTCGGCCATTTGGAGTTTTTCGATAATTTCAGAAATGTCTCCATCAAGAATGGCACTGAGATTATACATGGTAAGGTTGATGCGGTGATCGGTAACCCGGCCTTGAGGCCAGTTGTAGGTACGGATTTTGGCCGAGCGGTCGCCGGTAGAGACCATCGTTTTACGCTTGCCGGCAATCTCTTCGAGGTATTTGCTGTATTCAATTTCGAAGATGCGACTGCGAAGTACTTTCATGGCTTTGGCCAGGTTTTTTAGCTGTGATTTTTCGTCCTGACATGAAACCACGATTCCTGTTGGGATGTGCGTCAAGCGAATAGCCGAATAGGTAGTGTTTACCGATTGTCCGCCGGGGCCGCTGGAGCAGAAGGTGTCTTTGCGGATGTCTTTATCTTGGAGATCAATGTCAAACTCTTCGGCTTCGGGCAGCACTACCACAGAGGCTGCAGAGGTGTGAATGCGGCCTTGGGTCTCGGTTTTCGGAACCCTTTGTACGCGATGCACTCCCGATTCAAACTTGAGGATACCATACGCATTGTCGCCAATAACATTGAAAACAACTTCTTTGAACCCGCCCACGGTACCTTCGCTTTGGTCAACCAATTCGGTTTTCCAACCTTTATTTTCACAGAATTTGAGGTACATCCGAAACAAATCACCGGCAAAAATACTGGCTTCATCACCACCTGTTCCTGCCCTAATCTCCACAATTGCGTTCTTATTGTCTTGTGGATCTTTTGGAATAAGCATCAATCGGATATCTTCCTCAAGCTCCTCTTGGCGCTTTTGAAGTTCATCTAATTCCTCTAAAGCCATCTGCCTAAAATCCTCGTCTTTTTCTTTTTTGATGACCTCTTTGGCGTGTTCGATGTTGGACACCACATTTTTATACTCTTTAAAAGCACCTACCACCGGCTCCAAATCTTTATAATCTTTGTTGAGGCGCACAAAACGTTTCATATCGGCCATCACTGCCGGATCATTCAACTGCTCGCTCATTTCTTCCCAACGACGGTTGATGGTTTCTAATTTATCTACAATATCCACTGATTCAATTTTTTAGCCTGCAAAAATACACAAAGCAAGGCAAGTATGAAAAACTTCGGTTAAAATGATTTTAACTAACTTAATATGAATATCTTAGAAAGATGCAAATTGGAGTTGCTAATATTCAAAGATTCCGAACGGACTGCGAATGGTCAATTTTTTTTCGCTTGAAGCCTCTACATGACCCACGATTTGGGCAGCGACATGAAAGGATTTTGAGATTTGGATGATCTGCTCTGCGGTTTTTTCATCGGTATAAATTTCCATCCGATGTCCCATATTGAACACACGGTACATTTCTTTCCAATCGGTGCCGGAGGTCTCTTGTATCAGCTTGAAAAGCGGAGGAAGAGAAAATAAATTGTCTTTTATCACATGCAAATGATCCATAAAATGTAGCACTTTGGTTTGGGCGCCACCGCTGCAATGAATCAAAGCATGGATATTGTCGCGATGATGATCAAGCACTTGCTTTAAGATTGGCGCATAGGTTCTGGTAGGAGCAAGCACCAACTTACCAACATCCACGTTCTTCACCGGAGAAGGATCGGTAAGGGCATGAGGGCCACAATAAACAAGATGTTTAGGAATGGCAGCATCAAAACTTTCGGGATATTTTGCAGCCAACGAAGGATGAAAAACATCGTGACGGGCCGAAGTGAGGCCGTTGCTTCCCATGCCACCATTGTAATGGTCTTCGTAAGTGGCCTTACCATCGGAGGCCAAACCCACAATCACATCGCCGGCTTGGAGTTTATTTTCTATCACCGCCGAACGTTTCATGCGGGCAGTTACGGTGCTGTCAACGATGATTGTTCTAACGAGGTCGCCCACATCGGCGGTTTCACCTCCGGTGGACCAAATTCCTACGCCCATGGCGCGCATCTTTTCAAGAAAACGCTCCGTTCCATTGATGATGGCCGAAATAACCTCAGCGGGAATCAACATCTTATTGCGTCCAATTGTGGATGACAACAAAATATGATCCGTTGCTCCAACGCAAAGCAGATCGTCGGTATTCATCACAATGGCATCTTGGGCTATACCTTCCCAAACAGACAAATCACCGGTTTCCTTCCAGTACATATAGGCCAACGAGGTTTTTGTTCCGGCGCCATCAGCGTGCATAATATTACACCAATCGGCATCGTGGCCTAAAATATCGGGGACGATTTTACAAAAAGCATTCGGAAAAAGTCCCTTATCAATTTGTTTGATGGCATTGTGGACATCCTCTTTTGAGGCTGAAACACCTCTTGACGTATAGCGTTGCTCCATTATGGCGTAATAACTAATTTTCGGTTTTTGGTGTCAAACTCAAAGCTGCCAAACCGTTCGATGAATGATTGACCGACTACAAATGAGTTTTCAAGCTTATGATCTACCTTTACTTCAATATTCTTGAGGGTTTTGTCGGCCAATCGCACTTCTTTCAGGCTAAAGACAGCGCCATCGGTAATTGTGCCGGCTTGAATGACTTCTTTGTTTTCACCCACAACATTGTCAACGTTCAGGATTCCTTTTTGCAGAAATTCAAGGGCTTTTGTCAAAGAAAGTGCCGGCTGAGCTTTTCTGTCGAAGGTAAAGGTGGTTGAAAAACCATCAATGAAGCACTCTGCCTGAAATGAACCATCTTTGGCGATTGTAAAATCAATTTGATTGTCCAAAGGATTGACCTCAATCACTATGCCCTCGGAAACCGGAAGGTTGGAGGCTTTAGGGACAAAATCTTTGCTAAGCACACTAAATTCAGTCCGTCTATTGAGCTGATGGGCTATCTCTTTGGCCTCATTATTTTGCAGCTGTTCTATAAACGCTTCGGAAAGGACTGTGCCTTCTTTCCAATCTATATTATTGGTTTTAAACCCTTTATCGAGCACGCGCGGCACTCTTTCTCCGTAACCTTTGGCCACCAACCGTTCGGGATCAATACCTCTTAAAATTAAATAATCCACCACAGATTGTGCCCTGCGTTGAGAAAGAATGTCATTGCGCTCATCGCTGTCGCGGCTATCGGTATGTGAAGCCAACTCAATAATGATGGTTGGATTTTGCTGTAATGTTTGAATAAGACCTTGTAATGAGTCTTCGTATTGAGGTTTTAGCTCCCATCGCGCCAGATCGTATAAGATGTCGGGCAGCGGAATGGGCTTTTCAGGAATGGGTTCGAGCATGACATCTTTCACAAAATCGCGACTGAACTCAACACCCACGGTGGTTTCAACCAAGGATTTTGTGAAATACCCGGGCTTGTCAATAATAATTTCGTAGGTTGTGTTTTTATTGAGCTGTGAGTTGCCAAACAAATAATATCCTTTTTCATTGGTACGGGTGGTGACACTACTTCCATTAGAACCAATCAGCTTGATGCTGGCATTTTCAACAAATTGAAGGTTTTTTTCGTCTTTCACTGTGCCTGCCAAGGTAAACAACACCGGCGGCTCAATGAAATAATAAAGATTATCCACACCTCGTGAATTATCTCGATTACTGGCAAAAAATCCACGTTCTTCAGTTGGATGGAATGTGATTGAAAAGTCATCGCTGATGGAGTTGACAGGATGCTTTAAGTTGGTAGGCACGCCCCAGTTTCCGGCTGTGTCAATGGTGCTGACAAAAATATCGAAGCCACCCATTCCACCATGGCCGTTACTTGAGAAGTACAAAGTGGTGTCGTTTCTAAGAAACGGAAAAATTTCGTCGCCTTTGGTATTGACCACAGGCCCAATATTTAACGGGCGGTTGAAAGATTCTTTTTTTGAATCGCGCATGGCCATCCAGATGTCTTTTCCACCAAAGCCACCTTTGCGTTCGGCAGCAAAATAAATCAAAAGTTCATTTTCACTCAATGTGGGATGGCCAATCACATCAAGGCTGTCAATCCCTTTTATTTGCACCTGCACAGGGTTGCTCCAACTGCGGCCGGAACGGGTGCTCGTCATGATCTGACATCCACTTTCTTGCCCGGCGATATTGCTGCATCGGGTAAAGTATAAGGTGTTGTAACTGCTGTTCATAAAAGGCGCGCCCTCATTGCCTTTGGTGTTGACAAGCTCGGTATCGTCGAGCAAAACCGGCGTGCTCCATTGTTCGTTTCTGTCGAGACGCGCGGTATAAAGGTCGCTGAAGCTTTGGCTGGTCCAACCGTCCTTGTCTTTACCTGTTGATCCATCACGGGTGGATGTGAAGATAACTTCATTGTAATTGTTTGATGCCCATGTAGGTGCGAAATCAGCGGCACGTGAATTTACTTTTTTCAAAACGGTTACCTCATAGCGTGATGGGTTTTCTAACCACTCCTCAATCAAAGCCGTTGAGGCTGCTCCAGCAGCTCCGCGTGGGTCATCGGGAACTTTCTCCATATAGAGGTTGTACTGCTCAATGGCTTCTGGATATTTTTGATTCATTTTGAGCAGATCGGCATAAATGAGAATAATCTCCGGGTTCTTTTCCTGCAACCCGGCTTTGATGACTTTCTTATAACCCGATTCGGCCCTTTTGGTGTTGCCCGTTAAACGGTAGCATTCTGCCATACGGTAATTGATTCTATCTTTTTCCGACGAATTTCTTTTTACCCTTCCATAAGCTTTTTTGTACTTATCAAGAGCCAACGAATACTGTTTCTTATTGAACGCCTCATCTGCATTTTTGGCAGGATTGCGCTGTGCTGTGGCTTCCGTGCTGCTGAAAAGAAAAAAAGACAACAGGAACAAGATGGAGAAATATTTTGTCATGGATGTTTCATTCATTGCTGAAATGCTAACGTTGGGAATTCAATTTTATTGGATTACTTACACCTTCCTTTCCACCCTACCGGTCTCATCCTCCGGTAGCGGATCTGAAACAGTTGTCGGAGCAGGGTTATCATCAACCGCCACAGGTTCTGATGGTGCTTGGGGACTGTTATTGGCCAACGTTTTTTGTTGCAAAAATTCACTCAGCCGTGTTTCCTTATCCAAGCGTTGCACCTCTTTATTGATTTCATCTTTGAAACCGGCAGAGGCTCTTTTCATTTCGTTGATCGTTTTACCAAGAGTACGCGCTACATCGGGCAGCCGCTTGGGTCCCAAAACAACAAATAAAACCAAGATAATGAGGATGATCTCACCTGAACCGAAATCGAAAAAGAGTAGCATGGTTTTTCTTTTTAGAATGACAAAAGTATAAAATAAGCGTTCACCAACAGCCCTCTCCACCGAATAGAAAGAAAAAAGTCCGGCTGCCATGTGTATGACAACCGGACTTTCACGCCGTCGAACAACGACTATTTCTTTTTTACGTCTTTGGAAAGTGCTTCCTTGGCTTCGGCTTCCTTCACTTGCTTATCACCACCTAAAAGGTCGTAAACAATAGGACTGGCATTGAAGACAGAAGAATATGTTCCAAACAAAATACCCACGAACAATGCGAATACAAAACCGCGGATTACTTCGCCTCCAAAGATGGAAATCACTAACAATACGACCAATGTAGTTCCTGAAGTGTTGACAGTACGGCTTAGGGTGCTGTTCATCCCGTCGTTGATGTTGATGCGTAAGAGTTTTTTTGGATGTAACCCAATGTTCTCACGAATACGGTCAAAAATAATTACCGTATCGTTGATGGAGTAACCAATAATGGTCAAAATGGCTGCTATAAAGGCTTGATCTACCTCCAAACTAAAGGGTAAAATATTATAGAAAATAGAGAACAAACCGAGTACAATGATGGTATCATGCGCCAATGATATCAAACCGGCTAAACCGTATTGCCATTTTTTGAATCGAACTGCGATATAAATAAAGATGATGATCAATGAGAAAAAGATCGCCATAAAGGCTTTCTTTCGAATATCATCGGCAATGGTAGGCCCAATTTTCTGCGAACTCAAAATACCTATGAATTTATCACTCGTTGATTCGTCGGAGGTAAATTCATTGTATGAAATGGATTGCGCATACAAAGGCGATAAACTTTTGTGAAGCATTTGCTGAATCAGTGAATCTACCTCTCTGCCTTCACTTTCGATCATAAACTTAGTGGTAATCTTCACCTGACGATCGGGACCAAAGGTTTTCACCTCAGGAGTATTCATAGTAAACTGCGTATCTAAAGCATCGCGTACTTCTTTTACAGTTACATCTTTGTCAAAACGCACAAGGTAAGTACGACCACCGGTAAAGTCAACACCATAATTCAATCCCCTAAAGGTAAGTGAGCCTAAGCTGAGAATGATTAGCACGATAGAAAAGATATAAGCCTTCTTGCGCATTCCTAAGAAATTGATATTGGTGTTGGCTAAGAAATC
>JAEWWJ010000096.1 GCA_023396415.1 Bacteroidota bacterium
CCTGGCGCTTGTGCAAAATGAACCTTGCCATTCGTGGTATTGACAGTTCGCAGGTAAAATGGAACAACGAGGGTTCATTTCTGAACGATGCACACAAAGACCTGAAAGCCGATTATATCATTGCCAATCCACCGTTTAACGTGAGCGACTGGGGAGGTGATTTGCTTCGCAAAGACGGACGCTGGCAATATGGCGTACCGCCAACTGGTAACGCCAACTACGCATGGATACAACATTTCCTTTATCACTTAGCACCCAACGGACAAGCGGGTTTTGTATTGGCTAAAGGTTCGCTCACCACCAAAACATCGGGCGAAGGGGATATTCGTAAAGCATTGATCGAAAATAACCTGATTGATTGCATCGTAAACCTGCCTGCCAAACTTTTCTTAAATACTCAAATACCCGCTTCGCTTTGGTTTATGAACCGCAACCGTACAAACGGCAAATTCCGCAACCGCAACAATGAGATTTTATTTATTGATGCCCGAAACCTTGGCTTTTTAATAAACCGCCGAACCAAAGAGCTTTCGCAAGACGATATTCAAAAAATTGCCGGAACTTACCACAACTGGCGAAACGCTGATGGTAATTACGAAGATGTTGCCGGTTTTTGTGCATCTGCGCCAAAAAGCAAAGTGGCAGAGCTCGATTACGTGCTCACGCCCGGACGCTACGTGGGTTTGCCCGATGATGAGGATGACTTTAATTTTAACGAGCGCTTTACTGCCCTGAAAGCTGAATTAGAAGAACAGCTAAAGGAAGAAGTAAGCCTGAATAAAATAATTGCAGAAAACCTATCTAAGATAAAACTGAATGAAGAAAAGTAAAATAAGATTTCCGTTATTTTACTCTCATGCTTAAAAGTAAAATAAAAAAATCCTGTTTTTCGCTAAAAACCACCAATGTGGAACAAGAAACTTCAGGTCCAAGGTCACAAATTGTGACCTTGAACACCAAAGAAACTGATTCAAAAATCAAAGATTTACAGGAAAGAATACATTTTGAATGAAATTGCATAATACCATCAACAATGAATAACCAAATCATACCCGTTGAAAATATCCAAAACCGGATTTTAAACATTCGTGGAATACAGGTAATTCTCGACAGAGATTTGGCAATACTTTATCAAACAGATACCCGAACTTTAAAACAGGCCGTAAAAAGGAATATTGATAGATTTCCGACTGATTTTATGTTTGAACTTACTGAATCAGATATAAATAGCTTGGTATCACAAATTGTGATCCCATCAAAAAGTTACTTCGGAGGTGCAAAACCATTTGCTTTTACCGAACAAGGCGTGGCTATGTTATCGGCTGTTATCCGCACACCAATTGCAATTAACATCAGTCTGCAAATAATTAGAGCTTTTGTTAAGATGCGAAAGCTAATGACAGAAAACACCATATTATTTCAAAGGCTCGACAGGGTTGAACTAAAACAAATTGAAGCCGACCAGAAATTTGAGCAGGTTTTTAAAGCCCTCGAAAGCCGTGAAAAAATACCCGACAAAGGCATATTTTATGATGGGCAGGTATTTGATGCCTGGACATTTGTTTCTGATATTATCCGCACTGCAAACCATTCCATTATTCTCATCGACAATTATATCGACGATACCGTTTTTACTCTTTTTGCCAAGCGGAAACCGGGTGTGAAAGCAATATTTTACACCAAAAATCCCGGCAAACAATTGCTGCTCGATGCCAAAAAATACAACGCCCAGTACGGACTCATTGAAATTGCACAAATGGATGCCGCCCACGACCGCTTTCTGATAACCGACAATACCACGCTCTACCACCTTGGTGCTTCCCTGAAAGATTTGGGCAAAAAATGGTTTGCCTTTTCCAAAATGGAAGGGATGACCGATACCGTATTAGCTAACCTTTCAAAGATAAAGACCAATGAGTGAGTGGAAAGAATTTACAATTGAAGATTTTGCAGTAATCTTAAATCATAAAAGAATACCATTAAGTTCCACTGAACGAAGCATAAGAAAAGGGAATTTTCCCTATTATGGAGCCTCTGGTGTTATTGATGCCGTTGACGATTTTATTTTTGATGGCGAACATGTTTTAATTTCAGAAGATGGCGAAAATTTAAAGTCAAGGCAGACACCAATTGCCTTTTTAGCAAACGGGAGATTTTGGGTTAACAATCATGCTCATATTCTTAAAGGGAAAAAAGATTTTCACAACAAGTTGATAGTACATTACTTTTCAAACTTAGATTTAAACCCCTTTATTACTGGAGCTGTTCAACCAAAATTAAACAAAGCTTCATTACAATCAATTCCAATTTACTTACCTGACGATGAAGATGAACAAAAATCCATCGCCTCCATCCTTTCCAGCCTCGATGATAAAATAGACCTGCTCAATCGCCAAAACGCCACCCTCGAAAAAATGGCCGAAACCCTTTTTAGGCAGTGGTTTGTGGAAGAAGCGAAGGAGGAGTGGGAGGAAGTTGAACTTGGTTCTGTTATTGAAACAACTTCTGGAGGAACACCGTCTCGAACAAATTTGATGTTTTATGAGCACGGTACAATTAGTTGGGTCAAATCAAAAGAATTGAAAGGTAGTTTTATTCTTGAAACAGAAGAAAAGATAACAAAAGAAGCTTTGATAAAATCCTCTGCAAAGATTTTACCTGCACATTCAGTTTTGATTGCGATGTATGGTGCTACAGTTGGAGAATATGCAATTATATCAAAGGAAATGACATGCAATCAAGCTATTTGTGCATTAAAACCCAACAATGACTATCCTTACTCATATTTGTATCTATTGATTAAATCAAATAAAGAAGAACTGATAAATATGGCGGTTGGGTCAGCTCAACAAAACATTAGTCAACTATTAATAAAACAGTTACCAGTATTGAACTGTACTGATCGAATTAAGGAATTTAATTTAGTAGTAGAATCACATTTCGCAAAAATTAAATCAAACCGATCCCAAATCTGCACCCTCAGGGCATTGCGCGATTCTTTACTGCCGAAGTTAATGAGTGGTGAGGTTAAGGTAAAAGATATAAAGTTAGAAGCATGATATGGAGACAAACACAATTCTTACTTACAAAGAAGTTCTTGAAAAAATTAAAAATCAAAGTAATCATCTCTTGATTGCAAATGGTTTTAATTATGGCTTAGGTGTAAAAACTGGATACAGAGACATCTTTAAAAAGATGACCAAGAACAACAAATATATTTACAAGGATGCAATAGAAATTATTGAGAATTGTGGCTTTGATTTAGAATATTTCATCGGTAAACTCGAAGAGGATATTAATCAAGAAAATGGTTTTCTAAAAAAATATGTTAGCAATAAAGTAAAGCTAGACTTTATGCAAGCAACCCACGAGATTGTAAAGGCAGAGATTAAAAATATCTATACTGAGAAGAATGATGGTATATTTATTTTACTCAAAGAGTTTACGAATTATTTTACATTAAACTATGATTCACTACTGTATCTTTTATTATTAAAGTATAAACCGATTGAAAACGAAAAGAAGAATGCAATTGTGTTGCAATCTTCATTAAAGTTTATTGAAGAAGATTTAGATGTTCAATTAAATAATATCTACACCGAAATAAAACAGGCTAGAACAAATGGCACTTTGAAACTAAACCTTGGAAGCGATGCTAATTCCTTGGAAAAAGATTGTAAAATGCTTACTAAGACCCATTTTGTATCAGAGATAAAAGAATATTCAAAGTCGTTTAAAAAAGGTTGGCAAACAAAAGATATTGAAAGGGTTGTAAAAATTATATTTCAAGAAGAAAAAGGCTACGAGCTTTTAAATAAAATAGATGATGGAAGTAAACAGCTTACATTGTTTGATAATACAGAATTTGTTTTTGATGTAAATAGTTCAACTCAAAATTTATTTTTTCTACATGGTGCTTTTCACATATATAAAGACGGAGGACATTTCAAAAAAATTACGCAGCAATCAGAAAAGGCATTGTATGAAAAGCTTGAAGAAGTTTTAAATAATGAAGAACAAGAAATTGTTTGTGTTTTTCAGCATAAAGAGAAAGCTGCTGTAATCTATGAAAATGAATACCTAAACCATTGCTTTGATAAATTGGGTCAAATATCTGGCAATCTTGTAATAATAGGAAGCTCATTAGCAGATAATGACGACCATATTTTTGGGAAAATAAATGATTCTCCCATTGATAATATATACATATCAGCATTCGGCGATAAAGAAAAAATGTTAGACACTGCAAGATCAAAGTTCCCAAACAAGAATGTAATGTTATTCGATGCTGAAACTATCTCTTATGAATTACCTGTGGAACAAGAATCATGACCCGAATCACAGAAAATACAATCGAATCATTCGCCATCGAGTTATTTGACAAACTCGGTTACGAATATATCTATGCGCCCAACATAGCACCCGATGGTGATACTCCAGAGAGGGAAAGCTACGAACAGATTTTGTTGATGGGCCGTTTGCAAAAAGCAGTGAAGCGTATCAATCACTCCATTCCTGCCGATGCACAAGCCGAAGCCATCAAAGAGATTCAACGCATTGTATCGCCCGAACTAATTGCTAATAACGAAGCGTTTCACCGACTTTTAACCGAAGGGATTCCCGTTTCAAAACAAGTAGATGGTAACGAACGGGGCGACCGTGTTTGGTTGATTGACTTTAAGAATCCGAACAATAACGACTTTTTGGTTGCCAACCAGTTTACGGTGGTGGAAAACAATCAGAACAAACGTCCTGATGTTATTTTGTTTGTCAACGGGATTCCGTTGGTGGTCATTGAATTAAAGAATGCGGTGGATGAGAATGCCACCATTCATTCTGCCTTTAAACAAATAGAAACCTACAAAGCCATTATTCCAAGCCTTTTTACGTACAATGGTTTTGTGGTCATTTCCGATGGGTTGGAGGCCAAAGCGGGTTCCATTTCTGCCGGGTTCAGCCGTTTCATGGCTTGGAAGTCGGTCGATGGAAACGCAGAAGCATCGCATTTGGTAAGCCAGTTGGAAACTTTGATTGCAGGGATGCTCAACAAGGAGACACTGATTGACATCATCCGACACTTCATTGTTTTTGAAAAAACGAAAAGAGAAGAGCCCCAAACAGGAATCATTACTATAAACACCGTTAAAAAACTTGCCGCTTATCATCAGTACTACGCTGTAAACCGGGCTGTGGAATCCACCTTAAGAGCATCGGGCTTTTTGGAGGCAAATAAGAAATCATACTATAGTGTTGAAACACCATCGCACACCTTTATAGAATCGCCCGAAAGTTACGGCTTGCCGGGCGTGAAAAAACAACCCGTTGGCGACCGAAAAGGGGGTGTGGTGTGGCACACGCAAGGGAGCGGTAAATCGCTTTCTATGGTTTTTTACACAGGGAAAATAGTGCTGGCCATGGATAACCCAACCATTGTGGTAATTACCGACCGTAATGATTTGGACGACCAGCTTTTTGACACTTTCGCCGCATCGAAACAGCTATTGCGTCAAGAGCCGGTGCAGGCTGAGGATAGAAACCAACTGAAAGAGCTGTTAAAAGTGGGTTCGGGCGGTGTGGTTTTTACTACCATTCAAAAGTTCCAACCCGATACTGGCAATGTCTACGAATTGCTTTCGCATCGTGAAAATATTGTGGTTATTGCCGACGAAGCCCATCGAACCCAATACGGTTTTAAAGCCAAAACCATCGACGACAAAAACGCAAAGGGCGATGTAGTGGGTAAAAAAATCGTGTATGGTTTTGCCAAATATATGCGTGATGCGTTGCCCAATGCAACCTATTTGGGTTTTACAGGCACACCCATCGAAAACACCGATGTAAATACCCCTGCCGTTTTCGGCCATTATGTGGATATCTACGACATTGCCCAAGCCGTTGAAGATGGGGCCACTGTCCGCATTTATTACGAAAGCCGTCTGGCAAAAGTAAATTTGAGCGAAGAGGGCAAAAAGTTAGTGGACAACCTGGACGATGAACTCGACCAGGAAGATTTAACCGATACCCAACAAGCAAAAGCCAAGTGGACACAACTGGAAGCCTTGGTTGGGAGCGAAAATCGGATCGAACAAATTGCAAAGGACATCATCGAACACTTTGAACAACGGCAAGCTGTATTTGAGGGCAAAGGGATGATTGTTGCCATGAGCCGACGTATTGCCGCCGAATTGTACCAAGCCATTAGTAAACGTAAACCCGAATGGCATTCCGACGATCTGAACAAGGGTGTTCTCAAAGTGGTAATGACCTCTTCATCTTCCGATGGGCCAAAGATTTCAAAACATCATACCACCAAAGAGCAGCGCCGCACATTAGCCGAACGCATGAAAAACCCCGATGATGAACTAAAACTGGTTATCGTTCGGGATATGTGGCTCACAGGTTTTGATGCGCCCGGTATGCACACCCTTTACATAGACAAGCCCATGAAAGGGCATAACCTGATGCAAGCCATTGCAAGGGTAAACCGTGTTTACAAAGACAAGCCGGGCGGCTTAATTGTAGATTATTTAGGCATTGCATCCGATTTGAAAAAGGCGCTCTCCTTCTATTCAGATGCAGGAGGAAAAGGCGACCCGACTATCTTACAGGAACAGGCTGTCGAGTTGATGTTGGAAAAGCTGGAAGTGGTGTCGAATATGTATCATGGATTCAACTACGACGACTATTTCCAGGCGGGTACCTCGCAAAAACTATCTATGATTTTAGCCGCCGAAGAACATATTTTAGGTTTGGACGACGGTAAAAAAAGATATATAAATGAGGTTACGGCTTTGTCAAAAGCCTTTGCCATAGCTATACCGCACGATCAGGCGATGGATGCCAAAGATGAAGTCTCCTTCTTTCAGGCAATAAAAGCCCGTTTGGCAAAATTCGATAGTACAGGCTCAGGCAAAACCGACGAAGAAATTGAAACAACCATCCGTCAGGTAATAGACAAAGCCTTGGTAACTGAAAAAGTCATTGATGTTTTCGATGCCGCAGGTTTAAAGAAACCCGATATATCTATCCTTTCCGAAGAGTTCCTGTTAGAGCTGAAAGGGATGGAACATAAAAATATTGCTCTCGAAGTCTTGAAAAAATTACTCAACGATGAGATTAAAGCAAGGGCAAAAAAGAACCTGGTGAAGAGTAAAACCTTAATGGAAATGTTAGAAAATGCCATTAAGAAGTATCACAATAAAATCCTGACAGCCGCCGAAGTCATTGAAGAACTGATAAAACTGAGCAAAGACATTGTTGAAATGGACAGCGAAGCCAAAGCAATGGGATTATCAGATTTTGAATACGCTTTTTACACAGCAGTTGCCAGCAACGACAGTGCAAGAGAACTCATGCAAAAAGAGAAATTGCGAGAATTAGCCGTTGTTTTAACTGAAACCATAAGGCAAAACGCCTCAATCGACTGGACCCTTAAAGAGAGTGTAAAAGCCAAACTAAAAGTTGCAGTAAAAAGACTCCTTCGGAAATACGGTTATCCCCCCGACATGCAAATGCTCGCAACCGAAACCGTATTGAAACAAGCGGAATTGATTGCAAACGAATTGTCAATGGATCAATGACGCCGATTTTCTTTGTACCCCGGGCGGGACTTGAACCCGCACA
>JAEWWJ010000120.1 GCA_023396415.1 Bacteroidota bacterium
AGCCAAGGGTGATGCAAGCCGTTTAAAAAAAGAAATAAATCTTGGTCAAGTTGAAGAAAAAACGACAACATCTTAGTTGGAGTCTTGCGTGGATAAAAAACTTTTTTTCAGGTCGTAGTTGTTTTGGTTGTATGGATCGCGCTGAATCAGCACATCCAATGCACTTAAAGCCCTTTTAATTTTGCCCTTTTTACTCCATTTTTCAAATTGTTCCAAATAATACGCGTCACTTTTGCAGCGTAATCCTTTGCCTTCGCCCTCAACAATAACAAAACCTGTGGCATTGGTTTCGGTATTTTTGATGGTAAACAAAATCGGCACTTCAAACCGCGTATAACGTTCGTCATTACAACTGTTCCATTGGCCTTCGGTGGCGTTAAAAAACTCTTGAATTTTTTCGTTCAATCCGTAATGTAATGGATTTCGCATTCTTAAATCGCTGATTTTATTGTCACAACCCACAGTAAATGAAAGTATTACCGTACCAACAACGCAATTTGCCAGGGCCTCCTGGGTGTAGCTAACATGCTTTAGCAGCTCGCCCTCAAAAGCGCCTGATCCACCTTTATAACGGTAGTCGAGCATGTGGCTGATGTTTTTGTTGCGGCTTTGGCTTAACACAAGGGCCGCAGAATCGGTTTGTGAAAATGCTTCGATTGAGCTGATGACAAGAAAAAATAACACAGCCAAAAACCAGTAGGTAATTTTCATAATTATTTAATAACTAATATTATAGTCGAAAAATACTTGTAGTTAATCATGATTAGATTCATTCAAATGTTTCCAAAGCAGATCTTTCAATTCTTTAATTCCTTCGCCGGTTAAAGAACTGATGAAAACCCATGGGATATTGGGAATGCTTGACTTGATACCTTCACGCAGCTCTTGGTCAATAAAATCGCTCTTACTGATGGCCAAAAGACGTGTTTTATCCATTAGCTCAGGATTATACGCTGCCAACTCATGAAGCAAAATATCATAGTCTCTTGCAATGTCAGTGCTGTCGGAAGGGATTATAAATAGGAGAATAGAGTTCCTCTCAATATGTCGCAAAAATCTCAACCCCAATCCTTTACCTTCAGAAGCACCTTCAATGATACCTGGAATATCAGCCATAATAAATGAATGGTGGTCGTAATAACTTACAATCCCTAAGTTGGGCGAAAGGGTGGTAAAAGGGTAGTCTCCAATTTCGGGTTTAGCAGCAGAAACCACTGATAGCAGGGTTGATTTTCCAGCGTTTGGAAAACCAACCAAACCCACATCGGCCAATATTTTAAGCTCTACAATAATGTATGCCTCTTGCTCAGGCTCACCGGGTTGGGCATAGCGTGGAGCCTGGTTGGTGGACGATTTAAAATGGGTATTGCCTTGTCCGCCGCGCCCTCCTTTAAGGATAATTGCCGTTTGTCCGTCTTCAGTAATTTCGGCAAGAAACTCACCTGTTTCAGCATTGCGCGCAATCGTGCCAAGCGGCACGTCGAAGTAAACGTCTTTTCCGGCGGCTCCTGTACTTTGTTGCTTTCCTCCAAATTCGCCTGCACCGGCATGGAGGTGTTTGGTATAACGCAAATGCAACAAGGTCCACATCTGTGCGTTACCGCGCATAATGATGTCGCCGCCCCGACCGCCATCGCCACCATCGGGACCGCCTTTTGGGACAAATTTCTCCCTACGGAAATGTGCTGATCCCGCACCGCCTTTGCCTGAGCGACAATAAATTTTTATCTGATCTACGAAATTTGAACTGGCCATACCTAAATTTTATTCGCGCAAAGATACACTATCCGCAATAAACGAAGGTAGTAAAGCCTGAATTAGCCGCTGATGACAGCTATGACTTGCTTACGCGAATTTCCCTGATACCTCTTTTGATTGCATCTTGTAAACGCTCGTTAACTTCTTCCAAATTTCCGGCACCATCAGCATCAAAAAATACACTTTGCTTCTTATAATATTCAATAACAGGTTTTGTTTTCTTTTCATATTCTTCTAACCTGTTTAATATCAGCTCAGTAGAGGTGTCGTAAATGCGCGCGCGATCTGTTTTTCCACGAACGTTGAGGCGTTTCATGGCATCGAGGGTAGAAAGACGCAAGTTGAGCATCAAACTCACCTTTGAGTTGCTCCGGCGGAGGAGTCCATCAAGGATATAAGCCTGTACAATGGTGCGAGGGAAACCTTTGAAAATGAAACCGGCGGCTGATTTATTTTGTTCTATCTGTCTTTCAATCAGCTTAATAGCAATTTCATCAGGTGCAATTTCACCTCTATCGAGGTAGGGCTTAGCTGCCAATCCCAATTCGGTTCCTGCAGCAATTTCGCGGCGCATGAGTTTTCCGGTTGAGATATAAACAAGGTTGTTATTCTTTGCAAGTATCTCACCCTGAGTACCTTTTCCCGATCCGGGCTTACCCAACAACACTACATTGAAATAATCATGACGAATGGTGTTGTCAATGGTGTTACAGAGCTCAGCAAAAATTTCTTCAACGTTACCTACACCATTGATGGGATAAAAAATACCCTTGTTTTTGTAAAACTCCATCACCGGCTTGGTTTTGTTTTCATATTCTTGAAGCCTCACGTGCATAACTTCAAGATTATCATCGGCCCTTCCGCTTGTTTTCGCTCGTTCTAACATGCGGTCAATAACCATATCGTCAGGCACTTCGAGGCTAAGCATACATGTCAGGCTACTGTTGAGTTTCAGCAACAATCCCTCGAGAATATAGGCTTGGACAACAGTTCTTGGAAAGCCATCGAAAAGAATTCCGCGGCTGTCAAGATTCATAATGACTTTCTTTTCAATGATTTGAACGATAATCTCGTCAGGAACAAGGCCTCCTTTGTCAATAATTTCCTTGGCTTCCTTGCCTAAGGGCGTCTGCTTGGAAATTTCATCTCTAAGGATATCACCGGTGGAGATATAGGTCAGGTTGTACTTTTCCAATAAAAGCTTCGACTGGGTTCCTTTCCCGGCTCCGGGAGGACCAAAAAGCGCAATATTTAACATTTTATAATTTGGTTTAGATGTTATTCGGAAACAATGCGATAAATGTCGGGAAGGTTGCGGGCGTGCTCGTTGTAATCGAGGCCGTATCCAATGATGAAATCGTTGGGAATTTCCATGCCAATATAATCAATGGAATAGCTGTATTGAAAGGCTTTTGGCTTGAACAAAAGCGTAGCAATTTTAACTGTGGCCGCTTCTAATTTTTTAAGCTTATCAATGGTAAAGAGCATGGTGAGTCCCGAATCAACAATGTCTTCAACCAAAATGATGTTACGTCCGGTAACTGCATGGTCTAAGCCAATGAGCTCGCGAACTACAGATGTGGATTCGGTACCATGATAGGAGGAGAGTTTTACGAATGAAATTTCACACTCTATCTCAATGTTTTTAAAAAGTTCAGCTGCAAACATAAACGCTCCATTCAACACCACAAGAAACATGGGGTTTTTTCCGGCATAATCGCGGTTGATGTTCTCTGCAACTTTTTTTATAGCTCTTTCTATCTGATCCTGAGGTATATATATCTCAAATTCTTTGTCGTGAACTTTTACTCTACTCATAATTGTTTGGTAACCCCCTTGTGGGCTGTGATTTTTGAATGTACAAATGTAAGATTTCAATCCTTATGTACAAATGAAGGTTGAATAATTCAGGCTTTTTAGCTGAAAATTAAGGGTTGTGGCCGGTAATTGCCGAAAAAACTCGGTAATTAATGGTTTGAAGTAACGGTTTAAAGCTTTCTTATGACCATCAAACCATCCCGAAGTGGAAGGAGAACCTGCTCAACTTCCAAATCGCTGCTGACCAAGCTATTGAACTGACGTATGGCAACAGTTTCAATGTCATTGATTTGATTATCAAGCACTTTATTGCTCCACAAAACATTGTCGGCCAAGAGAAAACCGCCTTTGCGGAGCTTCGCTTTGAGCAAGGGATAATATTCGGGATAGCGATTTTTGTCCGCATCCAAGAAAATAAGGTCGTAGCTGTCGTTGAACTCCAACACGAGCTTCATCGCATCACCAATGTGCAGTCTGATTTGACTTTCAGTAGGTGCGCCTTTAATGTTTTCCAAAATTACGGATTCCAACTCCTCATCCACCTCAATGGTATCGAGCATCCCATCGGGTTGGAGGCCATCTGCAAGGCATAGCGCAGAATAACCTGTAAAAGTTCCAATCTCTAAAATCCGCTTCGGACGCAGCAAAAAACTCACCATCTGCAAAAATTTCCCCTGAACCGAGCCGGAAAGCATTCTGGGATAAATGGTTGTTAACCAAGTTTTTCTGGTTATTTTTTGAAGGTTTTCAGTAGGTTTACTGGTGTGCTGCTCCAAGTATTCCTCTAAGGGGATTTTCATTTTCAATAGTTTTTAAACTGCATTATCACCGAGCTTTCGTCATTTTGAACCAAGTTCACTTTTTGGCTGCTGAGCAAGGTTTCTACACGATCTATTTCCAGCAGCTGCATACGCAAGGAGACAAATGCAACCTCTTCAATTCCAACACTTTCACATAATAATTCGATCATTTGCTTTCCATGGCCTGCAATGCCGTTGAACAGCAAAGGTTGCTCGCGGTATAAAAACAAATGATTGCTATCGAGCAGCGAAGCATGAAACCAGCAATTGTTCAGAATATTTTCGGAATTGTTCTCCAACTCAAAAATTAGTTGAACACTTTGCATGTATTGCTGAATTTTAACCAATCGAAGGGTCACTACTTTTTGCGGTTGCAATGAATCAGTGCTTGAAGCGCTGACCAAGCTGTCAGTGGCTAACATCAGGTTGTGGTTGGTTTGGCTTTTTAATTGAATAGTTCCAAATGTATTTATTAAAATACTGAATATGAATGTGATATATAGCTTATGAAATGACATAACTTACTTTTTTTTAGGTTGTTTTCCCTTTAAATATAAGTGTTGAAAGCTGTGACGGCTCGAAAACTTCTTGTGCAACTTCTATGATGCTGCCTGCCGTGATGCGTTCGATGCTTTGCACATGACTCTCGAAACTTTCAACTTCTTCATTTTGAATATGGCTTCGGGCGATGGACAAGGTTTCTTGCAAACCCGATTCATAGCCTATAGCCAATTGCACAGTCAACTGCTGTTTTGCGCGCGACAATTGCAAAATCCCGAGTGGTTCTTCTCTTAATTTTTTCAACTCTTTGTGAACGAGCTTAATTGCTTTTTCTAAAGTTTCATTGTCGGTGCCAAGATAAATACCAATCCATCCCAAATCGGAATATGCAGTATATTGGGAATCAATAGAATAGGTGAAACCAAACTTTTCGCGGATGTTAAGGTTCAAACGCGAGTTGAGGCCCGGACCGCCTAAAATGTTGTTAAGCAGTACCAAAGTGATTTTGGATGGGTGGTTAAAATCGTACGCAATATTTCCTAAATAGCAATGGCTCAAATAGTTGTCTCTTTGCTCAATTTTGGTTGAAGGAATATAGCTATTGAATTTTTTGCGGTTTAACGCAGAAGAAGAAGTAGCTTGGTTGGCATAATACTTTTCGAGTAGCTTGATCAACTTCTCAAATCGAATATTTCCCACCGAAGCGATCACCATTTCGTCGGTTGTATAGTGCTTTTTACTAAAATCCATCAGCTGCTCACGCGTACTCTCTTGAACAGTTTGCACAGTTCCTAAAATATTGTGCCCAAATTCGTGTCCGTTAAATAATTGATTTTCAAATTCATCCACTATTTCTTCAGGTGGGTTGTCGCGATACGAGTGAATCTCGTCCAAGATTACTTCCTTTTCTTTTTCTAATTCTTGTGAGGGAAAAACAGAGTTAAAAGCGATATCAGCAAAGAGTTCGAGGGCACGCTCATAATGTGGATAAAGAAAAGTGGCATGAAGACAGGTTTCCTCCTTGGTGGTGTAGGCATTCAAATCGCAACCGACGTTTTCGAGCCGGCTGATTATATGAAAAGCTTTCCGCTTGTGGGTGCCTTTAAAAACCATGTGCTCAATCAAATGGGCAACACCAAAATCGCGAACCGCTTCATCGCGCGATCCCACATTTACCATTAAAGCTAAATGAGAAACAGCATGAGCATTGTATCTGTGAATCAATCGAATACCATTTTTAAATAGGTGGTATTGATAGGCGGAAGAGGATGATGTCATGGTGGATTTTTCTTCTAACTTTGTGTTGTTCGCCATTAGCGATTGAAAGCTTTTAAATCGAGCTTCCCGCAAATGAGTGGCAAATCTAATCAATTCAAACATGATGAAAGCAAAACAGCCTATTTTTGTGGGCCAAGTAATTATTATAACCCTTCGATAGAGATGTTGAAAATAAAAACTCCAACCTTGATTGTTGACAAGCAAAAAGCCATTGCCAACCTAAAAAGGATGAAAGAAAGAGCTTTTAAGGCCGGTGCCGAATTGCGGCCTCACTTTAAAACACATCAATCAGGTGTGGTAGGAGGGTGGTTTCGTGAGGCCGGAATCACAAAAATTACAGTTTCTTCGGTTAGCATGGCTGCCTATTTTGCACATCATGGCTTCACAGATATCACCATCGCTTTTCCTTTCAATAGGTTAGAAATGGATGAGCTAAAAGCCTTGATGCACAAGGTGAAAATAAATCTTGTCGTAAGTTCACTGAATACTTTAGAAAATATTCATCAAAGTGTTGAAAAAGAGATTGATATATATTTAAAAATTGATGTTGGAACCCACCGATCAGGTATTGATATCACTGAAAAAGAGGTCATCAAAGATTTTTTTCATCAGTCCAAAAAACTTTCAAAAATCAAGATGGTTGGCTTTTTGGTTCATGCCGGACATGCCTACCAAGCAAAGGGAGCAGATGAAATTCAATCCATTGCTGATGAATGTTTTAGAGCACTTTCTGACTTAAAAAACTTATTTCCCGAACAACAGCTGCTTACCAGTTGGGGCGATACTCCGTCATGTTCAACAGCTGAAATGACAGCCTATTTTGATGAATGGCGGCCAGGAAATTTCATTTTCTACGATGTGATGCAATACCATATCGGTTCCTGCACGATGCATGATATTGCGGTGGCAGTGGCCTGTCCCGTAGTTGAAGTGCATACCACACGAAATCAATTGGTTATATATGGTGGTGCAGTACATCTCTCAAAAGATTTTATTGCCGCTGACAATGGGTTCAAGCTTTTTGGGTATGTGGTTCGTTTTACTGCAACGGGTTGGAGTGAGCCTTTGCCGGGTGCATGGCTGGCTTCAATTTCGCAGGAACATGGTGTGGTTCAGTTGACTACGGAACAGCTTAAGGATTTCCGTGCCGGTGATATTATTGGAATACTTCCCATTCATTCATGCCTCGCTGTGAGTGCTTTACGGGATATGAAAGACTTAAACAACCATGCGATTCCCTGCATGAAATGACCAACACAAGCTTTGGCTGAGTACATTTTCTGATTTAGTTTTAAACAATTGAACAACAATTTTCACCCACTCCATGATGTATAAAAAGTTACAAAAAACCTATTTGATAGCCGAAGCCGGTTCAACAAAGATTGATTGGATTGTTTTTGATGCGAGTGGTCAACTTCAAAACACCGTGGTTACAAGCGGCTTCAATCCTTTTTATCATGCGCCACACACGCTCCAACGATTGATCAAAGAAGAGTTAGCGTTAAAGATGCCGACATTAAAGCCTGACGCTGTGTATTATTATGGATCTGGCTGTTCCACTCACGAGAACTGCGCTATTGTAACTCGAGCCTGCCAAAACGCTTTTGGAAATATCCCTATTTCCACCGAAACCGACCTCATGGCAGCCGCTCATGGACTTTTAGGCCACGAAGCCGGTATTGCTTGCATTCTTGGCACAGGGAGCAATGCTTGCTATTATGACGGTCAAACAATCATTCAAAAATTTCCTTCTTTAGGCTTTATGCTGGGCGATGAGGGAAGCGGAACTTATATCGGAAAATTGATTTTGACCGACTGGCTTAACAATACCATGCCTTTAGAGCTACACCAGCGCTTTGCCGAGCGTTTTGCTTTACACCCGTCTGAAGCGCTCAACCGATTGTATAAAACGGAGCAACCCGGAAATTTTCTATCAAGCTTAACGCCTTTTGCGAAAGATAATTTACATCACGAATATTTTTATAGCTTGATTTCCAATGCTTTTGATGCTTTTATCAACATTCAGCTGATGCGGTTTCCTCAAGTCCATCAATCCCGAATCGCATTTGTAGGTTCTGTGGCCTACCATTTTGAGGAAATCTTGCGCGATCGCCTTGAAAAGAGAAATCTAAACCAAATTAAGGTGGAGCGAGGGCTTCACCTTAATTTGGTTTCTTATCATAATAGATTGAAATAGTGTTATTTGATATTTTTTGTTACAAGCCGATATTTAGCTGTAGCATCCAGTGCCGACCGGCCTGCGGAAAATAACCCTCCGATTGAAAGATGCTACCTTCCGACCTATATCGGTAAACCCATGCATTGGTTTCGTATTTATTGTCGAAAAGGTTGTTCAAATGAAGGGATAAACTGGTGTTTTTGAATAACTTATTGGACAATTCGGCTTGAACCATCAAGCTAGCGACATGATAAGGATCGAGGCTCCGAGATTTGGAAGATGTATTGTCAATATATTGCCTGCCAACGAATTGCGAACTGTAACCCATAACAACTTCGGAAATGGGTCTCCAGGTAATATTGCCGCTGGCAACGATCTGCGGCGAAAACGAAATATCGGTCGTTCCATATTTAAATTTATATTGATAGGATTGGTTTTCTGGATCATCCCAATAATCGGAATTGTCAACATATTCAGTAAAATCTCTTATCTTACTGATGCTTAATGACATATTTCCGTTTACTTCAAGCTTTGGATGTAAGTTAACACCAAACATGGTTTCCCATCCGGCCCTGTAACTCGAAGGAACGTTGGTTAAAATGGGTGCACCAACGTTGTTGATTTTTCCTGTCAGCACCAGCTGATCGGTATAATCCATATAATAAACATTGCTTTCCAACTGAAGCATATCTGTCTCAAATCGGGCACCTACTTCGTAATTGGTAAGCTTTTCAAAAGAAATGGTTTGTCCTTGATCGGCATCTCTATAAACCGAACGGTTGGGCTCTCTATTGCTGAAAGCCACGCTACCATACACTCCCAATTGCGGATTCAACTTGTAGTGAATACCCATTTTCGGATTCAGAAAGTTAAACTGATGGCTTTGTGTAATATCCAATAGGTTGTCATGTAAACCTTTGATTTTGTAGGAGATATAACGGTATTGCAAGTCAACAAAAATGCTAAAATCACTGGTGGGGTTATAGGTGCTTTTTCCAAAAAAATGTGCGTCAGTTTTATCGCCTTCATTGAAATACCACTGTTCGTTGTGTGCGATATTTGCAGCATATTTTGCCCAAGTGATCAGGCCGTAATGCTCTCCCTCATAGTGGTTTGCGCCAAGGCCAAAAACAGTACGGCTTTTTTTGTGGTTAACATTCAGCGAAGTTTGGACGCCATAATAGTAATTGTCGAGCCATTTTTGTTGAATCAAATCGGTCCTTTTGATGGTCTCATCTCCTATCACCACGTTTTCTAAACCATATTTACTGAATTTATCATTGTTTTTCCAGCTTTCGTAATATCCCTTCCCACGGGTTAAAAAAACGGATGATGTCCACACCATAGAAGATCTAAGTTGTTGAGCAACATGAAGCTGGTAATAGCTTTGGGTATAATTATCGGTTTGATTGTCGTAAAAACCTATCACATTTCCTTGTTTATCTTTCATCTCGCCTGCAGGATTATAGGTTCTTTTGGTCATCAGATAATCTTTTGGAATACCGTACCATGCTTGATAAGTTTTTTCTATGCCGCTGGTAGCCAATAATTTAACTATGGTTGATTTGTTTGACCAAACACCACTGAGAAAATAGGATTTCAAATCGCTTTTACCTCGATCAATAAAACCATCGGAGCTGATTTTGCTCAACCTCCCATCCAACGAAAAACCTTTGCTGCCGGTTCCCGTGCCAAAACTTAGGGTGTTCTTAACCGTATTGAAAGAACCGATAGAGCTGTTTAAATTGCTAAAAGGCTCCAAGGAGCGATCGTTGGTTTTGATGTTGATGCTGGCACCAAAAGCTGCTGCACCATTAGAAGATGTTCCTATACCACGCTGAATTTGAATGTTTTCTATCGAAGAAGCCAAATCAGGAAGGTTCACAAAAAACACTGCATGTGATTCAGGGTCATTCACCGGAACTCCATTCAAGGTTACGTTAATGCGGGTGATGTCGCTGCCTCTGATACGGAGTCCCGTGTAGCCAATTCCTGCGCCGGCATCGGAAGTCACCACCAAAGAAGGCGTGTTTTGAAGCAAGTAGGGGAGGTCGGCACCGGTGTTTACCTTTCTAATCTGTTCTGCATCCACAATAGAGTAGGTAATCGGATGGTCGGCAGTGACCCGCGAATCCTGAATGACAACTTCTTCTTGCATGAGGCTTGCAGGCAGCAAAGCAATCATCAATGTGGTGTCTTTGGTTAATTTGAACGAAAGCAATTGCTTTTCAAAACCCAGATAACTAATCTCTAATTGGGTTGGTCCGGCAGTAAGCCCCGAAAAAGCAAAACTACCGTCAACGGCGCTAACTTGTTGTTTTTTAATCGGTAACAATTGAAGATGTGCACCGGGTAAGCCCAGTTTGCTGCCTTGTTCTACAATTTTACCACTGATGCGAATTTGCGCTGAAAGCTGCAAAACCCACAAGATGGAAAGCATAAAAACGAATGATTTTTTCATAAAACATTGATTTAAAAGTTTTTAATAACCGATAAATCAATAGAGGAATAGAGACTCTTTTTCCCTTCGCCGGCATTACCCGGAGCAGGTTCAGAGGGTATGTTCTCAGCCTGTATTCAATTCTGCCGATTGGCAGACAAGGCACCCCTATTGGAATTCGCGGCAAAGTTAAACTTTATCTCTTTTAAATGGACATCATGGTTGATAAAATGCTTCATGTTTCAATTTTTTACAGCTTTTATCAATGATTGGCTGCCCCTTAAATCAATTTGCAGCACAAGAGCCAGCTTCCATTTAAGGGATGTAATTTAGAAGAAAAATAAATAAGAAATCAAGTAATAGAATACTTAAATAGTTTAATTTTGCAACAAATTTAAGCGATTAGAACAGTATGAAATATTTTGAAAGCACCGACAGCTTGTTTGACATCACCGAAAAGCATCCCGTAACTCGGAAAGTTTTTATAGACAATGGTTTTACACAAATTGCCGATGAAAACAAACGAAGCACCTTTGGGAAAGCGCTTCAATTAAGCATTGCATTGGCTATGAGGCAATTGGATGAGAAAGCTTTTGTTGCATTATTAAACGATGCCATCGAAAAGGGATTTCAACAGCGCGAAACCGAAAAAAATGCTGATAAAGCCTTACGCATAAAAGGTCTGTTACCGTGTCCGGTGCGCATTCCATTGCAGGAAGGTTTAGATAATTTTCTCGAAGGAATGATTGCAGAAGGTGCAGCCATTACAACACAATTAAAGTCGGCTTCCATGGGCCTCGATTGGATTAAAGAGGAGGTGCTGCAAGCAAAAACGGTGGACGAACTTGATGACATATATATTTCTGCCGGTTTCGACATCTTTTTTGAGGATGCGTATTTTGGTAGGTTTATCAACAAAGGAGAATTTCATAATCCATTGAAATGGAACAATATCAATCCTGTTTTTAACAATAATGAACTCAAGCTCTCTGACGAAAAAAACCGTTATGGGATCATTGCTTTGGTTCCGGCTGTGTTTTTGGTCAACACCCAAGTCTTGGGAGATCGTCCTGTTCCGCGCTCATGGAAAGATTTGCTCGATCCCATTTACGAGCGTTCGGTGAGCCTTCCTGTATCTGATTTTGACCTGTTTAATGCCATATTGCTCACCCTCGACAAAACTTATGGCAGAGCATCCATTGTAGCTTTGGGTCGAAATATGCTGCAAAGCATGCATCCGGCCCAAATGGTGAAGTCGGAACGACAGAAAGAAAATCGTCCTGCGGTGACGATCATGCCTAACTTTTTTACCAAAATGGTGAAAGAAGGCAGCGCTATGCAGGCAGTTTGGCCTTCGGACGGTGCCATTATCAGCCCGATTTTTATCATCGGAAAAAGCAAAGAAAAACCAGAGCAGCAAAAAGTTGTTGACTTTCTTGGAAGTAAAGCTGTAGCTGAAATCCTCTCTCATCAAGGTCTTTTCCCTTCGCTCTATCCCGAAATTGACAATCGTTTGCCCGATGATGCTAAATTCATGTGGCTCGGCTGGGATTATATTTCGGCCCATAACCTCAACCAAGCCTTCGAGGAGTGTCGCTTGGCATTTGATAGTATTTAATGATATGAAAATAAATAACTTATGAATCTTATAACGATATCAGGCCCTCCTTCATCAGGAAAAACATCGGTCATTATTAAAACAGCAGAATCGCTGATAAAGCGCGGTGTAAAAATCGGTGCTGTAAAGTTTGACTGCTTGCATACCGACGATGATGTGGCCTACCAAAAGGCCGGTATTCCCGTAAAAAAGGGCCTCTCAGGCCAGCTCTGTCCTGACCATTATTTTGTTTCCAACATCGAGGCAGTTGTGGATTGGGGCTTGAAAGAAAACTTTGATATTGTTGTTTCCGAAAGTGCCGGATTATGCAACCGTTGTTCACCTTATATAAAGGAGATCAAAGCTGTTTGCGTAATTGACAATTTAAGCGGTATCAACACGCCCAAAAAGATTGGTCCGATGCTTCGCATGGCCGACATCGTAGTCATTACCAAAGGCGACATCGTTTCGCAGGCCGAGCGTGAGGTTTTTGCCGCACGCGTTCATGCCGTGAACCCCACTGCTATTGTGATGCACATCAACGGACTTACCGGACAAGGAGCTTATGAGCTGAGCACCCTTCTTTTTGAAGAAGACCAACATATTGTGACCCTCAAAGGTCGAAAACTTCGGTTCTCAATGCCTTCGGCTCTTTGCTCTTATTGCTTGGGTGAAACGCGCATAGGCGAATCTTACCAAATGGGGAATGTAAGAAAAATGAATATGGAGGACAAAACCAATGAATAGCAAAGAAAAATTGCTGCTGAGCAGCCCTGCCGATTTGATGGCAAAACATCCATATTTAGAAAGTTTTTTTGGCAATCAGGCCATTAAAATTAAATATGACGACCGCCAGCCGTTGCAACAAATTCTGGTAGATATTGAAGAAAATGTGGTCGAAGATACAGCATTTGATGCCAAACATTTCATTGACCAACTGCACGATTTTATAACCCAGATGGAAGCTTTCAGCGGTGTTGAAAGTAACCATGTAGAGGTGTTGACCATTCTGCCGGGAACCGACAAGATGGGAAATCCCGAGGGGTTTGCTGAATTGCACTTTAAGAAAAGTACAATCACAAGTATTGTAGGACCAACAGGCTCAGGTAAAAGCAGGCTTCTTGCTGATATTGAATGGGTTGCACAATCTGATACGCCAACAGCGAGAACCATTTTGGTGAATAATGCAAAGCCTTCAGCTGATTGGCGTTTTGCATCTGGAAAAAAATTGGTGGCTCAACTTTCTCAAAACATGAATTTTGTGATGGATCTCACCGTTCAGGAGTTTTTAGAGCTACATGCCGACAGCAGAATGATTGCCAATGCCGCGCAGATTGTAGATCGGATCATTGAAGCCGCCAACGATTTGGCAGGTGAAAAGTTTTCGCCGGAAACTCCCATCACTTCGCTAAGTGGCGGGCAATCGCGCGCGCTCATGATTGCCGATACCGCCATGCTGAGCTCCAGCCCAGTAGTGTTGATTGACGAAATAGAAAATGCTGGAATTGATAGAAAAAAAGCCTTGAAGATACTCACCGGCGAAGAAAAAATTGTGCTTATGGCTACCCACGATCCCATTTTGGCGCTTATGGCCGACCAGAGAATCGTCATTAAAAATGGCGGCATTCACAAAGTGCTGCAAACAACAGCAAAGGAAAAATCGCTGCTCGTCGCGCTTGAAGAATCAGACCGTAAAATTCAACAGTTGCGCATGAAATTGCGTTCAGGTGAAGAAATCACCGAAGCTTAAAGCATTTGTTACTAAGCAATTAAAAAAAATAAAAATAGAATTTTAAATCCAATATACAATGTCACACGAAGGTTGTTCAGGAAGTTTTGAAAATGGCCAAATGGTCGCCGATAAAGTTAGGCAAATGGGTTTCGACCAGCATTTTATGCCCATGCCATTAACCATTGATTGTTCAAACTGTAACCATCAGTTTGAGATGGAGCGTTACGAATCGCAATGCCCGGAATGTGGAATGGTTTACGCCGTCACGCCATGCCACGCTTTTGATCCATCGCAAGTTCAATCAGCAGGTATAGGTTATTGATCTAAAATTATTTGAATGAAAAAGTGGAAATGGTTACACCGCTGGTTTTCACTTGTTCTGGGTTTCTTTTTAATTCTTTGGGCTGTTTCAGGCATCGTTCTGAACCACAGGGAATTGGTATCGTCGGTAGAAGTAGATCGCAAGCTACTTCCCTCCGAATACCATTTTGAAAACTGGAACAATGCAGCCGTAAGGTCGGGATTGGAATTGGATTCGGGCATGATGCTCTTATATGGAAATATAGGTATATGGCTCACTGATACGACTTTCAGCTATTATACGCCTTTCATGGACGGTTTTCCAAAAGGTGTTGACAATGCCCGAACAATGAAGCTGTTACGCAGCGATGCCGGACAGTTGTTCGCCGCAACCCAATCGGGATTGTATGTTAAGAGCAGCACTGATGCACTATGGAACAACATTCCATTGCCACACCACGATGCCCGTATTATGGATATGACCTTGAAAAACGACAGCCTTTTTGTGGTTGACAGGTCCAATATCTATATTTTTAAGTTTCAACCACAAGTGGCGCTGCTGTCGAAAATTCAGCTCTTGCCTGCCTTCAACGATGACAACAAAATAGGGCTTTTTCGCACCTTGTGGGTCATACATAGTGGCGAAGTGTTGGGATTTGCCGGTAAACTTTTGGTTGACTTTTTAGCTTTGGTGCTGATTTTTTTAATTGTTACCGGCTACATTTATTTCTTTTTTCCGCGATGGATCAAAAGACGCAAAAAGCACCAAATGGCTGTATCAAAGCATGTTGCCACCACCAAATTTTCAGTTAAATGGCACAACAAAATCGGAATTTGGATAGGAGGGTTTCTCATTCTAACTGTTTTCACGGGAATGTTCCTCAGGCCTCCGCTGTTGATCACTATTGCTCAGGCACGCGTGGCGAAAATTCCGGGTACCATTTTAAACCATCCCAATGTTTGGCACGATCGGCTTCGTGCGTTGGTGTTTGATGCCACATCCGGAGGGTGGATGTTGGGAACCAATGACGGCATTTTCAGTGTGGATGCGCAGTTCTCGCAAAAGCCACAGCCAATTGGCGCAATACCTCCTCTTTCGGTGATGGGCATTAACGTGTTCGAACCCCTCGAAAACGGCTACTTCCTTATAGGGAGTTTCAATGGACTTTTTCTTTGGGAACCCAACAGCGGTTTCGTTCGAGATTTTATCACCGGACAAACGCCGCAAGTTAGAAGTAGCGCGGGTTCACCCATTGGTCAGCACCTCATCAGTGGAATGTTCAAAATGAATGGAAAGTCTTACATATTTGAATACAACAAAGGCCTTCTTTCCGAAAAAATGGATATGCCACAAACCATTGAAAATACGCCCATGCCCTTATGGAATGTAGCCCTCGAAGTGCATACAGCCCGCATTTTTCAAAGCACAATCGGTGCCTTTTATCTGCTCATTATTCCACTCTTGGGATTGATGACCTTGTTGATTTTGATCTCGGGTATTCTTATCTACTTGAAAAAGAGGAAAAAAATGCGTTAAGTAGAATCAATCTAAATAGCCTTTTGGTTGATATTTTTCTTTGTAACATGGTTAATAAATGTTAATTTTGTTCATTCTCAAATAAGAATATCAATACTGTAATACCAAAATAAAAAAGGCATGAACAGATTCATTCATTTTCTAATACCACCCCCGGAATGGCGCATGGTAGTAGTTATTTTGCTTGGGGTTTTAATAGGCTTAGGCATTTATGCCGCTTATTCAAGCAAAGCGATTTCATACCTTTCCGATTCACCGGCAACATGTGTCAATTGCCATATTATGGCACCTCAGTATGCAACCTGGCAGCACAGTTCGCACCGCGAAGTGGCAACTTGCAATGATTGTCATGTGCCGCAAGACAATGTATTTCGCACCTATTATTTTAAGGCCATGGATGGAATGCGACACGCCACCATGTTTACGCTGCGCTTAGAGCCTCAAAATATTTTTATCAAAGAAGCCGGAATCGGCGTAGTGCAAGAAAATTGTATTCGTTGCCATAGTCAATTGATTACCAATGACAGATTGCTCGCACAAACGAGTAGTTTTCACGACAAATTTGAAGATCGTTTGTGTTGGGAATGTCATCGCGAAGTGCCTCATGGAAGGGTGCGAAGTCTTTCAAGCACACCTTATGCCCGCGTTCCATTGCTTTCGTCTCCCGTGCCACAATGGCTCAATAAAATAAGTAAATAATCACCAAAAACAGAATATTATGAACAATTCCCAAAAGAAAAGAAGTCCATGGGTTAACTGGACCCTTTTTGTAGTTACTATCGTAGCCGTTTTCCTACTAGGACTATTGGTTTCGAGCATTACAGAACGTAGAGCAGAAGCAATATTTGCCTACAAACCAAAAGTGAAAATAGCCGATTTTGAGCCCCGCAACGAAGTTTGGGGAAAGAATTATCCTTGGCAATATGAATCGTATAGAAAAACACAAGAAACTGATTTCCATACACCTCATGGTGGCAATGCCATGCGCGATGTGCTCGAATCAAGTCCGGAGTTGGTGGTGATGTGGGCCGGATATGGCTTTTCGAAAGATTACAGTCAAGGTCGCGGCCACTCTTATGCCATTGATGATCTTCACAACAGTTTGCGCACAGGTGGCCCCACCGGACCAAACGATGGCCCAATGCCCAGTACTTGCTGGACGTGCAAAGGCCCTGATGTGCCACGTATGATGAACAAGTTGGGCAGTCCTGCTGCATTTTATGCCGGCAAGTGGGCTTCAAATGGCGAAGAAGTTGTCAATTCTATTGGTTGCGCCGATTGCCACAACCCTGAAACAATGGATCTTACCATCACACGCCCTGCCCTTATTGAAGCTTTTGAAGCTATGGGAAAAGACATCAAAAAAGCTACACATCAAGAAATGCGTTCTTTGGTTTGCGCCCAATGCCACGTTGAATATTACTTCAACAATGCCAATAAAGAAGAAAGACCTAATTACCTTACCTTCCCTTGGGTGAATGGTTTTGAACCCGAAGCCATGTTGAAATACTATGATGATATTAATTTCAGCGATTGGACACATTCATTGAGCAAAACCCCAATGTTGAAAGCTCAACACCCCGATTATGAAGTATATACTACCGGAATTCATGCCGAAAGAGGTGTGTCATGCGCTGATTGTCACATGCCATATGTGAGCGAAGGCGGATTAAAATATTCCAACCATCACGTTACTTCACCTTTGAAATATGTTTCGCAAGCCTGCCAAACATGCCATCGCGAGAGCGAAACCACTTTGATGAAAAACGTGTACGATCGCCAAGATAAAATTGCCGAAATTAGACACACATCCGAAAAACTTTTGGCCAAAGCACACATTGAAGCAAAAATGGCTTGGGATAAGGGTGCTACAGAAGCGGAAATGAAACCTGTTTTGTATGAAATACGTGCCGGTCAATGGTATTGGGATTATGTTGCAGCCTCACATGGTGGCTCATTCCACTCGCCTGTTGAAAGTGCCAGGGTAATCGGAAAAGCAATTGACCATGCACAAAATGCACGCATTCAATTAGCAAGAATTTTAGCTGCCAAAGGCATCACCGCCGAAATTGATTATCCAGATATTTCGACCAAAGCCAAAGCACAAGAGTATATTGGCCTTCCAATGGACAAACTGAGAGAAGAGAAAGATGTTTTCTTGAAAAACTTAGTTCCGGTTTGGAAGCAAAAAGCAGCTGAACGCGAAGCGAATTATGGCGTTGTTTTAAACGAATAAAACGAATTAAGAAATTGATTCAAGCCGCTGGACTTAGGTTCAGCGGCTTTTTTTGAAAATTAAGTTCTTCATTATTAATGATTTGAAAAATTAATCATCACAAAATCAGCTGCTCAAGTTTAAAACTTGTCGCAGACGATCAGTTCTGTTGACCAAAGCCCTAAAATGTATCTTTGCAACATCACTTTCAAAAAAACAACCCTATGGCTCCTACACGTTTCGATTTTCATAAAAGAAACTACCTTTTCACCGATACCCCTTTCATCAGTTTGATGAAAAAACGCATTTACCACGTCTTGTTGATTTCATCGGTATATGATGCATTTATGCTCGAAGAAGATGGGCGCATTGATGAACAAATTTTTAACGAATATGTATCGTTGAACCTTCGCTATCCTCCTTCGTTTATTCTCGTGAGCACCAAAGCAGAGGCCATGACTGTTTTGGCTGAAGAATCAATTGATCTTGTGGTGATTATGTTAAGCTCACGTGAGAAACAAACCTATGATCTGGCCGAAACCATTAAGCAAGAATATGAAGAAATACCTATTGTAGTTTTGGCTCCCTTGTCGCGTGAGCTGAGTTTAAAAATTGACAGAAAAGAACTCAAATCGGTCAATTATGTTTTCAATTGGCTAGGCAATGCCGATATTTTGTTGGCCATCATAAAATTGATTGAGGACAAGATGAATGCCGACCACGACATCGTTGAAATTGGGGTTCAATGTATCATTTTAGTCGAAGATTCAGTCCGTTTTTACAGCAGTTATCTTCCAAATATTTATAAAATTATTTTCAAGCAGTCAAAATCCTTTATGACAGAGGGCTTGAATGAACACCAGAAGACACTGAGAATGAGAGGCCGGCCTAAAATTCTTTTGGCCACCAATTATGAAGAGGCGATTGAACTTTATAAAAAGTACAAAGGCAATTTGTTGGGCATCATCTCCGACATTAGTTATGAACGCGAGGGCAAAATTGATGATGAGGCAGGTTTACGGTTGTGCCAGGTGGTGAAGAAAAACGATAAATACATGCCTCTTTTGCTGCAATCGGCTGACAATGCCAGCGAAGAAATGGCCAAAAAAATTAAGGTAGGCTTTATCAATAAAAATTCCAAATCATTATCCATCGAGCTTCGCCGATTCATTCGTGAATATTTTGCCTTTGGTGATTTTGTGTTTAAAGACCCCTCAACCGGCATGGAAGTGATGCGTGCCAACGACTTAAAAACCATGCAAGAACGCATTTTTCAGGTGCCGAATGAGTCGCTACAGTATCATATTGAACGAAATCATCTTTCTAAATGGCTTCGAGCGAGGGCTTTATTTCCGTTGGCCGATCTGTTTAAAATGTTTTCGCCAAGTGATTTTTCCGACAGCGACGATACCAAACGTTTTGTTTTCGATGCTATTGCCACCTTTCGTCTGAACAAAGCCAGAGGAGTAATTGCCGAGTTTAACCGCGAAAGTTTTGACGAATACCTTTCGTTCACTCGCATTGGTCAAGGTTCAATCGGAGGTAAAGCGCGTGGTTTGGCTTTTCTCGATTCTTTGATCAAACGCAACCGTTTGTATGATCGTTTCAACGGTGTAACTATCGGCATACCGCGAACAGTTGTGCTATGTACCGACATTTTTGATGAATTCATGGAAGAAAACAACCTCTATCCAGTGGTCCTGACTGATGAATTTTCTGACGATGAAATTCTAAGACAATTTATTGAAGCCCGACTTCCGTACCGCATTCATGAAGATTTATACACATTAATTTCTGTCATCAGAAATCCACTGGCCATTCGATCATCGAGCTTGCTCGAAGATTCACATTATCAGCCCTTTGCCGGAATTTACAGTACGTATATGATTCCTGTGGTGGAGAATGATGAACGCACCATGATTAAAATGCTCAGCAATGCCATTAAAAGCGTCTATGCAAGTGCATTTTACAAAGACAGCAAAGCGTATATGATGGCCACAAAAAATGTAATTGACGAAGAAAAGATGAGCATCGTCATACAAGAAGTTTGTGGAAAAGCTTACGATAAACACTATTATCCGGCTTGCTCAGGTGTTGCACGTTCGATCAATTTTTATCCTATTGGCCCCGAAAAGCCGGAAGATGGCATAGCAAATATCGCGCTTGGCTTAGGAAAACATATTGTGGATGGAGGCCAAACCTTGCGTTTCTCGCCTAAATTTCCTCAAAAAGTACTGCAAACATCGCAGCCTGATCTCGCCCTGCGCGAAACGCAAAAAGTTTTTTACGCCCTCAATCTCGACCCCGAAAGCTTCAAAATAACTCCCGATGAATCAGCCAATTTGCTCCAGCTAAAGATTGCCGAAGCCGAGAAAGATGGCGTAATGAAACTTATTTGTTCTACCTACGATTATCATAGCAACGTGCTTCGTGATGGGTATCAAGATGTGGGTAAGCGCTTGGTTACCTTTGCTAACATACTTAAATACAACACTTTTCCACTTGCTGAAATTTTACAAACTCTCTTAAAAACGGGTCAAAAAGAGATGGGAAAACCCATTGAAATAGAGTTTGCTATCGAATTGAACAAACCATTGGCTATGCAAAAGATGTTTTACGTTTTGCAAATTCGGCCCATCGTCAACATTGATGAAACCAGTGCTTACAAGCTTGATGGCATTCCAAATGAAGATCTGCTAATTCGAGCAGAGCACACCCTTGGAAACGGACTTATCAATCAAATTTACGACTTCGTTTATGTTAAACCTGCCGCCTTTGATCCATCAAAAACACGCGAAATTGCTGATTTGGTGGGCAAAATCAATGAAAAGTTTTTGCAGGAAGATAAAAATTATGTCCTCGTGGGGCCGGGTCGTTGGGGTTCGAGCGATCCTTGGTTAGGCATTCCGGTAAAATGGCCGCAAATATCTGCTGCAAGAGTCATCATTGAGTCGGGCCTCGAGAACTACCGAATTGACCCCAGTCAGGGAACGCATTTTTTCCAAAATCTAACTTCTTTTGGGGTTGGTTATTTCACCATCAACCCCTATATTAACGACGGATTTTACGACTTGGACTACCTCGATGCACAAGAGGTAATCTATGAAGATACTTATATTCGACATGTTCGCTTTACTGAACAAATTGTTATTGTAATTGATGGAAAGCGCAATAAAGGCATCATTTTAAAAGATGGTGTGGCCTTTAAAAATGGTGACAGATAGCTACTCTGATGTATAATTTTCATGCCCTCTTGGATTTTCATGTTTTTTTGTTTTACCTTTGTGAATAAATTAACAAAACTATAAATCATGACAAGAAATGTAATGTTGATCCTCATTGGATCGCGTCAAGATGCCGCAGAAAAAGTTCAGAAAATCCTTACCGGATGGGGATGCTTTATCAAAACACGTTTGGGTTTGCATGATGATGTTCTCGACAATTGCTCACAAAACGGATTGATTTTCTTAGAGCTTACCGGCGATATTGCACAAATGCAAGAAATTGAAAGAAAGCTAAATCTTGTAAAATCAGTGGATGCCCGCTTGATTACCTTGGACACCGACTGAGCTTTAAACACCATTAAAAACCGCTTTAAAGCGGTTTTTTTTGTCAAAGTCCATTTTTACAGATAGGAAGGCTTCTCAGATTAATGGACAATCCCCAATTAAATACACCCGTTTATATAGAGAAAGTGGTATTTTTGCGCCAATTGTTTAAATGAGAGCGCAAAAATTAACAGCAAATGTATGAAGCAAACCATCAGTTCCGATTTTAAACTGGGTATTTTGGGTGGAGGCCAGTTGGGCAAAATGCTTTGCCAGGCAGCCAGCTCATGGGATGTCAACACCTATGTTTTAGATCCCGACCCTGAGGCGGCAGCCTCGGGAGTGGCCACGAGCTTTGTTCATGGTTCTTTTCGAGATTATGATACGGTCATCCAATTTGCGAAAGACATGGATATGATTACAATCGAGATTGAAGGGGTTAACATTGAGGCAGTTGAGGAAATTGAGCGCTGGGGTGTTCCTGTGCTGCCACAGCCTGCTTGTTTGCGTATCATCAGGGATAAAGGACTTCAAAAGCAGTTTTATGCCGATCAGCAGCTACCGACAGCGGCTTTTCGGTTGTTTGCGAACGCTCAAGAAGTTTTGGCAGCTGTAGCTTCAGGAGAAGTTTCGCTGCCTTTTGTTCAAAAAACACGATTGTCAGGATACGATGGCCAAGGTGTGTTAATTGTTTCCAATACATCCGATCTTGAAAAACTTTTTGAAAGCCCTTCGGTGGTAGAGGATTATGTCGCCGAAGCTCTGGAAATAGCAGTAATTGTTTCGCGCAACGCATCGGGTGAAATGGCTTGTTTTCCAGCTGTTGAAATGGTTTTCAATGCCGAAGCCAACCTTGTGGAATCGTTGTTATCTCCCGCCCGCATTTCATCCGCTTTAGCTGAAGAAGCTGCTGCTATTGCTGTTCGCGCGGCTGAAACCTTGAACATAATCGGGCTTTTGGCTGTAGAGTTTTTTGTGGATCAGCAAGGAAATCTGCTCATCAATGAAGTGGCTCCTCGTCCGCACAACAGCGGTCATCACACCATTGAAAGCACCATCACTTCTCAATACGAACAGCATCTACGAGCTATTTTTGGTTATCACCTGGGTTCGACTCAAATCAAAATGCCTGCCGTCATGGTCAACATTTTAGGAGGAAAAGGTTATTCAGGCCCGGCACTTTACAAAGGTTTGAATGAAGTTTTAAACATTCAAGGTGTGAAGCTGCATATTTATGGAAAAAAACAAACCAGACCCTATCGCAAGATGGGTCATGCCACTATTTTAGCCGAAACAGCCGAAATGGCATTAGAAAAGGCAGCCATTGTGCTTAAAACATTGCGGGTTGAAGCTTAAAATAAAACGACAATGAACGAAAAATCAATCACCGATGCCCAAGTGAGCATCATCATGGGTTCTCAATCTGATTTACCTGTAATGCGCGAAGCTGCTGAGCGTTTGCGGCTTATGGGTGTTTCTTTTGAAATGCGTGTTGTTTCTGCACATCGCACACCCGAATATATGGTAAGCTTTGCCAAGGAAGCGGCTCGCAGGGGTATTCTCGTTATTATAGCCGGAGCCGGCGGTGCGGCACATCTGCCCGGAATGGTAGCCAGTTTAACGCCTTTACCGGTGATTGGGGTTCCGATAAAATCGTCGAATTCCATTGAAGGAATTGACTCGCTGTTGTCTATCGTCCAAATGCCTAAAGGTATTCCTGTGGCTACGGTTGCCATCAATGGAGCTGCCAATGCAGGATTATTGGCAGCACGAATCATCGCTACTTTCGATCAAAAGGTACGGGAAAGGATGGAACTTTTTATGGCAGAGCAGACAGAGGAAGTGTTGAAAAATGCCAAGTTAGGGTTTGACCTCTAATTTCTTCTTTGAATCTTTTTTATCCTCTTTTTTATTGTTTACGAAACAAACCTTTACCGCGTCCATGCCTTCCTGACTGCTGGCAAGGATAAAAAGTTTATCGTTGGTTTCAATTTTTGTTGCGCCATTGGGCGTTAGGTATTGACCATCACGTTGTATCATCGCTATGATGGCACTGCTTGGAAATTCTAAATCAATAATTTTCTTGCCTGAGATCGAATGTTGTGGCATCACCAACACCTCTTCCAAAAGTGCGTTTTTTGGTTCATCCATAAATTCATCCAGTGGATGTCTTTTCTTTTCGCCGGCAGGCAGATTGACCTTCAACCATTTAGCTACCACAGAAAGGGTAGTACCTTGTATTATCACAGAGGTAACAGAGATGAAAAAGACGATATTAAAGATGTAGTAGGCCTTGTCAATGCCTGCCAAAAGTGGAAAAGTAGCAAAAACGATGGGTACAGCGCCTCTTAAACCGACCCATGACAAAAATGCTTTTTCCGAATTAGGCATTTTAAAAAAGCTGAGGCTGGTGAACACACTGATGGGCCGGGCCACAAGGATTAAAAACAAGGAGATAAGAAGTCCAATGCCCATCACATTCAAGAGTTCCGAGGCTGACACCAGAAGTCCGAGGCTTAAAAACAAAATAATTTGCATAAGCCAAGCCAAACCATCAAACACTTTTAAAACCGTTCGTTTGTGAATAAAGTATTGATTTCCAAGAAAAACAGCAGATAGGTAAACGGCCAAAAAACCATTTCCATGCAGCACTTGTGTAAGTGAATACACAAAAAGCATCAAGGCGATCACCAAAACCGGATACAAGCCTTCAAAACCCAATTTAATGTTATTGATCACCCATTTGCTCAAGTAACCAAAAGCGATTCCGACAGCAGCACCAATGACCATTTGAAGCAAAAAGGTTGGAATAACGGTCGTAAAGCTTTGGTTTTGGTTGACAACCAGTCCTAAAAAAGTGATCATCAACACATAGGCCATCGGATCATTGCTTCCGCTTTCGAGCTCCAAGGTAGGACGTAAGTTGTTTTTGAGGGCAATATTTTTCGAGCGAAGGATAGAAAAAACCGCGGCAGCATCCGTCGAAGAAACAATGGAGCCCAACAAAAGACTTTCTAAAATGGTAAAGTCGGCTATGAGCCACACGAAAAAGCCTAAAATACCAGTGGTTAAAAGAACACCCACGGTGGAAAGCGCGATTCCTCTTTTTACAATGGGTTTTATGGACACCCAGTCAGTGTCTAATCCACCGGAAAAGAGAATGAAATTCAACGACACAATTCCGATAGCTTGAGCCACACCGTAACTATCAAAAGCCAGATGACCAATGCCTTCTGAACCAGCCAGCATACCTATGGCAATAAACAAAAGTAAGGTGGGAATGCCGTACTTATTAGAAGTTCGTCCGGCCAAAACACTAATTAGAAGGAGGGTAGAGGTGATTAAAAGGAAATGCTCAATGGTTAAAGACATAAGTTCGTTTAAATGGTTGTTAGGTAGAGTTGATAGGAGCTTTACTGGCTATTTGCTCTCTGATTGCATAGCGATGCCGCAGACCCATTTGATATCCGATCTCAAAAATTTCATCAGCGTGCTGAAAATCAAAAGTGCCAAACCGAAACACTTCCGGGGCATCTATCAGCACATCGCAGGCATCCATTTGGCCAGAAATGGTGTTATTTACTGCCAAATTTAAGCTGCGTTCACTCACTGCTTTTATGGAAGTAAAAGCTGTTTCAACTTCAAGAATGTTATAAGTTTGAACCCCAACCACAAGTCTTTTGTTGTTTTTTAGACATTGTATCGGAAGGTTATTGGTCAAACCTCCATCTACATAATAATAGTTTCCAATGTGCACGGGTTGAAAAATAACCGGAATGGAAGCAGAAGCCACCACCCAGTCAATCAATGGCCCCTCGGTGATGAGTTCGTTACAGCCTTTGTTGAGATTAGTAACAGAAATAATAAGAGGAATGTTCAAGTCTTTAAACATTTGGGCCTTAAGAAAAAGCTGCAATTGTTCGCGTAAAACCACCAGCGAGCCAAGGCCACCTCTTCTTCCAATCCACGAGGGTAGGGTAGTTAGCTCCGGTTTTTTAATGGCTTTTAACATATCGCCTGGTGCTACTCCTCCGGCATACATTGCCCCAACAATGGCGCCCATGCTGGCGCCCGAAATAATTTCTGGTTTTAGGTTGATTTCATCCAAGGCTTTAAGAAAACCCGAATGAATAATGCCCCTTGCACCGCCGCCGCTGAGCGCCAGTCCAAAGGGCATTGTATCGGTTTTCATCTTGATTCAAGTTTATTAGGTTGAACAAAGATAAAAAAAGAATCTAAAAAGTTAAGCTTTTATCATGGTTAATATCATTTTAAATGCTTTGGTAGCCAAAACGGCATGAGAAATATGCGCCGGCATTATGATGCTTTCACCGGTTTCGAGCAAATGGTTTTTGCCATCAATTACAATTGTAGCTTCGCCATCAATCACTTGAACCATAGCGTCAAAAGGGGCAGTGTGTTCTGACAGACTTTCGCCTTGGGCAAATGCAAATAGGGTTACATTTCCTTTTTCATTTTTAACGACTTGCTTGCTCACAATTCCCGAATCGGCATAAGCGATGGAATTGACGAAATTGAATTTTGTGCCTTTGGCAAACGTATTCATAGTAAACATAATCTTCGACTTTTTTTTGACAGATAAACACCAAGCAGACCTGCATAGGCGCTTAACTATCAGAGTTAATATTTATTTAAAAAATACCGGTTTAAAGCTCAACATGAGCCATGCCCAGTTGCTATTTTCTTTGTGGTCGCCGCCTGAAACTACGGCAAGTGTTTCTGTTCCAAACATTTGTGAATAACCTGCTGAAAGGCTGGCAATATCATTAAGTTTGTAGGTCATGGATAAATCAACCTCTGTTCCAAATCCATTACTCATGGTTTCAACCAACTGTGCCGGTTTTAAAACATCTGCGGCTGCGGCAAAAAAGTGTGTTGTAAGTTGATAGCTTGCCTTTTTGTATTTATAGTTTAGGTTCACAAATACATCGCTTAATCCAACATTGTTGATGTGCTTGCCTACATAAAAATAATCCATGAAGCCATTAAATTTGTGATTGGTTCCATAAAAAGGATTAAAACTATTGTTGGTGTAATTGGCGTTAGCTGCCTTTTCTTTTTGGCTTGTTCCTGACAAAAGCTCGTAGCCTGCACCCACTCCCCAAGCGTTATTTAGCTTATAATCAGCACCTGCCATCAGATTATAGGCTTGCAAATCGCGATCGGCGGCATCTTTTCCTGTACTGAAATAGATGTTGCCATAAAGCGTTGTTTTATCTGTTTTGTAATTCAAATGGGTTCCGATAGTTTGGCTGAAAATACTTTTGAATTTATCTTTCCCATCTTCAGCGTATTTGAACTCCATACCATTGTTTAAGGCTAAAAAGCTGAGCGACAATTTGTCGAATTTTTTATTGAACCACAGAAACTGCATGCTTTTGTAGTTAGAAGTCATGTCATAAACGGTGGTAAAAAGTTGGTCGCTTTGCTGATTAAAGGCCAAACCGGCATGAAGCTTAAAGCTGCTTTCGTATTTAAGTAAAAGCAAATCGTGTGCACGTGCTTGCTGCGCCCAGTCAACGTTTCCAAATATTCTGGCATCGTCATAAACCAATTCTTGACGGCCAACTTTAGCCGAAAAATGTGAATTGAAACCATATTCTGCCCAAGCCTGATGAATCATCAGTCGGTTAGAAACTGAAGTAAGTTGTGGCGTTTCGCCCCACAAACGAACATCTTGGATGCTCAAACCAAACTTCATATTGTCTAAGGTATAGCCTACGTTCAAGCGCGTGCGCTGTGAAATTTGGAAAGCTGCCTCAGCATCGGGAAGGGCCATCGTTTTAAACCCATGACGGTATTCGGCACGTGGACGAAACTCGCCCGAAAGGCTAAATTGGGCCGACAACAAGGTGCTGATCGAGAGCAAAGCAATCAACATAAAACTTTGTAAGAATTTAAATCTGTAATTTTTCATTTGCATAATTTTTTGGTTTGAACTGGATATGAAAAACAAAAATAAGACATTATGAAGGAAATAAAGTGATCAATTAACCTCAATGACGACAAAAAATACAAATCGAAGCAATTTGTGTTATCAAATAAAAGGATTGAATGTTAGGCTTCTTTTTCATGGATTTTGATTGTGAAAAATGGATTATTCTATGAAAACATTTCAGAGCTTAGGTAGCCAAAGTGTTCGCTCACAAATAATCAGCTAAACTGTGTTTCTGCAAATGATCTTTAAAATCGTTGGTCATTTTAAAGGTAACGTTGTCCATAATGCACTTATTGAACGGACAAATATGCTTGTCGTGAGGGCAGGAGGTGGCTTCAATTTTACCTTCGATAGATTCATAAATATCGAGAAGCGAAATATCAGCGGCATCTCTTTTCAGACTAAAACCGCCATTGGGGCCGCGGTGCGAATCAAGGAAATTATCCTTCACCAAACGCTGAAAAATCTTAGCTACATGGTGTTTTGAGCTTTTGGTAATATCAGCAATCTGAATCACATTGGCCTTTCCACCCGATTTGGCAACGATGATCATTCCGTGCAAAGCAATGGAGGCTCCTTCAGTAAGTGTTACAATTTTAGACATTTCGTAAATGAGTATTTAAATACCAAAATTACTATGATTATTTGAATCAGCAAATCTTTTTTAAAATTAATTGAAGGGTTGGTTATCTGAAATTGAAATACTTTTGCAATCTGCAATCAAACGCAACCTAAATCCTTCGTTTTATGATCTTCACTATGCTGCAACAAACTTTTATCATCACCACATTTGTAATGGGTATGATGATCATTATTGAATACATTAACGTGCAAACACGAGGGATGTGGTCGGACAAAATCCAACATTCTCCTTTTATGCAAATTATATTGGGTTCGCTTATGGGTGTAATTCCGGGTTGTTTGGGTTCTTATACCATGGTTTCGCTTTATGTTCACCGCGTGGTGATGTTTCCGGCAATAGTGGCTACCATGATTGCTACCTCGGGCGACGAGGCCTTCATTATGTTCTCGCTGTTTCCGGCCACGGCCTTTAAATTGCACCTTATTTTACTCGGTATTGCCATTGTAGCTGGTGTTGTGGTGCATTTTACTGTCAAGAATAAATTTATTGGGTTAAAAGGTCATGGCGATCTTCCGCTGCACAACCGGAACGAAGAGTGTAGGCCTTTTCACCCTGCCAACGCGATAGAAAATCTCCGCAATCTCAGTTTCACCAGGGCTTTGCTGATTGCTGGAGTTGCGGGTATTTTGATCTTGCTTTTCAGCGGCACAATTGACGGAAGCCATCACTTAAACACTTTGATGGGTGGCGAAGTGGATGTTCACCACGATCATTCACATGCAGGGCACGACCACAGCGGCGAGGCAGATTGGATTCGCATCAGTTTGATTGCCATTTTTAGTATCATCCTATTTATTATCGTTAGTACGAAAGAACATTTCTTGCAAGAACATTTGTGGCATCACATTATCAGAAAACACTTTTTGAAAATTTTTCTTTGGACATTTGGTGTTTTGGCGTTGATTTTTTTCATGAACCAATACATCAACCTCCAATCATGGATTTCCGGGAATCTCTGGATAGTATTGGGACTTGCGTTGCTGATTGGTATAATTCCCGAATCAGGCCCTCATTATATTTTCGTGATGTTGTTTGCTCAAGGTGTTTTGCCCATTAGCATTCTTCTGGCCAGTTCAATTGCACAAGATGGACACGGAACTCTGCCACTTTTAGCTGAAACGCCGAGGGGTTTCATAGCCGTGAAAATAGTCAATCTTTTGGTAGCATTTTTGGCCGGTTCTCTCGGAATTTTGATGGGTTGGTAAAGAGTTTTAACCCACAAGCATGAAATTTTAATGCGTTTTGGTCATTGTTGAGGGCACGGCAATGATGAAATCAGCTAGGTTTTTCTTTTCATGAGGAACACGGATCGGTTGATCGGTTTCAATTGTGGATATGGTTACGATTTTCAAATCAGGGACTAGGCGACGGAGGTACCAAATAATACCTTCATAATTGTCGGAATGATAAGCGCCGTTGTAATGGATAAAAGGTTTGGAAGGTTCCAAATTGCTGTAAATGAACCACGCCATGGTGGCATCCTTGATGGCTTGTGCTTTCGGAAAGTTTTCGGTTGACCGACCGTGGCCCATATCGCCCATCATTTCAATCATTTTCACATAACCGGGCAGCGACGCATCATAAGCGATGGGCAGGGGAGGCATCAGGGCTTTTTCGTTGTCGGGTAGGGAGTCGAGCGCTTCAAAGCCTTTGCGGAAAACCAAACTGGCGTATTTTCGAGGAATATTCGTAGCAACAAAGCGGAAGCCATTGTCTTTCGCTAAATCAACAAGCGGGGCATAGTCGGTGGCATAGTTGGGCCAAAGACGTGCTACTTTTTTCAGGCTATCATATTTTATTTCTTGGGCAAGATATTGGTTCAAAAAACTTTGGTTGTCCGTTTCAAACATTTCGGCACCCAGTGTCAAGCCGTTGGGATGACTTAACCGCAGGTCGTTGGTAAGTTCAAACTGAAGCCAATGGCTGAGCGGGTTGTTGTGCAGCTCGCCAAAAAACACCACATCAGCTTGATTTGCTGTTTTGAGGAGCGTTTTATACTTTACGGATTTCCCCTTTTGGTTAAACAGCTGATAAGCAGGTTTATCACTCTTAAAAGACGACAGCGTAGCAACGGCAAGCAGTAAAACAAATATTTTATATCTCATTATATATTAGTATTTTAGAAGAAAATCACCAAGAAAAGAAAAAGGTAAAAGGCTGCGCATGGAGGGTGCAATAAGCACTGGGCCATGTTGCCCTTGCATAATGACTTTCATATCGTTTTTTGATTTTTTTTCGTATTCGGCCATCACCTGACGACAAGCGCCACAGGGTGCGATGGGCTCGTCAATCACTGATTTATCGCTAATGGCAGTGATTGCGATAGCTTCTACTGTGGCTTCAGGATACACAGCATTGGCATGAAAAAGGGCCACCCTTTCGGCGCATAGTCCTGAAGGATATGCGGCATTTTCTTGGTTATTGCCAATAACAGTGACACCGTTTGATAGCAAAACTGCGGCACCAACTCTAAAACGTGAATAGGGCGCGTAGGCGTTTTTTGCTGCTTGCTTTGCCTTGTCAAGTAATTCGAGATCGGAATGGGAAAGCTCGTTTAATACGTCGTAGCGGTGCATTTCGAGCTGAAATATTTCTTTTTTCATGGGTAGTATTAAGAAACACAAAAGTAATAATAATCTGCTCAATGCTCTTATGGTCCTTTCAAAGCCTCATTGGCCTATGGACTGCTTGAAGCAGTTATTGTATTCAATTGAAAGATAAGTAGATATAGGTGATGTCTTTAAAAAAAAAATATTGAGATTTTACTTCAAACCATCATTGATGAAAAAAAAACTGCATTTGTACATGCAGTTTTTGGGTGGTTTAAAGTGCCGATAAGAGGAGGGTAGTCGTGTTTTTTAAAACATATCGTCCTCATCAGAATCTATCGCATCTATATCGTAATCAAACAAATCCAGCTCAGCATTTTCATCCTCTTCGTCCAACGGGTCATAAATACGCGGCTTTCTATCGCGTTTTACTAACATTTTTTTTACTGGTTTTTTTACAAATTCGTCATTGAGATTTACTTCTTTCTGACGTTCTTTTTTCTTTACCGGTTTCATGGGAAAGTGTAAATGTTGGGTTTAAAATTAAAATATAATTGAATTTGAAAATTTTATGCAAAGGCATCCACTTTGATTGAACTAACATTAAAACTGTTGGATGTTGTCCTCTGATCGTAAGATGATAGAGGCGTGCAGGTATGTGCTAAATAAACAGGCATTGCTGAATAATTCGGTCTAATAGAGAGGCTATTGTTATAACTGCAATTTGAATTTCGCTGCAATTTTAATAAATTTTCAAATAAAGCAAAACATTCTTTCATTTTTTTTTCAAGATGGCCGTGTTTTTCTGCCTGTCGGACTAAAAAAGACCCAAAAACACGCAAAATTTATCTAAAATATTGATTAAGAGCAGAAATCCAAACCTGAATATGGAAAGCTTTCGAACACGATTTGTTTCAATCTATTGATTTAGGTTATCCTGGAAAATTGATTTTCCTTTTTGTCAAAACAATGGCCTTCATGTCTTTTTGGTTGCACTACTTCTTTCGGCACAAAACAACATTTAAGTGCAGTTTGAAAAACAATCCAAGTTGTTTCAATAGGAAGTATCTTTGCCGACAAGTTTCAACTATGAAAGCACATCAACTCCCCAAAGCCATGCGTTTGGATGGAAAAAAAAACGTGGGTCGGCTGTTTACTTCCGGCACATCTTTTTTTTGTTACCCATTTAAAGTGATTTACTTTCAACACGTTGATGAATCAGACAGCCAACTTCGAGTATTGGTTTCGGCATCGCGGCGAACGTTTAAAAATGCAACCGATCGCAACACCATTAAAAGACGCATTAGAGAAGCTTGGCGGAAAAATAAAAATGAACTTTTAGAAGACCAAATAACCAAAGGAACATCCCTCGATGTGGGATTGATTTACACAGCTAAAACCATATTGGATAGCCACTTGATAGAAGACAAAATAAAACAAACAATTCAACGTTTATTGCAGCGTGAAACATTGGATAATAAAGATACCCTCTAAACTTATGATACTCCTCATCAGGCTGTATCAATACACCCTTTCACCTTTTATTGGGCGTGCCTGCCGATATACCCCAACCTGCTCGCATTATAGCGTTGAAGCTATACAAAAATATGGCGCAATCAAAGGAGGTCGGCTGGCAGCAAAACGCGTGGCAAGTTGTCATCCGTGGGGTGGAAGTGGTTATGATCCTGTACCTTAGACAATCAATTTTTATGAAAAGATTCTACTTGAAAAGCCTTTTATTTTCATTGTTCTTCGTGGGCTTTGGTCTTGCTTCTCAGGCCCAATCGAACAATAATTTTGAAATATCAAAAAATATTGATATCTACAACAGCTTATTTAAAGAGCTGAATTTGAATTATGTAGATGAAATTAATCCCGGCGCATTGAATGAAACGGCCATTAAGGCATTGTTGGAGGATTTAGATCCATACACTGTTTTTGTTGCTGAATCGCAGATTGAAGACATGCGGATGATGACCACGGGCGAGTATGGCGGCATCGGCTCGTTGATTCAGCAAATGGGCGACTATGTCATTATCAGTGAGCCTTATGAAGGCTTTCCGGCGCAAAAGGCAGGACTGATTCCGGGGGATATTATTCTCGAAATCAATGGGTTAAATGCTATTAAAAAAACATCTGCCGAAATCAGCGAGCTGCTCAAAGGTGTCCCTGCCTCCACACTGACGCTCAAAATTCAACGCTCCGGAACCGAGCAGCCTTTTATGGTGGAGCTTACCCGCGAAAAAATCAAACTTGATAACATACCTTACTATACAGTCCTCGATTCGGGTGTTGGCTACATCTTTTTAACTGGTTTTACTCAAAAAGCAGCCTCCGATGTGAAGGATGTTTTCCTGAAAATGAAGGAGCAAACCACCTTGAAAGGTTTGGTTATTGACCTGAGAGGCAATGGTGGCGGACTATTGAACGAGGCAGTGGATATTGCCAATATTTTCGTGAACAAAAATGAGTTGATTGTTTCTACCAAAGGCAAATCGCCCGACCGCACCTCCATCCATCGCACCCGCATGGCACCTATTGATTTAGAAATCCCATTGGTGGTTTTAGTAAACGAAGCCAGCGCTTCGGCCAGCGAAATTGTGGCCGGTGCTTTGCAAGATCTCGACCGCGCAGTAATTGTAGGTCAAAAAACCTTTGGCAAGGGCTTGGTTCAAAACGTGGTTCCGCTGACCTACAATACCCAGTTGAAAATTACCGTGGCAAAGTACTATATTCCCAGTGGGCGGTGCATTCAAGCCATTGATTATTCGCATATCAAAGAAAATGGCGGTAAAATACCTGATTCGCTCATGTCAACATTTAAAACACGCAGCGGAAGAGTCGTTTTTGACAATGGCGGCATCACCCCCGATGTTGTTTTAACACCTTTTGAATACAGTCCGGTAACAGCCAACCTTTACATCTCAAACCTTTTCTTCGGCTTTGCCAATGCTTTTGCCCTCAAAAACAAAACCATTCCACCAGCCGAAGATTTTGAAATTAATGACACCATCTATCATGATTTCATGGAATATGTTTCGGAAAAAGGCTTCGTCTATACCACCGAAAGTGAGAAAATGATTGAAGAGTTAAAGAAAATTGCTGATGAAGAATCCTACCTTTCGGATGTTGAAAGCCAATTATTGGCTTTAGAAGAACAATTTAAAGTTATCAAAGAGAACGACTTGAGGAAACATCGTCCGGAAATAGAAACCATTCTCAGGAGCGAAATCGCTTCACGCTATTACTACCAGAAAGGCAAAATTGTGACTGCCCTCAAACACGATCAAGAGCTTGAAAAAGCAGTTGAATTGATCCTCAACACGGATCGGTACAAGGAAATTTTCACAAAATAGTTTCCTAACGCTTTCTTGCCATGATGAAAAAGCTGTTGCACGGATTCAAACCGGATGCCTACTTTGTAACTTTAGTATTACTGGCCATCAGCTTGCCTTTTTCAAAGTTTACCTTGAGTTTGTTTCAACTGGTTTTGGTGTTGCTTTGGCTTGGTAGTGGCTTTTCGCAAAAAGTGGTTCACAGGTTTTTTAGGAAAGCCCCATGGGTTAAGGCCATCTGGCTCACAATCACCTATTTTCTTTCGTATCTAAGCAGTAATTTTGTCCTTAAACTGAAACTTTTTATCAACAATAAGGTAGCGGTTTTGCTGGCCTCTATTTACTTTTTGCATGTTCTCGGACTGCTCAACACCACCGATTTCGGTTATGCTTTCAAGGACTTACGCGTTAAACTCCCACTGTTGATTTTTCCTTTGGTTTTGGCCACCATGCCGGCCTTCGATAAGCGAAAAACGCATATTTTGTTGGCTTTTTTTAGCCTGGCAGTATTCACCGGAACACTCATCAGTTTATATGCCTATTTGCGTAAAGACTTTGACGATATTCGAGACATATCGTTGTATATTAGTGCAGTACGTTTTAGTTTGATGGTTGTTTTTGCCATTTTCATTTTGCTTTTTGGAATAATAAAGCTCCCTTCGTTGCCCTGGATGTTGCGTGGGCTGATGCTATTGGTGAGTTTGTGGATGGTTGTTTTTCTCATCATCTTAGAATCAGTGATTGGCGTTGTGAGCCTAATCATTATATTGGATATTCTGCTTTTGCGCGAAGCCATCAAAATTAAAAATGTGTATTTGAAAACGGCTATTTTGACTACTTTCATCCTCATTCCAATCAGCATTGGTTGGTATATGGCTGCCATAGTGAACGAAGTGAGCCACAAGCCGGCTTTGGACATCGCGGCCATGGAACAATACTCGAAACTAGGCAATGCCTACCGCCATGATACGATCAATTTTGGTGTGGAGGATGGTAAATATGTTGGAATTTATTTTGCCGAAACTGAATTGGCCGAAGCTTGGAACAAACGTAGCACCTTCGATTTTTATGGAAAAGATGAAGCCGGTCAATTGATTATGTACACAATAATCAGGTATTTAACCTCTGTTGATTTGCGAAAAGATGCCTCAGGTGTAGCGGCTCTGACCGCAGAAGACATCCGGTTTATCGAAAAAGGAATCGCCAACAAAAGCTATGTTACACGCCCCAGCCTCAAAAATAGAATTTCCAAAATCATTGTGGGTTACGAGCAATTTGCACTCCTCCAAAATCCAAACGGAAGCAGTGTAATGCAGCGCGTTGAACACCTGAAAGCCTCGATGATAATCGCTAAATCACATTTTTGGAGGGGAGTTGGAACAGGCGATATGCCGGCGGCCTTTTCGCAAACCTACGAAGAGATGAACAGTCCGCTAAAGCCTGAGTTGCGTTGGCGCTCGCATAACCAATATTTTTCGTTCTTAATTGCTTTTGGAATTTTTGGTTTGCTGTGGTTTTTGTTCGTATTGCTATACCCTGCTTTTGTTCATGGGAAAATAAAAAGTGGCATCTATTTGGCTTTTTTACTGTTGATGCTGCTTTCTATGCTTTCTGAAGATACTTTAGAAACGCAGATTGGGGTTAGTTTGTTTGCGTTTTTCACAAGCTTTTTCTTATTGACATCAGCACCTGAAACCACCAAAGAAACGGAAAACCTTACATCCGATAAATAGCTTTTTTGTTGGTTATCACTTTTTGAAATCTTTTTCCATTTGCTATTTAATCTATCCAAAGGCTTTTTTTACGGACGATTTCCTTATTTTTGCCCTAACGCAAATCCAATAATGACGCTTAGCTCACCACTTAATTTTCCATTGAAACGGATGATCCTTTTTCAAGGAATTTTGCTTTTTTTTCTGCATGGAAACATTCAAGCCCAAGGGATTGAACAAGTTAAACTGCCATTGAATTCGAGTGAAAATTATCGAAACGGCAGTAAAATCAACCAATCTGTCATCAATCTTTTAACTTACGGAAACGAAAAACTTATTTCGACCTGGCACACTACTTTTGAAATTGATTACCGTTTTGAGTTCAAGGATGCTGAACCTCAACTCAATATACAAGCGCTTCGTGCGAGTGGAAACAACAGCTATCTTGATTTTGACTTAGAAGAAGCGCTTTTCCCCGACCTGTTTGAGGGAAGTTTTACTGTTGCAGGCACGTCAACCTCTACTTTTAAGGCCAAAATAGCAGTCGTTCCATCATTGGTAAGCCTTGGAAACCAGTTTTTCATCAGCACTTCAAGCATCAGCGGTAAAATTGAAAGTTTTACATTTTCCGAAGAAAAGCTGCAGGAATTGCAATCGCTGATCCAACAAATCAATCAATATTGGGCAGTTAATGATTTTGCCAATCAAATGCTTAAAGAAAGCGCATCTATAGAAAACAAGGCTGATGACGAGGTAGTTGCGTTGTTTATCTTACGTGAGAAAACCCGTAAAATACTGTTGTTGATGAAAGAAACAGCTGATTTTGCAGCCATCAAAAAATCAGCGCGTGATCCTGCCAATTTGTGGAAAAAGTTACCAGATTATGAACGTTTGATGCTAAGGTTAACAACCTTGTTGGAGGCAGCAATCGAACGAAATTCAAACCATGCAGCAATGATGCATGAAATTGCCTCCACGTATAGAAAGTTGAATTTAAAAACCTACCGAAAGGCCTACCAAGAAGATTTTAAAAGCCATGAATTGATTTTAAAGACCGCGCGTTTGTATCCTGACGAGGATTTTTATCACATAGCTACCAAAATTTCTGATCCCGAATTAGGTTTGAATCTGGCGGGAAAAATCGCTTTTGAATGGGTTCTTTTAGCTGATTCTTTACAACAATCGGGCGATTTTGTAAACTCATTGAGTTTGTATGAAGACGCCCAAAATGTTTTGGAGACCATCGGGCAAAAGACAGCTGCCGCTGAAACGGAGCAGCGCGTAGAATCAACCAAATTAGGACTTTTACGTTCGTACTTGCAAATTGCAGCAAAAGCGGTTCAAGCGGGAAACGATTCCCTATCAAGAATTTATCAGGCCAAATCGAATCTGTTTGTCAATAAATATCCTCAAAATAATCTGATCAACCGCATCGCCAATGAATCGGATGGACTTATTCAAACCTACCTCGACAAGGGCAATAAGGCTTACGATCTGAAACGCTATCCGGAAGCCATCAACTTGTATGAACAGGCTTTGTCAACGGCCAAAAGCTATTACAACAGCCACTTCAATGAACAGATCAACCAAGCTTTGTTCCGAGCCTATCGTATTGTATTTCTTGATTTGGTTCAGGCCGCTGAGCAGTATTTCCAAATTGGTGAGTTGCAACAAGCCCGTCAACGACTTAAAATTGCAACCGATTATCAATCAGATCATTTTCAGTTTCTTCGCACCAGCAATGAAGCCATTTACCTTCAAAACAAATTGGATGGAAATGTTGCCCTATCCTCCGGCCGTTTGACGGGTGAATCGTTTCCACAATCTGTGATTAAGTCGCACCTACTAACTGATATTGAAACCGTAGGTAGTCGAAAAAATTTGCAAATAACTGAGGAAGAGGTGGTTCAACTTGTAAAAGACGCTCAGCTCAAGGTGTGGGCCAACGAAATGGACGAGGCATGGCGCATTTATGAAAAGGCTGCCGAAATGGCCCAACAGAGTCATTTTGACAAAAAAAAGACGGTTTCAGATGCTTTTTTGGAGCTCGACCAGCGGATGATTGAAAGAATTTGTCTCAACAATAAATTTCGCCGTGATGATCTGATGCAAGCCGCTCATCGTATGATTGCGCGAAAGGATTTTGGCCAGTTACAAGCCAATTTGCAGCAAGTGATTGACTTAGGTGCCGCCAACCAAGGTTGTGTTATAGATGTTCAAGAGGCAGAAACATTGTTGGAAAAAAACCAATTGCTTTTCCGTTATCAAAATGATTATGCAGAGGTGCTCAACCGATTATATGGGTCAGGCATTAAAGCCGCCATTCCTATGTATAACTTTTTCGATCAACAACTTGAGCAATATCAGTTGGAAAAATTTGGCGTGCAGCACCAAGACCTCAAAACTTTTGTCAAAAACCAAAACAACAGCAATCTCACCCTTCAGGCCATCACATTTTTTGTGGAACAGATGGATGCCCATCAGTTGGAGGTGTATCTGCAAATACTTATCCATCAAGAATTTGATTTTCACAATCGCGTTGATTTATTCCAAAAAATGGGTACTTTGTTGGCTGTTGCCGACAGTCAGAAGCCTGAATTATCAGCCGATATGCGCATTTCCGAGATGATCGGCAACGACAAAAGATTCAATGAAATGAAAAAGACCTATCTTCGTTCGATGAAAAAACTCAGCAAAATAAACCGTTCATCTTCAAAAATTAAAAAATGAAATTACTACTTCTCAGCAACTCGACAAATTCAGGCGAAAGCTATCTTGGCTGGCCTCAACCCTTTATTTCCGACTTTTTGAAAAAACACCACATCAAGAAGGTGCTATTTGTACCATACGCTGGTGTAAGCCTGTCTAATGTAAGTCTTGATGCATCCTACAACGTGTATGAAAGTCGCGTAGCACAAGTGTTTGCAACATTAGACTGTGAACTTGTTTCGGTGCATCGCTTCGACGATCCTGTGCAAGCAGTGGCTGATGCTGAATGTGTTGCAGTAGGAGGGGGCAACACTTTTCATTTGGTAGCCATGCTACACCAAACAGGATTGATGCAGGCCATTGCTGATAAAGTGCGCAAAGGAACTCCTTTTATGGGATGGAGTGCAGGTTCCAATGTGGCTTGTCCAACCTTAAGAACCACCAATGATATGCCTATCATACAGCCGGCAAGCTTTGACTGCTTAAACTTTGTACCCTTCCAAATCAACCCACATTATTTAGATGCCAATCCCGAAGGACATGGCGGAGAGACGCGCCAGCAGCGCATTGAAGAGTTTTTAATCATCAACAGAAATATTCCTGTATTAGGACTTCGCGAAGCCAGTTTGTTGGAGCAAGACGGCAATCAGCTGTGGCTTAAAGGTCATCGCAAATTGCGATTGTTTACTTACGGCAACGAGCCTATTGAAATTGATCCGGGAACCAATTTGAGCCATTTGCTTTAACGATTTGGATCAATGTCTAAATTATTGATGCTGAGGTCTTAAAAGATCGTTAATTGTTTTCACAGGATTGAAAGTAATGAGTGGAGTTTCCACGAAAATGGTAATCCAATCGGCCATTGCGCCGTTCCAAAGACCAGGAAGCTCGAGGGCTTTGAGGTCGCGTCCATCTTTCGATTTTTTGGATATAAAACCAGTTTCGGCATCCACAAAATCGGGCAGGTAGAATTTTTGCCCCTTGAAATCGTAAATTCCACACACCAAATCCACCGGATTGAAATGCGTTGATGCAGCAACAATAGCTGCTTGTTGGCTATCTTTTAAATCCATTTGCGATGATTCCACAATTTGAAGCGAGATGTATCCTTCGTTGTTCTTTACCCAGTATGGTCCACCGCCGGGTTCGCCTTCATTTTTCACCATACCACAAATACGCATCGGGCGGTTGAGTAGCCCGTAGAGCAGATCAATTTTTTCAATATCTCCAATTCCGTCAAACGATTCGGGGATATTGATCATGAGTTTTTCTTGAGCAAATTGCTTGATGGTTTCCAATTCACTTTCTTCAAGGAATCCCCCATCCAAAATATCGAGATAATCGAAGGTCTGCTCCATTAGCTGCATCAACAAACCACCGATGGCTTTTTTGTAGCGATAGGTTTCTTCGCGCAGGTGATCGGGAACGATATTATCAATATTCTTTATAAAAATGATTTCTTCATTCAGATCGTTAAGGTTTTCAATCAAAGCACCATGTCCGCCCGGCCTAAACAACAACGATCCATCGTCGTTCCTGAATGGTTTGTTTTCCATGTCAACAGCAAGGGTATCGGTGGAAGGTTTTTGTTCGGAAAAACTGATTTCATACTGCACATCAAACTTCTTTTCGTAATGTCCAATCAGTTCATTGAGCCTCATCTCGAATAAGTTACGATGTTCGGGCGAGAGGGTAAAATGCACCTTAGCTTGATTTTGTTCATTGCGACTGTACATGGCGGCCTCCACCAAATGCTCCTCGATGGCAAAGCGACTTTCATTGCCATAACGGTGAAACCTCAGCAGGGCTTTGGGTAAGTTGCCGTAACCCAGGCCGGAATCTTCTAAAATAAGCTGAACAACAGTTTTGTATGCTTTCTTTTCTATGAGCTGATCTACATCCAACGACTGCTGAAGAGCTACAACTTTGAGATCGCTGTAGAGGGCCAGTTTTTGAATGTTTTGCAGTAAGTATCCTACGCTGTTGGGGTCGGTGTCTGTTTCTAATGCTTCAATTTCGGTAGTTGTTCCCTGAAAAGACTGAACAAATTCAAACAAATGTTTGAACATGCGACTGGCGGCACCCGATGCCGGGACAAATTTCAACAGCTCGAAATTATCCTTATTGGCATCAAAATACGCGATCAGCTCATCCACTTCCTGCTCAGAATACTTGATCATTCCATGCCCGATGGTGGCTGAAGACTCGAGGTTTATAAAAGGAAATCCTTTTTTAAAGGCTGCAATTTGTTGGTTGATGGTAGCAAGTTCAATTCCTTTTTGTTGGAAAAGATTCAGGTCGGCGGTTGAAAAGTCATTCATAAGTGTTGAATTTGTTGAAAAATCAAAATTACTATTTGCTCTCGGACTAACACTATGTGCCACAAGAAATATTTCGTGTTTCCAAAAAGCTTTGCATTGGTGCTTTCAAAAGAAAATCCTCCCTTCTGCTTATTTTATCCTTTTAAAACTAACAGAAATGGGAGGATTTTAAACTTACGGGTTATGTTTTTATCGTTTAAGAAACGATAAAAAATAGCGACGCTATTTCAGCCAATTGACTTGTGCCATTTTCACATCTTTTGAATTACCACCTACCATCATCACAAAATCTCCAGGTTCCCAATCGTAGTTGAGTGCATTGTTATAGAATTTAAGGTCGTCAGTGGATATTTCAAACACAACCGATTTTGTCGCTCCGGCTTTGAGGAAAATTTTCTGAAAGCCTTTGAGTTCTTTCACCGGACGCGTAACAGAGCCCACCAAATCGCGGATATACAACTGAACCACTTCACTGCCGTCATAATTTCCGTTGTTGGTGATTTCGACACTTGCTTTGAGGGTTTCATTGCCTTTTAATTGTGTTTTATCAAGCTTTAAATCGCTGTATGTAAAAGTGGTATAACTCAAGCCGAAGCCAAACGGAAAGAGAGGGTCATTGGTTACATCCAAGTAATTAGAGCGGTATTTATGGAACCATTTGCCTTCTTCCAAAGGACGTCCGGTGTTTTTATGGTTGTAATAAATGGGCACCTGACCCACGTTTTGAGGGAAAGTGGCCGGAAGTTTTCCTGAAGGGTTAACATTTCCGAATATCACATCAGCAATGGCATGGCCGGCTTGGGTTCCACCAAACCATACGTTGAGAATAGAGGGCAGGTTTTTGTTTTCCCAATTCAGCTCCAAAGGACGGCCCGTAAAAAGTACCATAACAACTGGTTTGCCGGTTTTAAGTAGTGCTTCGAGGAGTAATTTTTGATTTTCAGGCAACGAAATGTTTGATCGGCTTGAACTTTCGCCACTCATTTCGGAGGCTTCTCCCACAACAGCAACAATCACATCGGCTTTAGAGGCCACCGCGACAGCTTCTTTGAGCATTTCTTGCGAGCTTCTTTCAGTATCAAAGGAGGTTTTTCCGAATGCTCGGGTTCGGTCATCCAGCTGTTGGTCGTCCACAATATTGCTCCCTCGTGCATATAAAAGCTCTGCTTGATCGCCCAAAGCAGCCTTAAAGCCTTCAAGCACAGTGATAGATTGGGTGTAGTCGGCGGCTACGCTCCATGTTCCCGGCATGTTGTGGATGTTATCGGCCAAAGGTCCAATCAAAGCAATTTTTCCTTTTTTAGTGAGGGGCAGCAGTTGATTTTCGTTTTTTAATAAAACAAAAGTTTGAGTCGTTGCTTCGCGGGCAATGCGGTTATTTTCTTCTGTAAACACTTCATCTTTTGCTCGTTGTAGATCGCAATAGCGATAAGGATCATCAAAAAGGCCCAGTTTATACTTGGCTTCAAGAATTTTGCGGCAAGCCTGATCAATTTGAGCTTCGGTAACCTTGCCTTCTTCGAGAGATTTTTTCAAGGTGGTGAGGAATCCTTCCCCGACCATATCCATATCAACGCCGGCGCGCAATGCCAAAGCCGAAACCTCTTGCAGATCGCCCATTCCGTGGTCAATCATCTCATTAATGGCGGTATAATCGGTAACAACAAACCCATCAAAGCCCCACTGGTTGCGCAAAACTTCGGTCATCAGCCAATGATTGCCTGAAGCCGGGATGCCATCAATTTCGTTGAATGAAGTCATAACTGTTCCCACACCTGCATCAACAGCGGCTTTATAAGGCGGCAGATATTCGTTGTACATTCTAATGCGGCTCATGTCGGTGGTGTTGTAATCTCTACCTCCCTCGGCTGCTCCATAGAGTGCAAAATGTTTGACGCAAGCCATGATGGTGTTGTTTTTTGCAAGATCGTCGCCTTGGTAGCCTTCAACAAAAGCTTTGGCAATTTGCGAACTAAGGTAAGTATCTTCGCCGGCACTTTCGGCGATTCGGCCCCAGCGGGGGTCGCGCGACAAATCCACCATAGGTGAAAACGTCCAGCAGATACCATCGGCACTGGCTTCAGAGGCAGCGATTTGCGCACTTTGTTTTATCAAATTCATATCAAAACTGGCGGCCAATCCCAGCGGAATAGGGAAGGTGGTTTGGTAGCCATGTATGACATCCATTCCAAAAATCAATGGAATTTTCAAACGGCTTTCTTCAACGGCAACCTTTTGTACGTCGCGGATTTTTGCCGCTGATTTGATGTTGAACAAACCACCAACTTGTCCGTCTTTAATTTTTTGTCCGATGTTGGAGCTCGATGTTTGTCCGGTTACGATATCGCCCGATCCGGGTAGGTTGAGCTGTCCGATTTTTTCATCGAGGGTCATTTTTTTCATCAATTCATCTACAAAAGCGGTCATTTTGGCATCACCGGATGAATCATTTTTTTGGGGGCTGCAAGCCGTGAGCGTGACAAGAACCAGCAGCATGGAGGCAAAAAAAAGTTTTACTTTCATATTGTTAATTATTAATGGTTTACATGATTTTATCTGAAGTATATTTCAAATGATTTTTACTGTTTTTTGGTTTGATGAAGAGAAGTGCTACTCCACTTTTTGAATAGGCGTTTTTTCACTTACGCCATTTTCATTGATGGATTCAATGGTAAAATAATAGGTTTTTTCGTTGTCCATCGTCTTGAGCCAATATTCGTTGGTATCCATCACCATGATGCAGTTGTAGAGTTTGTCAGGCTCGGTGCCGAGATAAATATTATACGCATAAGCATTGTCAACGCGGTTCCATTTGAGCCATGCCGACCGTTTGTCTTTTCTGGTGCGCAAGATGTGGAAATCTTTTACCGCATTGGGCTTGGCCCCATTGCCGCTACCAAATACCCTTAAGCCACTAATCGCAAATTTTCCAGTTGGCATTTTGAGGTTAACGAGTTTCACAAACCTTGCTTGAACGGGAGTTTCAAGCTCAATGTAGTCATGAGGCACATCGGTGGAATTTTTACTTTTATCTACCAGCAACGACCATTTTTTACCATTGTCTGAAATGAAAATTTGATACTGATGACCAACTCCGCTCGATTTTCCAAGAAATTCAGCATCTTGATCGGCATAATTAATTTGAATGGCTCGAAGGGTAGAAACATGGCCTAAGTCGGACTGAATCCATTCGCCTGCTTCGGCTGAAGTGGCTGACCAATACGTTTTTATGTCTTCATCCACAGCATTGTTGGGATGGTATCCACCGAGAGTTGATGAAACGGCAACAGGTTTCTTAAAATTAAGCAACATCCAACCGGTGAAGCTACCGTTGAGGGGGTCTTTGTCGGCTTCGGGCAAGTAGGTTGGGTAATCGCCAAAGGCAGTATTACAAAACATCACACCTTCGTTGTCAAAACCGGCGGGCCAGATTCCTAAACGACGTTCAAAATTGTTTTTTACCGAAATGGCAATGGTCGAAACATGCCAATAGTCGCCTTCATGATCCTGAAAAGTGGCTCCATGACCGGCGCCACGGGCAAAACCACCGGCTTTGTAACTCAATGGTAATGACTGCGGAACAAAAGGACCAAGCGGATTTTCGCCCACTACCACCCCATCGGCATATCCGCTGAACTCGGTTCCCGGGGCGCCATATTGCAAATAATATTTGTTGTTGTGTTGGGTCATCCAGGCTCCTTCAATAAAAGGATCGAGAAAAGTATTGTCCATGTGCTCGCCAAAGCGATGCCATCCATAACGCTCAGGTTCAAGTAAATACATTTCTTTTCGGGTAGCATAAGGTTCCATTGTTTTTCGGTTGAGCTGCACACCATAAAGAGGGAATTGATTGCTGCTGCCGTTGTACATGTAAAACCTTCCGTTGGAATCGGTGAAAAAAGCGGGATCCCAGCCACCTATCACGAGCGAATCTACCAAGGGTTTCCATTCGTTGTTTTTGGGGTTGGTGCTCATCCAAATCGTGAAATTATTGGTGTAGGTGGAACCGAAAACCAACATGGTATCGCCGATTACACCTACTGCCGGTGCACACAATTCATCATAACCTGCGTTCCAGGAGCGAAGAAAACGCTTGCTGACGTAGTTCCATTTCAACATATCCCGGCTCCACCAATAACCCCATTGGTTGGTTGAAAAAAGATAGTAGTCGCCTTGGTAATTCACAACGACGGGATCGGCAGTAGCCCTATGTTTGCCCCATTCGCTAAAATTCGGAATAGGAGTATAACCATAATCAATATTGATGGGATTGCAATAGGTTTGTTGCTGCGCTTCCGTTGGAAGGCCTAAAAAGAATAAAACTATCAAAATGAAGAGCTTAGCTGTATTTTTCATCATGGAAAAAAATTATTTATTTTCAAGTTACTGCTGTCTTTTAAAGACAAGATTTTAAAGATTACCTATTTCAGGTTTTCAATTTTTTTTAGCCCGGATTGAATTTCCGGGTTGTTCATAAAGAGCCTCCATAGCAGACCTGAGCGATGATTTTCAATCATGACGGTCATGGGCGCTTGGTTCAGACCCATATAAATTTCGGAGCACCAATTTTGGTTCAAATCGAAGGCGTCTTTAAAGCCATATTCGCCCCAAAGGAACTTCCCATAGTTGAAATAGTAATTTTTGAGTGCTTTCATAGATTCCTGCGGGGTGTAAGGGAAAGAGGCAATGGCACCTGTGGGCGCAATTTTGCCATGATCTTGCCAAACCACAGGCTCATCAGCCGAATAGTGAAATGGGCCATCGGAGGCCGTCAAACCCCAAGCATCATCACCATAGCCTTTGTAATTGTTGGGATTTTCGATGCAATATCGGTGATTGATGCGGGCAATATTTTGGTTATTGACAAAATAATTGGTGTATTTGTCGTTGATTTGATGCGGGTCGTAACCCATATAGGAGTAGTGCGTAAAAAAAAGTGGACCTCCAGTTGAAACGCCAACATCTAATTTGATATCAAAATAGGTGTTTCCATTGACATATTTTGCCCCATCAGTGGTGTTTGACCAAGCTGAACGATAGTTATAGCCGGTACTATCCAAATTGGCCCAGCCGCTGTAATACATTTCGGCAGGAATTGCGTGGGTGGGTGATGCTATGGCCAAGAGATAGGTCACCATGGTTTCGTTCCAGCCGATGAGGTTGTGGTTGATCACCCATTCTTGGTCGGGCGACCAATGCCAATAGAGAAATTTACTGTCAGGAAACCGCCTAAACCAGCTCCATTCTACCTTTTCCCAAATGCGGGTAATTTTGTCGCGAATTTGTTTTTCATCAGCGTTTTCTAAATCGAAATAGGAGCGTGCTGCCAACAGCCCTTGTATTAAAAAGGAGGTTTCAACAAGGTCGGCGCCATTGTCGCGGTTACCGAAAAACGGAACAGTTTTTCCTGTTGGGCCATCGAGAAAATGCGGATAAGCACCATGAAAAGTATCGGCATCTTCCAAAAAAGAAAGTATTATTTTAAACCTTTCTATGGATTCGGTTCTGCTGAGAAAACCGCGTTCGGTGCCTACAATAAGAGCCATGATTCCAAATCCCGAAGCGCCAGTGGCAATCATGTTGTCTCTTCCATGAAGGTTTTCCTTGGCCAACCCACTCGATTTTTCGGCCTCATCCCAATAAAATCTAAAACCGGCTTCTTGCACCATTGTCAACAGCTCCTCGTCTGTCATGGATTTTGTTTGTGCTTGAAGGACTTCCGAAGGTGCAGTCTCATTGAAGTTAATATCGAAAAAAGTTATTTTATAAAGGTAATTTCTCCCTGTTTCTCCTACGAAATCGGCAAAACGATTCAGGTAAGGTTGTTGAACGCCAACAGCCTTAAAATCGGTGCCGTTTTCAGACCGGTAGATTTGAATTAAATGAACATTTTCGTCATTCTGGGGCTCCCAAACCAAATCAACGTGCATAGGATAGCCTAGGGCAGAAATAAGCTTTGGCTGAGATAACGTCTTCTTTTCCGTTGGTTTAGGCATGAAAAAAATGTCATCAACATATAAAAGATGTTCGTTGTCGGAGTTGCTCTGTTGTGAAAACACAACAGCAATGATATCCATTGTTTTTGTTTCATTGTTGAACACAAAACGTTGAATTGGAATCACAATATTCGTCCATTGATTCACGGTTTTTAAAACAAAGGTGGCTGTGGCGGAGAGACTGCTGTCGCTCAACATCAACTGTATTTTAGGCAAATCGGAAACATCGGCAGGTAGAGCCGGTTGGAAAACCCAAAACGAAAGCATTTCATTTTTTTTAAAATGATCTCGTCCCCGCAAACGGTTATGAAAAACACTTGCACTCCAATTGGCATCCGGTGCATTCAAATAATTCAACTTTAGTGCATTACCAGGACTGTGAAAAACATCTTCGCTGATAGGCAGTTGTCCGTTTTTATGCACAATAAAAGATTCATTTTTTGGAGCGACGTGGGTATAAAAATAACTTCCGCTCATAGGGCTGTTGGTGAAAAAGGAATAGGTGTAGGCATATTCCTGCGCTTGAACCACAAATGGAACAGCCACAAACAAACAGAAAATGACTTTTTTTAACATGATAAAACATTCTTTTAACGTTTATTTTTAAAATAAGGCGATTGAAATCCAAGATATTGAAGACCCTGTTGAATGTCGGGAATGTTCATAAACAAATCCCAAATCAGGCCACTTCTGTAATTTTCAATCATGATGATGATGGGCCCTTGATCAATGGCGAGGTGACTCTTAGCGAACCAATTGTGGGTTTCGCTAAAACCATCAATAAAACCGTATTCTTTCCATAACTTTTCACCCATTTCATAATAAAAATGCTTGAGGGCTTGCATCGAGTGCTCCGGCGTGTATGGAAAGGACGAAAGGGCCGCGGAAGGTTGAATGACACCAAAATCCTCTTGCGGACAGTGTGCTACATAACCTTTGTAGCTGTCGCCGGCTGTTAAACCCCAGCAATTGGAACCATATCCGATATAATTTTTTGGATTGTCAATGCAATATGCCCTATTGATAAGCGTATGGTTGCGCACTTGGTCAAAGTAATTCACACCTAATGAATCCGTTAACCCATTAGGATCAATACCGGTAAAAGTATAATGCTCAAAAAAAAGCGGTCCGCCTTTGTCGTAGTTTCCCAGAGGTAATGGAATTCCATAGTAGGAATTTCCATTTTTAAATCCTTGGCTATTTACCCAACTTCCGTTATATACCTCTTTTGAAATGCGATGGTAAGGGGAGGAGGCAGCCATAATATAAGTGATTAAACACTCATTATATCCCCAGATGGGGAAATTCATGTCGAAACCGTTATTTGGACTCCAATGCCAATAGAGTTTATTTTCACCTTTAGTGAACCAATTCCAATTGGCAGCATTCCACATTTGCGTAATGCGTTTTCGGAGGTAAATTTCAATCGGCGTACTGTCATTAAAATATTCGCGTGCAGTTAAAAAACCCATCAGTAGATAGGATGTTTCAACCAGATCAGCGGCATCATCGGTGCGATCAAACTTAATGGTTTTACCTGTTCTTCCATCCATAAAATGGGGATAAATGCCATGATAACAATCGGCATTGATTAAAAAATCGGCCATTTGAACCAGGCGTTTAACAGCAGTATCACGACCAATCCAACCTCTTTCTGTTGCTATAACAATACTCATGATACCAAAACCGGTTCCACCAATAGCGCAAGCATCCGGTCCGAATGGAGTGGTGCTAAAATTGGGTTCGCCCCAGGCCTCATTGATGTAATCCCAATAATGTTCGGCTAAAACCGTATCGCTGCGTTCAAGTGCTAAACCACTCACAGGATGAGCGTTATGCCAAAAATACCGAAAGGTTTGCCGCTGAACGATTTCGAGCAGTTGTTCATCAGAGATCCCTTTTTCGATGCCCACAATTGGAATAACATTTTTGATTTGGGCTTGCATTTGAAGGCTCAAACCTATCAAAAATAAAATTTGAATAGAGAGGAATACAGTTGTCTTCAGGCTACGTTTTTTCATGGAACAAATTAGTTTGAGTTCGGCAATTTATAGTTGATCTTGAGCCTGTCAAGGCCTTCTTGTATTTCGGGACAACTCATAAAGAGATTCCATAACAATCCGCTGCGATGGTTTTCAATCATCACTACAATGGGGCCTTGGTCAATGGCGAGATAGCGCGTTGGATACCAATTATCTTCAACACTAAAAGCATCATAAAAGCCATACTTCCCCCAGATTTTTTTGCCCAAATCGTAGTAAAAATGCTTCAAAGCCTGCATTGAATATTCAGGTGTATAAGGGAAAGCGGACAAGGCTGCAGTGGGCGAAATCACACCGAGGTCGTGTTTTTTTCCGGGAGCGTGAGCGCTGTAGCCTTTGATAGAATAACTGGCCGTTAATCCCCAACAGTTCTCGCTGTAACCGGCGTAATTGTTGGGATTTTCAACACACCAAGCCCTGTTGATCAAGGTATGGTTCACGTTGTGCGTCCAATAATCTGCATAAGCATCATGTAAACCCTTGGGATTCAATCCCAAAAACGAATAATGCGACCAAAAAAGAGGTCCTCCGAACTGCATATTGCCATTGTGTTTCAAGCTAAGCTCGTAGCCATATTGCACATGGCTTGTTTTAATGTCGCCATTGCGCGCCCAGCCTTTTGAAAACGCTGTTTCGGGAATGGCGTGGGTAGGAGAGGAGGCTGCCAAAACATAAGCAATCATACATTCGTCATATCCTTTGATAGGAAAATTCATCACCCAGTTTTTGTTTGGCGACCAATGCCAATACAGCACATCTTGGCCGCCTTTGGTAAACCACGACCAATCAACTTCTGTCCACAAAACATTGATGTCGGCAGCAAGTTGTTTTTCGGCTGAATTTCCATCCTTAAAATATTGGCGCGCAGCAAGTAAGCCTTGCATTAAAAAAGATGTTTCAACAATATCGGCGCCATCGTCATTGGGACTAAACGGTTTTACTCTTCCTGTTTCGCCATCAAGCCAATGCGAAAAAGCACCATGAAAACGATCTGCTTTGGCCAGCCAATCCACACTTTTACGCAAATGTGCGAAACCCTCTTTACGGCTGATAAACCCTCTTTCGATGCCCACCAAAATCGCCATGATGCCAAAGCCCGACCCACCGGTGGTGATTACCGTTTGGTCGTTTTGAGGATAAATACCATCCAAATGAATCCGTTCTCTCGCCAAACCTGAAACGGGTTCGGCTCCTTCCCAAAAATATTGAAAGCTATTGTATTGCACCAAAGTCAAGAGGGAATCGTCTGAAATGACATTTCGGGTAATATGTTTATTATCAGTAGTTTTAGCAGTATTTTGAGAAAAACTGCTCAACGAAAAAATGCTAAGCAAAACAAAAATTATCAAACGCATGACTTCTATTTTTTTGAGTTATTTTTGGTTGTATGTAAAGCCTAATTTATCCAATCCGGCTTGAACTTCGGGTGCACTCATAAACAAATCCCAAAGCAATCCGGTGCGATGATTTTCAATCATTACAATTATAGGTCCTTGATCTATAGCAATATAGGAATTAGCCCACCATCCCGAATGGACATCAAATCCATCATAAAAGCCATAATCTCCCCAAAGTTTGTCACCGATCGTGTAATAAAAAAAGCGAATGGCATCTATGGATTGCTCCGGAGTGTAAGGCAATGAGGCCACGGCTGCCGTTGGCGTAATAACTCCTTTGTCGTTGGTGGGTTCGCTCACACCGTAACCTGAAGGGATATCGCCGGCAGTCAAACCCCAGCAATGCGCGCTGTAGTTGGGATATTTTTTGGGATTTTGTTTGCAATGGGCCCAATTGATCAGCGCATGACGGGTATTTTGTGTCCAATAATTGGCGTAAACGTCACTCAAATTCCTGGGGTCGAGCCCCATAAATGAATAATGTGCAAAAAACAATGGCCCGCCATAGTCGAAACCCACAGGCAGTTGATAGCCATAAAAAGTTTTTCCGTTGCGGATGGCTCCATTGCGTGCATATCCCAAATGATAGGCCGATGCCGGGATGGTATTGGTGGACGATCCTGCAGCTAGCAGGTAGGTAATCAGCGTTTCATTGTAACCTCTGATGGCCATATTCATGTCCCATCCGTAGTTGGGCGACCAATGCCAATACAACACATTTTGATTTCCACGGGTGTACCATGTCCAGTCCACTTCGTTGTAAAGTGTTGTTATTCTGTTAATAAGTTCGTTTTCAGCCGCTATTTCAGGGTTCAAATACTGCCGCATGGTGATTAAACCTTGCACCAGCAATGCTGTTTCAACCAAATCGCCGCCATTGTCTTTGGTGCCAAAAGGGATCACATTGCCATTGCTACCGTTGATCCAGTGCGACCAAGCACCATGAAAACGATCGGAGGTTTCGAGAAACTGAATCATCTTGTTGAGTTGAGTCAGTCCTTGCTGTCTGCTAATGAAACCGCGTTCCATGCCAACGATAAGTGCCATGACACCAAAGCCCGAGCCGCCCGAAGTGACTATGTCGCCGGATCCAAAACGCTCGCGCGACATTCCGCTCACGGGATGAGCATAATCGTAAAAATACTTGAATGTTTGTTGCTGAACAAGCGTCAACAACTCTTCATCAGTGATCAAAGGAAATTTGGGAGTAGAGTCAACTGCCGTTAAAAAAGAGTTGCTAAAACCGGCAAAATTATTTCCGGTGGCCGATTTGATTGCTGTGGAAGCAACAAAGTTATATTTTTTATATCCTTCTAATATACTGTTTGTTGTGAGGCTAACAGTAGTAAGTTCATCGTTAAAACTGAGATTGAATAGCGGTTGACCCGCAAGGGTAAACTTCGACTGAATTCCATTGGTATCCAATGCTTCGGAAAAATCTAATTGAATGTTCACGTTTTCCAAAGGGATGTTATAAAAATTTATTTCAGGGATAAAATTCTCAGATTCTAAAGTGGCTTTGGTAAGCTGTAGAACGCTATTGTCGGTTTTAAACCTGTATTCTGTTCCCGAAAAAGTTTCGCCATTTCGGCCTTTTATATTTTTTGTAATCACCAAAGTATAGCTTTTCAGCTTAGCTAAATCTTGATGCTTCAAGATAACAGCTCGATCACCATCGGCAAAGCTGAAACGATTGGCACTGGTGGCAACCCCGGCAGCATCGCGGATGAGGATGTTTTGTTGTGCCAGTAGGGTATCAACAGCCACATTAAAGTTGATTGTAAAGTCCTTATTGATAGGGATATTGGTTATTTCGGCAGCGGATTGAAGGGGAATGGTTCCGGCAAGTGCACTCACAACTTCAAGTTTTTCCGGCTCAGGCTCTTGGGTTTTATTGCAGCCGAAAATGCTAATAAGTAAAATGAGAAATAAAAAAAATGCGGTGTTTGATAAAAATGCTTGAAAGTTTTTCATGCTTAAAAATTTAACTGTGTTGACCATCATTAGAAGATTTATTATTTGGCAAACTAAAGAAGATCAGGATAGTGTGTAAAAAAATGATGAGTTGAAAAAAGAGGGAAGGAATACCCCCTCCCTCTTTCACATTACACTAACTCAAAATAAAAAACTATTTAGTACCGGAAAAGGCCTGTACTTCTGCTGCTGTGATGGCTCTTTTGAACATATGGAACTCATCAAACATACTTTGATCGGATAAATGTTCCCAATAGATGAAATTAGGAGCACCTGAGGCAATTGTTAACGAAGAACAACCGGTCCAAGAAATGGGAGCATCAATTTCTCGTTCCACAATTACTTGACCATCAACGTAAATAGTGGCTTTTGTTGTTGAAATGGAGATTGCAATGTGCATCCATTGGTCTTCAGCTGCAAAGGTGAGGAAGGGATTCATCCAGACTTCACTGTCACCTATGCCAAAGTTAATACCCAGGTTTTGCTCCGTTGCCGAACCTTCGCGCAAGAACCTAAATCCGGAGTTGCGGCTATCGCCTGTAGGGCTGATGGAAATTAATCCGCCACGGTCGGGAGTGGTATTCACTTTGTACCAGAAGGCAACACTAAACTCATCGCCAACAATACCGGCTGTAGGATAGGTTACATACGCATCGGCAGCACCGGAGTAAGCGTTTCCAACCTTGCCTTCAGCAAAAGTGGGACTTCCAACAACTCCGACTGAGTTGCCTGTAATCAAATCGAGGAAGTTGTCTTCAAACGGTAAATATAAAACCTCGCCATCGAGTGGAACATAAGTTGGCGCGGTAACCTTTTTGAAATGAACGGTTTTACTGTTCGATTTTCCGGTAAGGTCAGTAACTGTAGAGGTTAAAACGTGATCGCCATCGGTGAGGCCGTTGTAAACGTAGTCAATTTTTGCCCTTCGGTAATCCTTAAAGCTGGTTAAATTGGCTATTTCAATGCCATCAAGTTGCAGCACAACCGATTGTAGTTCAATGTCATCAGTTGCAATCAGCTTAAAAGTTACGGTAGCCACTTCGTCGGAAGAGCGTACTATTTTACCCTCAACGGGGAAAGTGATGTTGACTTCGGGAGCCGATTGATCGGGGCGTGGAGCAACCTCGGTAATAGGATCAATTCCCTTGTTGCACGAGAGTGTAAACGCTGCAATTAAAACGCTTCCCAAAAGATATTTAACTATTTTCATTGTGAATTGATTTTAAGTGTAAGATAGATTTATTGTCCGAGAACCGGCAGAAGGTCCACTTGATTTTGGGGATAAGGCAAATAAGCTTTGCTTTCGGTAAAACTTCTGCCGTCGTAGCTTAACTCATTGGTTTTACCCAACCGTAGCATATCATAGTAACGTGTTCCCCATTCCGTAGCCAATTCGGCATATTTTTCAGCCATCACTTGATCCAAGGTAACTCCTGCAAGTGGCGATAAACCAGCTCTTTGTCTCACGAGGTTTACTGCCTGATCGGCAGTACCGGCGGTGGCAGAAGCCCCTTGTGTTACCGCTTCGGCATACATCAGTAGAATTTCGGCATAACGGATGGCTGTAAAGTTTTTGTTGGTTCCATAATCGGTTCTTCCTGGTGTAAGTTGGTCTGAGGGCAAATAATGTTTACCGCTGGCAAAAAAGGCACGAGGGTAATCATTAATAATGTCGCCCGAACGCGTGGTATTGGAAATCCAAGCCGGTAGGTTAGCATAATTGGGATCTTTCTGAATTTCTTCAATCCCGCGATTGGTAAACAGAACCGTTGTTTCTAAACGCACCGTTTCGCCTCTGTCGAGCATAAACTTGATGTATTTCAAACTTGGTTCGTAGAAACCCCATCCATCGCCGGCACCGCTAACCGCTGGTGTCCAGCCTTGAGGGCCAAAGAAAGCGAAAAGGTAACCGTAATTGTCGCCCGAGCCAGTGCCGAGGTCAGAATACTGAAATTCCCAGATGTTTTCGCTGTTGAGCTTTCCAGGAATTTTGAAGAGGTTATAATAATCAGCCTCAAGGATAAATTTGCCTGAGTTGATGATTTCGCCTGTAGCTTCAGCCACTGCTTGATAGTTTTTCAGTTCTAAATTGGCGAGGGCTTTCATGGCCAAAGCGGTATATTTGGTCACTCCACCTGGAACATCGGTGCGTTCGTTAGGGCGCACTGCCGGTAGGTTTGGAATGGCTTCGCTCATCCAGTCGGAGATTTGCTGCATCACTACTTCTTTGGTAGAAAGGTCGGTAACCAAAAGGGCAGAAGGATCAGAGGAGGGTGGGATGATTACGCTGCCCCAAACCCTGCTCAACTGAAACAACCAGAATGATTTCAACACCTTTATTTCGGCAATATACTGATCGCCGAGGGCCTTGTTGGTAGCTTGCTCTTGGTAAAGGGCCACTTGCTCCATAGCCGTGTTGGCCGAAAGCATATTTTGATAGAAGTTCTGCCAAAGCGAGTTATACATCCAATAATCTTTGTTGTAGTTGAAGTTATCGGTTTCGGCAAAGTCTTGCTGGTCGCCCAACCCACCGGCGTTCACATCGTCGCCGCGAACTGAAATCAATGGAAAACATTCCCATTCGAGCCCATTGAATTCGTGGTAAGTTCCAATTAGGGGGAGGATCATATTGGAGCTGATAGAATAGTCGGTTCCACCTGTAAATGATTTGTTTTCAGGTAGTTCATCAACATATTTCTGACATGAGCCGACCCCGGTAGAGATGATTGCCAAAAGGGCAAAAAAGACATATATTTTATTTCTTTTCATGGTATTTTAGTTTTAGGGGTTTAGAATTTAACATTCAGTCCGATGGTGTAAACAGCAGCTACAGGATAGGTTTGTGAATCCCATCCGTCGGCTACTTCCGGAGTAAATCCGTTGTATTGGAAGAGGGTAAGCGGACGCTCAGCCGTAAATGTAATGCGGGTTTGAGGGAAATGACCGCTCAACCATTGTTTGTTGTTAAGGGTGTAGCCAATTTGCACATTTTGAATCCTAAAGAAGGCGCCATCTTCAACAAAATAATCGCTCATTTTTTGGTTCCAACCTTTGCGCAAGCCTTTCGATGAGGGGTATTTATCAGAAGTTCCTTCGCCATACCAACGGTTTTCGGCCAAATCGGCATCCAGGTTTCCATCGGATGTCCAAATCATCTCCCCACGTTTTCTGTTGAGGATTTTATTGCCCATTTGTCCGTAAATGCTCACGCTGGCATCAAAGTTCATGTATTTGACACCTAAATTGGCACCATACATGAAATTAGGGAAGTATGATCCTAAAAGAACGCGGTCGTCATCGTCAATTTTCTTGTCATTGTTTTGGTCTTTGTATTTGAAATCGCCCGGCTCAAGTCCATTTTCAACGGCTACGGGATCAGCATCAATTTCGGCTTGGTTTTGATAAACACCTACTACCTCGCGACCATAGAAAGCCATCAAAGGTTCGTTGAGGTAGGTGCGTTGACGAAACTCTGCAGTTCCACCATCAAGGTATTGCTGACCATAAAGGTCAATGGCTTCGTTCTTTAGGGTTGATATATTGGCGCCAATGTTATAGCTAAACTTGCTGTTGATTTCGTCGCTCCAGTCCAAAGCCAACTCAAATCCTGAGTTTCTGATCACACCAACAGGTTTCAAAACGCTACCACCTTGTCCGGGGATAATCACAGGAATGGCTGCATTTTTAGTGTCGCGGATGTAATAATCAAAATCGGCTGCAAGTCGGTCGTTCAACAAACGTCCGGTGAATCCCACATTGGTTTCTTCGGTTAACTCCCATTTCAAACTTGAAAAAGTGTTATTGACAATCGTTCCAGAATAAACGATTCCGCCTAGGGTGGTAGTAACTACCGTTGTGGTGAAAGCCCCGTCGCTGGCCTGAATGCGGTCGTTGCCCAATTGGCCCCAGCTGCCGCGAATTTTCAAAAACTGAATGTAAGGGTTACCTTTTAAGAAAGATTCTTCCGAAATAACCCAGCCGGCTCCAACAGTTGGAAAATATCCCCACTTTTGTTGGTACTTATTGCTTCCATCTCCACGTAAAGTAGCGTATAACAGATATTTATCGCTCCAATTGTAGGCCAAGCGTCCAAAGTAAGACATCGCATACTGACGCAATCCATCATCCCAAACAGATTCAGCAGGAATATTGAGGGATTGGTTGATGTACCATGATTGCTCCATATCGGTAGGGAAATTTTTTCCTTGTGCAGATAGTTTTTGGTATCCTTCATCTTTAAAGGAGGTACCGGCCATCACAGAAATGTTGTGGTTGTTGATTTTTTTGTTAAATGTGAGAACGTTGTCCCAAATCTGATTGGTATATAAGGAATAGGTACGGGTGATGGTGGCATCAGGATTTTGGAAGCTGTTGCCGATAAACCACGGAAGGTTTACCATTCGCTGGTCAATTGTTGAGTAGTTGTAGTTGTATGATGATTTAAATGTCAACATTTGCGGGATAATTGTAGCTTCGGCGTAGTAGTTGGCCAAAATCTTCTTGATTTTCATCTTGTCAATGTTGAAATTCATAGCAGGGAAGGGGTTTTGACCGCTTCTGTAGCCTAAATCCTGCGCATTGGCATAGTTGGTAGGTTTTGCTGTTGTGAGGTTTTCATCGTAAACGGGCATAATGGGAATGGCATAATAAGCATCATTCCAAGCACTGTTCTGAGGATTGTATTTGGTTGCATTGCTCATGATGAAGTTCCCACCCACTGTTAACCATTTAGTGGCTTTCACATCCAATTTAGTCCGCACATTCATGCGTTCATATTCGTTACGCATGTTCATAATCCCGTCTTGGAAAAAGTAGTTGCTTCCAACCGAATACCTTATTTTGTCATTTCCACCGGAAAAATCGAGGCTATGGCTGGTCATTGGTGCCGGACGCAACATTTCTTTGTACCAGTCGGTGTTTACGTCGGGCACATTGGGGTTAATACGGCTGCGGCCATACCGCTGCATGGCATTCAAGATAAAAGTTTCATCGGCTGGCGATCCGCTTTCGAGTGCCATAATGGTAAATTGTTGCGCATTGGCCATCTTTACAACGTTCTGAGCTATTTGATAGCCGGTGAATCCACTGTAAACGATTTCGGTTTTTTGGTTGTAGGAACCACTTTTGGTTTCAATCAAAACCACGCCGTTGGCAGCGCGAACACCATAAATGGCAGCTGCAGATGCGTCTTTCAGCACCGACATTGTTGCAATATCACTTGGGTTGAGGAAGTCAATGTTGTCGAAAAACATACCATCCACAACATAAAGTGGTGATTCATTGCCTCTTCCGGGGAAGGAACCAATTCCACGAATTCTGATGGTTGGCGAATCGCCGGGGCCTCCTCCTGTAACGACCTGTAAACCGGCTACTTTGCCTTGTAAGGCTTGCAATGGCTGCGAGGAAGGGGTCTTTACCAAGTCTTCTGACTTGAGGGTAGTGATGGAAGAAGTTAAATCCTTCACTTTGGTACTTCCGTATCCAACAACTACAACTTCCTGCAAGGATGTTTTTGCCGGAACCAATTGAATGTTAACCTTATCGGAACTGCCGATAGTAACTTCAGTGGGCACGTATCCCACAAAACTTACAACAAGGGTGTTCTCATTTGAAGCAAGATTCAAAACGAATTTCCCATCAAAATCGGTAGAGGTGCCTTTGGAGGTTCCCTTCACCAAAACTGTGGCGCCGGGCAACGACTCATTGGTGGATTGGTCGGTAACAGTTCCGCTGATATTCCTCCCTTGTCCAAAAACTGTAGTTACAGCGAGTGTAAACAACAGGATTAAAGTGCTTTTGTACCAGCTCGAAGCTGGTTTCATAGGTAAACGGTTCTTCATAGCATTTTTTTATTGTTTAGTGGTAGAAAAAAAATAATCTCATTTTAAATGAATGGTTTTTTAATTGCGTGCATCGTTGTTTAAGGCCCTGCTTTCATAGTATTTAACTTGTGATTAATAAATGAGTTGATCTAATTAAAAACCTTAAAGTAATAAGTGCTCTTGCACAAAACTAACAAAGCATACGTTTTTTTGTCAATTTTTATTTCCTGCATTTGTTTTGACTGTCCATTGTTTACATAATGGTAGAACTATTAAAGGTTTTCGGAACACGAACTTCTCATCTTTTTCTTCAGCGCAAACTGCATCAGAAAAGGATGGGTGTGTCACCAATGGTTTAAATTTAGGTAACATAAGCGTTGAAGGCAATAAAAATGAACCCAACAACTTTACTTCAAGTTCTTTTTGCAAAATTACGTACCTCACATTGATTACGTTTTAGTGATAGATTATTTATCTATATAACTTATTTGCAATATCTTATAGATTAACTGAAAGAAAACACTTTGATGCTCTGTTTTTTTTAAACGAATTGAAAAAATTGCGTGTTGTGCAACAATGTCAAAAAAACACACAAATTTGGCTTGATCGTCTCATAATAATGAGTAGCAAAATCAATAAATATAGGGCATCTTTGGAGGTTAATTCATGGCGCTTTTTATGACTGTTTTGATTCTCGCGATCTATTGATCACTTTTTGCACCAGTAGGCGAATGAACTTCAGATCTTCTCGATTCAGGAGCAGTTCGCTGCCTTTAGTTTGGGTTGTCTTTTGAAAAACTGACCATTGATAGACAATGGCAGAAAGGTAGGCCAACGAGGTTGAGCCAGCTGCACCCTCTATTCCAAAAGCTGGTACTAGTATGATTACCGAAGGGACGATGATAAGTAAACCAACGATTGAGGCGTAAAAATTATATTTAGGGATACCGATACCGGAAAAAAAATGACTGAAAATAGCATTGGCAGAAAGGGCAATCACGCCGGGGCTGAGAAAGATAAAGACGGTTTTAATTTCTCCAAAATCCTTTCCGAAAAAGTGGGTAAAAAACGAGGTGGGAATGAAAGCGATCATGAGTACACCTAAAAACGTAAGCAAAACGGAAAGCTTTAACAATTGCAACGTCAAGACTTTAGCGTATTGCTTATCATTTGAATTGCTGATGGCCGACATTTGCACCAAAGCAATGCTTTGACCAATAATGCGCAGGCCTTCAGTAACTTGGGTTCCTGAATGATACACACCTAAGGCTCCAAATCCTGAGATATTCCGGATAAAATAAAAACCAAGTCGTTTATTGAGTAAATGCGTGATACTCGAAAGTTGTGTCATCAACCCAAAGTGTAGCATCTCTTTAAGTGTAGCATTTTCTTTGATGGAATCGTGGCGTAAAACATTGATAATCATTACTAATCCTAACAAAAATGTGATCAAATAGGAAACATACATTGCTCCAACGAAAGCAGTTTCATCGCGTTGGTTCAAGATAAAAATGAAATACGACATGGCAAGTAGCATGGCAACCATTTGAACGACAAACAGAGAATTGAATACCAAAATATTCCCTTTTCCAAGCAAAACATTGATAATGAATCCATTAAAACTCGCTATTAGAACCAAAACCAATATATGGATTGCATATCCGGTGGGGACAATGATGCTAAAAAATTCAGGAAATGCTTGTAAAGCCATGAATATCAATCCCAAAGCTGCAACGATCATCACCGACCATACAATTGAGATGAGCAGCAGGCTCGAAACTTTTCTTCGCGGAGTGAAATAAACTATGGCGTTTCCGGCCATGTCGGCAACCAACAAAATCAATGAAATATCCAACAGAATGATTCCAGACAAGCCCCAAGCAGTGCTGCCTAAATAATTAGTAGCCAGCCACAACAAAAAAAAGTTTGCAGCAGCATTGAAAACGCGAGTGGCCGATGTTCCGATGATTTTTTTAAGCATTATCGCAACTTTAGTCTTTGGTTCAACTGATGCTTAAAGCCATAAAATGTTGTTGTATAACGCTTTCCATCAATGGCAATCACGTTTGAGCTAAAATTTAATGTATGCAAACCATTGGAATAGTTCGACATAGGATGGTTTTCAAACCGATTGACAATTTCCTCTTCAAACGTAGTGGGGCTTAAGTGAATGACTTGGCAAAGATTGATAGCCCTTCCGTAATGCAAACTACAATCTTGAGTGGGCCTAAAAAGTTGCCCGTTTTTTACAAAAGGCATTCCGGCGTTGCGTGCGCTCCGAATATCTGTTTTCACCGGGTTGTTGGCGTGAGGGACATAATTTCCAAAAGGCTGGTCGGAATAAAAAGCATACAAATGCACGCTCGGCAAAGCTTTAGTGGTAAAAAACAACCACCAACGCTGCTTATGCTCAAACAAAATTGGATCAACAGCGTGAAAACCTTCCAATAGATTTTGTTTGAAAATCAGTCGCGTGTTTTGGCTGTCATAAGTGTACAATCGAACCGAATTGGACTGGTAACATTCTGGAATACAATAGATTGTTTCATTAATTTTTATAACAAACGGAAATGAAAAATGAAGGCGATCATCTAATAAAGGATGGTGCTGCCGAAAGTCCTCACTTTGTTTGAGTGCCACCAAACTTCCTCTACCTTGCTTATAATCAAAACGTTCTGCAAAAAGCAATATGTCATTTTCATGTTCAAGAACGAAAGGATCAGCGAGATAAACAGATTTTTCATTCCTTTTGAGCCATTGTATCTTTTCCGATTCAGATGGAAGTAGCTGATCAAGAGTAAAAGCATTGTGAATCAGACCAATATTCCAATCTTCCTGACGAAATAGAAAATCGAAATGGAAGACGAGTCTCCTCCAAAAGCCCAAAAGAAGAAACTGCGTCATCACAACATTTCCCGGAGGATGAAATATTTTGGCCTTCGAGAGCGACAAACTTCCAATGGTTTGGTCTTTAATTTGGCGGCACACTTGCAGCGGAAGAAGGCTACTTTCAAAATAAAGCTGATCCAAATGAGAGGCATAACAATGATCAATCACTGGAAACCACACTTTCTTCAGAATAAATCCTTTATCTAAAGATTCGGTTAGCTGTTGAAGGATAACGCCATTGCTCGGCTTTTTGTAAAAGAACTCCCAAAATCCGGGTGGACCGCCTCTTATTTCCTGTTCATCATCGTGATGAAACGACCAAACACCAAAGCGTGCGGCTTGCAGAATCTCTCCGCGGATAATGTTAAACCCAAATCTTAAAATGAAATCCAGTTGATGGCTTTTAATTTCTTCAAGGCTGTACTGATCAAAATATTGTGCTAGTCCTTTTTTGTAAGTCACACATCTTAAAACTGTTGTATCAATAAGCTTAGAGCTGATGTCTATACTTTTTTTTGAATCCGGCTTAAAAAAGAACCTGTTCCACACACGAAACAAGGCCTGGTTAAAAGGATATTCACGGATTTTTTGCACTAAAGATGGCTTTTGGTTCGCCGGATTCCCGTTCATCACAACCAATACAAGTTCATGGCCATTTTCGAGCAGTAGCTCAATGGTTTTGGACTGCCATGACTCCACAAACGGGCTATTGAGCAACAATCCAAACCTAAAGTTTTGATTGTCATTGTAGATGCTAGGAGTGAGTTGAAACTTGGTCGCCATGTTAAAAAGCTAAATTGCTACCTTTGTAAGCTCAAAAGCTGTTGTTGCAAAAATGTTGCGAAAACGCAAATATCCAACATTTTTCCGAACATCTTTTCTCATTATTTATTTATAGTAAAATCACCATGCCAGGCCTGCTTTTTTCATTGAATCAATTTCCGGAAACCAACGCTGAAGCTTGTAATGCCATCAACAGGCCTTCGTACGAAATATGTACGATCATTAACGATCCCAATCGCTTGTTTGTTGCCTCAAATCAATACCAGGCGTATCCTTTTCGATTTTGGAGCCGCCAACAACATTCTATTGTCTTTGAAGGTCTCACTTATCCTTTTTTGGTAGAAAATGAGTTAGATGATTTGTTTTCCTTTTTCACCTCCTCAGGATTTGATTATGAAAGGATTAACGATTGGATTCAACAAAAAGACGGTGAATTTATCCTTCTTTTATTAGACTATCGGCTGCAACAAGCTTTGTTGGCCAACGATCGTTTTGGCCGACTTCCTATGTATTTCCTGCAAGAAGGGAGGCGGCTGGCTGTGGGCCGAGATATTGCTTTTGTACGCCGCTTTAAAATGATACCGGCCGATGACAAACTGGGTTGGGCACAAACTCTGCTCTTTGGTTTTACCCTCGGCACACGCACTTTATGGGAAAATGTTGAGCGATTGGAGCCAAATATTCAACTGCACATTGACCTTATCAATGGACGAACCCTTTTTAAAAATAACTTTAAAGCTCCACACACAACTTCAACAAAAACCAATCATCAATTGGTGACTGTCATCAAAGAGCGCTTCAATAGTGCGTTGCTGAACAGAGTGCATACCCTAAAAAATCCTGCACTTTCGCTCAGTGGTGGTTTAGATTCGCGATTGATTGCTTCTTCATTGGCCGCTCAACAGCTGACCATTCCGATTATTTCTTACCGCGATGCTGAAAAAACAGCTGAAGTTGATGTGCAGATTGCAACTGATATCGTGGATAAACTTGATTTAACTAATCTTTATCATATTGTTGATCTTAAACCAATTACGTCAGAATCAATCATCGAATTGTTACAATTTAAACAAGGTTTAAATGGTGCTGAAATGGCGTTCATCATACCCTTTCTGAAGTTTTTTCACAACAAGGGCCTCCAAATGATTACCGGCGATGGAGGTGACAAAACCTTAGACGATCTACGACCTTTAGTGCAACTCATTTCGCAGCAACACCTTATCAACCAATTGATTGCAAAACACAGCTCTGTTTCAATTCATCAAATTTCCGACCTGCTTCAACTTTCTTCATCAGTAGTGTATCAATCTATTGTTGATTGCTTAAATAGCTATAAGTCAACTTCTTTAACTGATCAATACATTCAATTTATGGTTCAAGAAAGGGCCATGAACTGGCTTTTTGAAGGCGAAGACCGCAACCGATCCTTTATTTGGACGACCACTCCTTATTATAATCCGCAATTTTTTGATCTCACTTTTCAAATTCCAATGAAAGAAAAAGCGCAAGGAAAACTCTTTTTAGAGCTGCTGCCCTCATTTCCGGGACAGCTACATACCATCAAGAATCCCAATTGGATGGCGGCTCCTTCCGAAAAAAATAAGCTGAGGATTTTGTTTTTCCGTCAAAAAATCAAAGGCTATTTACCTCCATTTTTGAAAAATATTTTTTCAAACAGTCATCAATCTATTGATCAACAACTATTCATAAAATTGATTTCAGATACTACTGCCGATGACCCACTATTCCGGTCGCCCATTTGGAAGGGCTTATCCGACAAGAAATTCCCAATCGGTTTGTGGTATCGTTGGCTTAGTCTCATTCATTCAAGTGCTTAATCCATCCTATAAATGGGAGGTCGAATGGCTTTTCGTTCGACTAAATTCAATTTAAAGAAGTATTTTTGATAGGTTCAAAATAAAAAATAAGATTCTAATACATTTATAATCAACTTTTTACTTTTACAAATTTTTTAATTCATGAAAAAATTCTACCTCATCCTTGTTTTGGCAGCCCTTGGCACGCATCTTTGGGCCACTGAGATTGTCCACACCTATCATTTCAACAAGGCCGAATTCAAAAAAAGCCGCTCGTATGACCTGGTCAGCTTCGAGCAAACCATGTTGACCAACAGGGTAGGAGAGCCACTGCTTCCATACCGTGCTGTGAGTTTACTGTTGCCTCCGGGCGAATTTGCCACCTCCATTCAAGTGATGCGCGAAGGAAAAACAGCTATTGAGGGTTCATTTTTGTTGTTGCCGGCTCAGGCTTCCCAACCTCTTTCGGATAGTAAACCCTTGCCTTTCGCATTTAATGAACTGATTTACAACAGCTCGGAGGCTTATCCGGCAGTTCATCATGGACAATTAACTACAGAATATCTTAATGGTTTTGGATTTGCATTTTCTACGGTTACACCGTTGGAATACATTCCTTCAGAAGGTAAGTTGTTTTATTACAGCAAGATAACTGTTAAAATTACCACCTCTTCCAATACCAAAAGCACTGAAGCCCTTGCAATGCTCAAAACCTCAGATAAGGTGCTTCAAACAGTTAATAAGCTCGCCCAAAACAGTGAAATTCTTTCACATTATCCTAAAAAAGCGGCTTCAGTAACCGATTTTGAGTTTCTAATCATCACCCCTCAAAGCTATGTTGATGGTTTTGATCCTTTGGTAGCGATGTATCTTGCCAAAGGCAATCGTTCGGAGGTGGTTACCACTGAGTACATCAATGCCAATATCACCGGCCCTGATTTACAAGCCAAAATCAGAAACTTTATCATTCTCAAGTATTTAAACAACCAAATTGGTACTGTTATTCTCGGTGGAGATGCGGAGTTGGTTCCTTATCGCGGTTTGTATTGCACAGTGCAGTCGGGTAGCGGTTACACTGACAACGGCATTCCGGCCGATCTTTACTACGCCGGCCTCAACGGAACATGGAACACCAACGGCAACGACAAATGGGGTGAACCCGACGAATCGGACCTTTTGCCGGAAATTGGGATTGGCCGCCTGCCTTTTAGTAACACGACAGAGCAAAACAACCTGATCAATAAAAGTATAAAATACCAAACCCAACCTGTTTTGGGTGAGTTTACCAAACCCTTGCTCGTGGGCGAAAATCTCTATTCCGGTCCCGATACTTGGGGAAAGGATTACCTTGAACTCTTAATTGGATTGCGCTCTGACAATGGCTATACAACCAACGGGATACCAACAACATACAACATTCAACGAATGTACGAGTTCGATGCCAACTGGTCAGCTTCTACCCTACGAAATGCCATCAATCAAGGTACGCAATATGTTCACCATGTGGGTCATGCAAGCCAAACGTACGTAGCCAAAATGAGCAATCCGGATATTACCAATGCCAATTTTCCGCAAACCAATGGCGTGATCAAAAATTACTCCATTTTCCATACCCATGGTTGCGATTGCGGTGCTTTTGATTATAATGATTGCATTTTGGAAAGAATGGTCAATATTGAAAATTTTGCTGTTGCCGTTATCGGAAACTCACGTTATGGCTGGTTCAATGAAGGGCAAACCGAAGGACCATCTGCCCATTTGCACCGCGAAATGACTGATGCCATTTTTAATGATAAAATTTCAGCTCTCGGTGCAGCACTCAGCGAATCAAAAGCAATGACAGCACCTTGGGTAACCGCACCGGGCCAGTGGGAAGAAGGTGCGTTGCGCTGGAACTTCTATGATTTGAATATTCTTGGCGACCCCGCTTTGGATGTTTGGTCGGCGGAGCCCATTCAAACACAAGTTGACTTCAGCAGTGAATTGGTGCTTGGTACAACTTCTACTTCAGTAATGGTTACTGTAAATGGATCGCCATTTTCAAAGGCTGTTTGTAGTATTTTGATGAATGGAGAATTGATTGCCAGAGCTTTAACACAAGAAAACGGAGTTGCCGATATTACTTTTGAACTCCCTGTCACCGAAATTGGCACTGCTACATTAATCGTTTCCGGAAACAACGCCTTCACCCAATCCTATCCCATCACTTTCATTCCGGCCAGCGGTCCATATGTGGTGTATGCCGAATATACTCTTGACGACAGCATGAACGGAAACGGAAATGGACTGCCGGATAACAATGAACTTTTTGAACTTCAAATTGGAATGAAAAACGTGGGCATGGAAGCCAGCGGAAACCTCACCGTCACCATCTCTTCTGAAACTGGATTTGTCACATTCCCCACTAATACTTTTACTATCAGTGATATAGCTCCTGGAGATACTATTGTTGGTCTCCAACCCGTTATAGTACAACTGGCTGATGGTGTGCCAAATCAAGAAAAAATTGACTTTAATCTAACGGCCACCAATGGAACCATGACGTGGTACAGCGGTTTCAATATCCAAGTCTTGGCTCCTGAGTTGTTGATTGGAAATTACAGCATCAACGATGCTTCAGCTGGAAACAACAACGGGCTTCTTGACCCGGGCGAAACGGTGCAACTGATGCTCACGGTTAGCAATACAGGCAGTAGCAATGCTTTTGATGCCGTAGCTTCTTTAGCTTGTGCAAATCCTTGGATTACCATTGATAATCCTACCATCAACATCGGCGAGCTCGAAAATGGCTCATCCCAAAATATTGCATTTACTGTGGTTGTGAACCCCAACACGCCTTTTGGAACAGTAGCCGACTTCGACCTTGTGGTGAATGCCGGTGCATACACTAAAAATTTGGAAATGTTACTTTCTGTGGGTCTGCGCATTGAGGACTTTGAAAGTGGTGACTTTAACAGCTACGAATGGCATCATGCTGGAAGTGCCAATTGGACAGTTACGACCGTTAACCCCTACGAAGGTATTTATACAAGCCGTTCGGGAGCAATTGCAAATAACACAACATCAGACCTTTGGCTAAGTTTAATCGTGATGGCAAATGACAATGTCAAGTTTGCCAGAAAAGTTTCATCAGAAGCCAACTACGATTTTCTGAATTTTTATATTGACGATGTAAGAGTTGGGCAATGGTCAGGAGAACTGGGTTGGGAGGAAGTTTCTTTTCCCATTAGCGAAGGAAGCCATACCCTAAGATGGTCCTATCAAAAAGACATTAGTGTCAGCAATGGTAGTGATTGTGCATTTGTTGACAAGATAACTTTCCCGGGAACAACTACTATGATTGACGTGAACGAGCAATTGGTGCCGCTTACCTTTTCAATCTCACCCAATCCCAACAATGGACATTTCTACATTCTTACCAACCAACCCCATTCGGTGGGTATCAAAATTTATGACAGTAAGGGAAAAATGATTTTGACCAAAGATCAACTCGTTGGTTCACAATTAATTGACGGAACATTTTTGTCAAAAGGCATGTACATCATTGAAGTTTCAGATGGAAATCAAATATTTAGAAACAAGATGATCGTACGGTAAAGAAAAGAATTATTCGATCCCTAAATAAAAATCTTTTAATAGATTGTTGTAAGCCGGAGTAAAGCTACTATCTGATTTTCTGATAGTTAGTTGCTGAAACTCCGGCTTATTTTTATTTCCGAAACCCAGTTCAAGTATTACCCTGTTGGCTGATTTACCTTCAACAGGTACAATTACCAACTTCCGTTGCAAAAAAAGCCCGCTTTCAGATGCTACAGCAACAAAGCTATCGCCCGAATCATAAGGAATAATCACCGAAAACAGCCCCTGCTGATGCAATAGGCGCGCTGCAGCTTCGATCAGTTGGCGGTGGTTAAGGCTATCGGTATGACGCGCTAAGTTTTTTCGCTCAAGACTGGATTTAAAATTTGACGTAAAGTAGGGAGGGTTGCTCAGTATAAGTTGGTATTTTTCAACCTGCTCCAAAAGACAAAACGATTGAATATGGCTAACTTTCGCTTGCAATCTTTCACGCCAACGCGAGGATTCAAAATTAAAAAGTGCCTGATCCACTGAGGGTTTGTCAATATCAATGGCTTCTATTATCAAGTTTTTGCTTCGTTGCGCCACCATTAAAGCAAGAATCCCCGAACCTGTTCCGATGTCGAGCACTTTGCCATTTTCGGGAATCCTTGTCCATGCACCCAACAACATGGCGTCTGTTCCAATTTTCATGGTTGCTGCCTCGTGCATCATGCTAAAATGCCTGAAATGAAAAGGTCGTCCACCACTCATGGTATCAACTGTTCAAATACATCTCGATGAGGCCTTGGGGTGCGTGAATGTAAATGGTTTTACTGCGGCGATCTACTTTTGTAATCACCTCATCCTGAATAGGTATTAAAACTTCGATATCGTTTACCATAAGCTGAAAAAGTGCTTGAGTTGGGTATTCAAGCACCTGCTCAATGGTTCCTACCAAACCAAAATCTTCATCAATGACTTTATATCCCGGCACTTCGTGGTAATAAAACTTATTTCCTGAAAGCTTTGGCAACATTTCCAAAGGCAAATATAAATCCAGGCCGGCAAACTCCATTGCTTTTTCGATGGTTTCAACGTCTTGAAGTTTTAAGTAGGCTTTATTGCTGTGCAAGCTCATTTTTTGAATAAAAAATGGAATGAGCTTCTTGTGGATGTCCATCAGTATAAACTCTAATCCTTTATATTTTGTTGGGTCATCGGCATCAATGCGAATGCTAATTTCACCTTTAATTCCATGAGTTTTAATCACTTTCCCAAAATAAAAGCAGTCTTCTTTTTGCATAAAATATCGTTTAACAGGTGATGTATGGTGTGCAAAAATAAAAAAAGCCGGTCGAAAACCGGCTTTATATACGTTAAGCTGAAAAGATTAGGCTTCGGTATCAGAATCAGCAGCTTCTTCAGTGCTTTCTTCTGGCTCAGCCGTTTCAATTTTCAGCGCTGCTGCCATTTTCTTGGCCAATTCAGCTGCTTTTTCTTCTTTCACCTTGGCTTCAGTTTCCAACGCTTTTTTGCGTGCATTGCGTTCGTCGTCGGTTAAATTTTTCTTTTTGGAATCAATTTTGGCCAATTTTTCGTTCTGCCATGTTTGGTACTTCACTTCCAATTGTTCCATTGTTAGTGCACCTTTTTGAACACCTTTTAGGAGGTGCATGCGGTAAAGTACTCCCTTGTAAGAGAGGATTGCTCTAACGGTATCTGTAGGCTGAATTCCGTTTTGAAGCCATTTCACTGCTTTGTCGATATCAAGATTGATCTCAGCAGGGTTTGTAATTGGGTTGTAGGTGCCAATCTTCTCAATAAATCTTCCGTCCCGTGGTGCACGACCATCCGCAATTACAATGTGATAAAAAGGTTTTCCTTTTTTACCATGTCGTTGTAATCTCATTTTTGCTGGCATAATAGCTTAATTTTTAGTACTTAAATGTTATAAAATGAGCGGCAAATTTCGTGTTTTTTTTTTAATTGACAATGGTTTTGAGACTATTTATAACTGTAGATTCAAAAATGAAAGAAATTGTATTCGTTAGTGCAGTGTAATGTCTTTATATATAACTGATTATAAATATGATACAGAATTGAACCTAAAATATTTTTCACAGGCGTTTAAGGTATCACAGATCAAAAGATTCTGCTTCGGGCAGCTCTAATCCTCTCGTTAAGCAATAAGATGTCAACTTTTCCATTGATTTATCAACAGCCCACTGAGAATTTTTGATTTGAAAATCGTAAATATCTTTTAGTTTGTGCCGCAGCTCAAAATCACCCCGAATGAAGAGGAGAGTGTCGTAATTTTTCGATAACTCTGTGAGTTGTGAGGCCAGGTCAGCATCCTGATGTTGCAGCTTTTCCAAAATAGTTTTTCGCTCCAGATTTTGAACTTCAATGCCCATTTGGGTCGCTAATGATTCAAATATCCTGTTTATCATGTTCAGTTATGGGTTTAGGTGATTTTTGGGGAGTAAATAAAATGCTGTAAACATCAGTTAATCAATAATGTAACTACAGTTCTTGGTTTTTTATTTTTATTCATTCTAATTTAAAACAATTTGCTAATTTTACACTCCGTTACGAAGGAGCATCCTTCAGCAAAAATATTCAAAATTACATTGCAGGAAGTGAATTCGTGCCGGCACTGCACAGAACATGCAGTCATCAAAGCGAAGCATTATGACAGAAGGAAAAAAGGATACTTTTGAAACAGTAAAAAAAATATTTACGGATTATCTCGAACAAAGAGGCCACCGTAAAACACCTGAGCGTTATACCATCTTGAAAGAGATTTATGACACTGAGGGTCATTTTGATATAGAAACGCTCTATATCAGAATGAAAAACAACAAGTACCGCGTTAGCCGCGCCACTTTATACAACACCATTGAGTTGTTGCTTGACTGCTCATTGGTGACCAAACATCAATTTGGCAACAATTGCGCCCAGTTTGAACGCTCGTTTAAATTCAAACAGCACGACCACTTTGTTAGCATTGAGGATGGGTCGGTACTTGAGTTTTGTGATCCGCGGGTTCACGAAATTTTGAAATCGGTGGAAGAGCTGTTAAACGTTGATGTAACCCACCATTCACTTACTTTTTACGGACGTATTAAGCAACCTAATGACCTGTCTAACTGATAGTTGTATTTAAAACTATCAATTAAATTATATCCACTGCTCGAAGTCGTTTCTTTCTACTAAATTTGCAAGCTGTTTGGCTTGCGGTAATTTTTTTGTCCATAGGCCTTATTAATCAAAAACTTTATCAATATGAAAGTGGATGTTTTGTTAGGTCTTCAATGGGGAGATGAGGGCAAAGGAAAAATTGTGGATGTGCTGACCCCACGATATGACGTGGTAGCAAGATTTCAAGGTGGCCCCAATGCCGGGCACACCATCGAATTTGAAGGTAAAAAATTTGTTCTCCATACGATCCCTTCCGGTATTTTTAACCCCAACGCCATAAACCTCATCGGAAATGGTGTGATCATTGATCCGGTTATTTTGAAACGGGAAATGACCAAACTTCGCGAAAGCGGTACCGAAATTGGTCAAAATCTTTTCATTAGTCGAAAAGCCCATCTGATTTTACCTTCGCACCGGCTGCTTGACGCGGCAAACGAACACACCAAAGGAGCTTCTAAAATTGGATCAACGCTCAAAGGCATTGGACCAACTTATACTGATAAGGTCAGCCGAAGTGGTCTCAGGGTAGGTGATATTTCTTCAACAAACTTCATTGAAAAATATAATGAGCTGAAAGAAAGTCACTTAAAAATCATCAACCTCCATCGCTTTGAGGTACAATCACATCTTATTGATGGGCTCACTTTTGAAACTTACGAGCAACAATGGTTTGAAGCCGCTGAAGAACTTAATGCACTACAATTGGTTGACAGCGAATACTTTATAAATGACATGGTGCGCAAAGGCAAAAGCATTCTTGCCGAAGGTGCTCAAGGCACTTTGCTCGACATTGATTTTGGTAGTTATCCTTTCGTTACTTCATCAAATACTACCATCGCAGGTGTTTGCTCAGGACTTGGCATTGCCCCACATCTCATTGGAAAAGTGATGGGTATTTTTAAGGCCTATTGCACCCGAGTAGGAAGTGGGCCTTTTCCAACCGAACTTTTTGATGCAACAGGCGACCATTTGCGTAAAAAAGGAAATGAATTTGGTTCTACTACCGGTCGTGCACGCCGTTGCGGTTGGTTGGATATGCCGGCACTCGAATATGCCATAATGTTGAATGGAGTAACCGAGTTGGTGATGATGAAGGCAGATGTGATGGATGAGTTGGAAACCATTCGCGTGGGAACAGCATACAAATTAGGTGATCAGCTCATTGATTATGTGCCTTTTGAGGCATGCCGACAGCCACTTGAGCCGGTCTATACCGAAATGCCCGGTTGGAATAAATCGCTTTCTTCGATGCAACAGTTGGATGAAGCTCCACAGGCTTTTGAACGGTACATCCAATACATTGAAAACAAAGTAAATATCCCAATTTCTATCGTCTCTTTCGGGCCCGATCGAAGTCAGACTTGGTATAGGAAAGCCTAAAACTAAAGCAAAAAAAAGAGGCTGTCTTACGCATAAGACAGCCTCTTTTTTTTGTAAGTACGATTCTACCGGTGAATCAATTTCGTAGAGAGGGATTTTTCTGCACCCGTCACACGTACAGAGTAAACTCCTTTGGCCAATGAACCCAGAGGAAGTTGTTTTTTGAAGCTGGTGGCGTTTGCCTCAAACACTTCATTGTAAACAACTTTACCTGTAATGTCAATGACTTGCAAATGCAAGGTTCCGGCATTGAATCCAGTCATTTCGATGGTGCAACTGTTGCTGAAAGGATTGGGGTAAATTTGAATTTGACCCACCTTAAGCTCATCAACGCCGATGGTGCTTTTCACCTCAATGGTTTTGGCAACCGACCAATCGCTTTGTCCGCAAAGGTTAGAGGCCATGGCGGTAAGACTTGCTTCTCCTCTAAAATCAATATTCCATGTAACAAGTACTTCACGACCATCAACAGCAACTGTTCCGGCATTTTCAGGAGTGAGCATTGCGGTGTAACTTTCCCAAAATTCCACTTCTGTTAGAAGGTATGTAGTTGTCATTCCATCGTTAAAATCAACGGTATCTAAACCTTGTGGAGCATCAGGCTGCATAGGAACTTGAACTACCTGCAAGGTTGTTTGTCCGCTGGCAACCGCACTGCAATGGGCATCGGCAATAGAGGTGGCAACCAATTGTGTAGTAGCGGTGGGTGTGATTGCCATCATAAACGGAGTCGCTTCAATGGTTTGGGTTTGAAATGGCTCGGCCATGGTCATCGTCCAAGGAGCTGTTCCGGTGAGATGAATTTCGAGCATGGCTTCATTACCTAAGCAAACAATTTGGTCTTCAGGCATTTGAACCGATGGCAACGCATGAATGTAAACCATCAGGCTATCGTCCACAAAACCACATCCTCCATCACTTTCAGCAGTCAACGACACCGATACAAATCCATTGATTTCGTCCATAATACCGGGGGTGTAGATGGGATTTAGAGTGTGTATGTTGTCGAAAGTGCCGTCACCAAGCGTACTCCAAGTTATTGAGGCATAGTTTGTTGCCATCACACCTTCGAATACCAGACTGTTGTTTCCAGCGCAAAGCTCACGGTCAGAACCTACCTCAACCGTTGGTGTAGTATAGATGGTTAGGGTTTGACTGTTCGAAACAGAAGCGCATCCGGGCAATGGCGACGCGGTCAAAGTTAAAACTACACTTCCCGTTTGAGTGTCCATCGCACCCGGAGTGTAAACCGGCAACAGGGCAGTGGCATCATTAAAAGTTCCATCACCGTTGGTGGTCCACAAAAGGCCACTATAATTTGCTGCTACTGCATCGGTGATGGTATAACTTTCGTTCGGACAAATACTATTGGACTGGCCCGAATTTACCGTTACCGACTGACTGAAATATAAATTACAAACATCGGTAGCTGTGATGGCGCCATTGGCTGTGAGGGTTAACACCACACTGCCCGACTGATAATCGGCTCCACTTGGGGTGTAAACAGGATTCAAGATGCCCGTATTACTGAATGTTCCCGTGCCGGAAGTGCTCCAAAGCAAGCTGTTGTAACTTGTGGCAGTACCGTTCAATTGGGCTACGCTGTTGCTGCAAATGGTCATGTCGTTGCCGGCCCAGGCTGATGTTGAGATAGATGCAGGTAGAACAATATCGTCAAGCCAGGCGCAATCTTGGCCTGAATTCACTGAATTATCTTTGGAATACACCCATTTAAACGTTTTTAGACCGGCGGTAACCGGATAAACAACTTTTGTCCAGGCAACACTTCCTGACCATTGTCCCATTTGGGTTGAGCCGATATAAAATCTTAACCAATCGTAATTGTTTTCCGATGAAACCTTTATATAAAAGGAGATAGAATCAGAGTTTGAAACTTCATATTGCAACAGCAAAGCAGAGGTTTGGGAGCCTGAAATAGGTCCTGATTTCACTGAATAGGTTCCGGCATAAGGATCCACATTGGTGATTTGCCACGCTTGATTACCTTCGTTCGTCCATGGAAATTGACTAAAGTCGCCTGTTTCAAAATCTTCAATAACCAAACCTATTTTGGCAGTATAATCTTTTGAGGCGGCATAAGCGCCTGCACTGATTTGATAATTGAATGTAGCAACACTTCCAACAGGAGCATTTCCAGCTACTTGAACAGTATAAACGGCAGACACTTCTTGGCCTCCTTCAATTTGTGCAAAAGCGGCAGATGGATTAGAAATGGTGATATAAGGACTGTTTGCAGACAGTAAACCATTAACATTCAATGCTGTACTTTGACCAGTGTTGGTAGCTTTT